>QCND01000037.1 GCA_003213355.1 Prochlorococcus sp. AG-424-E20
GATATTTATGATCTTCAGTTATAAGTTAAAAAATTTTATATAATAATTACTTTTATTTAGTTTTTTTCTTCTTACGCTGCTTTTCTCGATTGGCCAGCCTTTTTCTTTCACGCTCGGCTAATTGTAATTCTTTTTCTTTTTCTTGTGCTTCTTCGATTTTTTTTTCTTTATAGTATTTGTAATCACCTTGATACTTAATTAATTGACCATCTCTTATTTCTACAATTTTGTTTGCAACTTTTGAAATAAAATATCGATCATGGGAAACTATTAATGCAGTGCCGTTATAATTGGACAATGCCTCCTCTAGCATTTGCTTTGAAGGGATATCTAAATGGTTTGTCGGTTCATCAAGAATAAGCAAATTTGATGGCTTAATAATCATTAAAGCTAAAGCAAGCCTTGCTTTCTCTCCTCCACTGATCTGACTGACCTCCTTAAAAACCGAATCCTTCGTCAAACCAAAGCTACCTAATAGAGAACGAATTTCTGTTTGTGTCCAATCAGGTACAGATTGCGAAATTGTATCAATTACTGTTTTTTCTAATTCCAAGGCCTCTGCTTGATTTTGTTCAAAATAACTAGGTATAATATTATATTTTCCTATCATAATAGATCCTTCATCAGGTTCTTCTAAACCCATAATTAGTCGCAGTAAAGTAGATTTTCCAGAACCATTTGGGCCTAAAAATGCTATTCGTTCTCCTGGCTCAAGCTCTAGAAAGGCTCCTAAAAATAAGATATTATCTTCATAGCTATGGGTTAAATCCTTAATACTTAATATATCCCTGCCAGGACGGGGAGCATCCAAAAATTTAAAATTAGGGCCTTTTAAGTTATTCTCAGGAGCTTCTATTTTTTCAACTTTATCTAATAACTTTTCTCTACTTTTAGCTTGTGTACTTCTTGTGGCACTTGCTCGAAATCTTTCTATATATGCCTTTTGAACTTGCATATCCTTCTGTTGTTTCTCGTATGCAACTTTTGTTGATTCCAATTCAAAATCTCTCTGTTGAAGGTATGACGTATAATTTCCAAGATAGCTTTTAGATTGACCTCTCTCGGTATTAACAATTCTGGTACAAACTTTATCTAAAAAAGATCTATCATGGCTAACAATTACCATAGCAACTTTCTGATTAAGTAAATAGTTCTCTAACCATTCAATCGTTTCTAAATCTAAATGATTAGTTGGTTCATCAAGTAACAATAAATCAGGGCTTTGCAATAAAATTTTTCCTAAAGCTATTCTCATCTGCCATCCACCCGAGAAGTCTCCAACTAGTCTGTCTGCTTCATTTTGGTTAAAACCAATAGTGGGTAATAACTTTTCAACTTTAGATTCTAAATCGTAACCATTTATTGATTCAAATTTGCTTTGAATCAAGCTTAATTCTTTGATTAATAAGTTTAGGTAATCTAAATCTTCAGAAGCTAATTCAGATTCCATATTTTCTTGAATTAATTTTTGACTGTGAAGTAAGTCAGATGCTTCTTTAAATGCCTCAAATAACTCTTCTCTAACAGTTCTTGAAAGATCAACATCAAATTCCTGTTTTAAATATGCAATCGATGGATCCCCTTCACTAATCAAAGATCCATCAGTTGCTTCTTCTAATCCAGCAATAATTTTTAATTGTGTTGATTTCCCTGCTCCATTGACTCCGACCAAACCAATTCTCTCTCCATTTCTAATTTCCCAACTGACATCTTTCAAGACTTCGCCAGTGGGATAAATTTTACTAATCTTCTCTAGTCGCAACACTACAATAAGACCTCAAGAGAATTACCTTGAATCATTTAGCTTTGAAAGATGCTAACTGATTTAAATTACATTACTTAAGTAAGCCATGTTAAGAGTCGAACAAATAGCTGCTTTAGTACTCGCCGCAGCTCTTGCAATTCCCAGTTATTGGTTTTTTTGGACTATGGCAGGTGGAGGTGGCTACGAAAGAAGAGGAATTAGAGAAACCAGTCAAGATGTATTAGAAATACACTCTTCATTCAAAAATTAATTACAACCCACCTCTAGCCTTTATAAGCCATTGTTTGGTATCTAAATCATCAACTTTAGTCAGATATTCTTTTACCTCTTCTGAGGTAACTGGCAAATTCATTTCAATCCCAAATGCACATATAGATTGCATCGCACCTTTAGGGTTTTGAAGAGCTTGACGAAAAAGATCTTGTTTTTTATTTGGATCTGCATTGATAAGCTTATAAAGCTCTGCAGCATTGCCGCTCATAAGAAAAATTTTGACTAATTAAAGAATATGCAATTATGCAGCTTTTGTCTCAAAACTACCAGATTCATTGCACATATCTAAATCACTTTCCTTTAAACCTAAAGCAGACGCGTCTTTCATGCTTCTAGCATCCATGCAGAGGACTTTACGGAGTTGAGCAAAGTTTGCAGCATGAGAAGATCTCCCTTCTTTGCTGGCCCCATATTCCGCTCTTTGCAAAACATGGTGTAAATGAGTCAATAAATAAGAACTCACAACAGCAGAAATTAGAACATCTCCATTCTTACCGTTACTACGACTCTTCCGTCTCTGTCGTTTTACAGTTCCTTTCTCGGCAACAACATGCGCAGAAAGAGCTTTAGATGTTTGAGGAAGAGATGGCTTAGACATGAAATACTCCTTTAAAATCAAAAATTTTAAGTAAAGGTTGAGAAGGCAAAGCTGGCCAGATCAGTAAGTATCATACACAAGGATACTACCCTTGCGTACAAGTGTACACTATTTACTACTTGGTAGTTCTTTGTACGCATGGCTACTCGTCAAAGCTCATCGAACGGGAAGCAAAAATCGCCCCGCATACAAGTTGTTCTGCCAGAAGATTTATGTGAAAGATTGTCAGAGTTAGCGGAAAGAGAATCTAGAACTGTAAGCAATATGGCCAAAGTTTTAATTCAAGAAGGAGTCAAGTATCATGAATTAAAAGAGAGTTCAGCAACTAAAGAATTAGAAACAAAAGAAATTAAAACACAAAATTTCATAAACGCATTAGAAAAACAAAAAACACAAAGATTAAAAGGTATTCCGAAAAGATTAAAATTCAAAAGAAATTAACTATTAAATCAGTTAACTTAAGGATCAACTCGTACTCCATATAAAATAGATTTATTTGCTCCTGTTATGTACTTCGGGTTAACTTTTTTCCCTAAAAAGTTCCACCAAGATAAAGTTGCAAAAACCAGGGCTTCTCTAGATTGCGATGGAATACCAATTTCATGTATTGGACGAACATGTATACCACAACATTGTTTCTGTAGTTGCTTCATTAAAAATAGATTTCTACTTCCACCTCCAGCAACCAAAAGCTCAATTAAAGATATCTTTTTAAGCTTAAAAAGGTTATCTAAGTCTTGAGAGATAATGGATGCGGTAAATGTAGTTAATGTTGATATTAAATCTTCTTTTGATATATCACCCAATTCCTTTTTTCTTTTTTGTAAATATTGAAAACCAAATTGTTCTCTACCTGTAGATCGTGGAGGTTCTAGATGAAAAAAAGGATCCCTCAACCACTTTTCGATGATTTCTAATTTAGGAATCCCAAGAGATGCTAATGATCCATTCTTATCAAAAGTTAAAGATGAATTTGTACATTCTTGAATAGCTAAATCAACTAAAGAGTTAGCCGGTCCGCAATCCCAGCCTAAGCATTCAGAAGTTTTATCAATTCCAGTTTTAGGTGGAATAATTGTAAGATTAGCAATTCCACCAAGGTTAAGGACTCCTCGCCATCCACATAACCTTCCAACTAAGGCTTCATCGACTAACGCTACTAAAGGAGCACCATGCCCACCTGAAGCAATATCCTTAGATCTAAAATCATAAATAACAATTTGATCTAAAAGATTTGCAAGTAAAGGTCCTAAAAGAATTTGAAGACTACCTCCTCTTTTAGATTTTTTTACACTTCTATGAAATAAAGTTTGGCCGTGACATCCAACAACCTCTGCGGTTGAATCAGGGTCACAAGTTCTTGCAGCAAAAGCATTAAGTTCCGTAATTTCCTCAGCCAACTCGAACCAATCTTTGCTACCAATTTTTAATCCTTGACCTACTTGTATAATTTTTTCTCTAATTGATGAAGGATATTCATAAGAACATGTGTTTAAAATTTTCCATTTTGGCTTTGAAGGATCACCTGTAAAATCAACTAAAACTGCATCTATTCCATCCGCACTTGTACCACTCATCAAACCCAATACACGCATAGATTAAATTTGAGGCAGCTTTTGAAGATCTTCCATTGAACCCATAACCACAAGGACATGATCTTTTTCCAAAATATATTTCGCCGGAGGATTAACAGTTAATAATTGAGCAGGGCCAGCAGCTAAGACATTAACAAAATAATTTTTTCTAAGATTCAAATCTCGTAAAGAACGTCCTACAAATACTTCAGGCACTTTAATCTCATCAATACCGGTTTTATCATCGAGTTCTAATCTTTCAATCAAATTAGGTCTAACCAATTCCAAGCCCAATCTTTCTCCTTGCATTCTTGAAGGGAATACCACCCGATCAGCGCCCACCCTTTTCAGCATTTTTTCATGAAGATCACTTGTTGCTCTAGCAATAACCTGTTTGACTAAACTCCCCTCTGTGTCTTTAGCAATAAGAGTTGTCGTAATACTTGCCTCAATTGGCTCACTAATACCTACTACTACAGTCCCCATTTCAAGAACACCTGCCTCTTTCATAGACTCTTCATCCGTTGAGTCAACCACCCTCGCTTCAATTGTTGGCTCGAGTTGACGTAATTCCTCTATTGCCTTCTCTGAGAAATCAACAGCTAAAACATCAGCACCATTTCTCAATAGCTCTCTACAAACTGCGCTTCCAAAACGACCAATTCCAACTACAGCAAACCCAAGTTTCTGGTTTGCTTTCATGGGAGACCATTGCCACCAATCACTCATAATTTGTCCTCCTTAAACATAGAGATCCTCCTTTGGATAGCCAATTCGATTTCGATGTTGAAGCTTACTTTTATTAAGAGCTTGCCATACAGCGCTCAAGAATAAAAGGATTCCCAGTCTGCCAACGAACATTCCAATAATCAGAATTAATTGACCTACATGTCCTAGCTTAGAGGTCACGCCCAGATCAAAACCTACAGTTGCAAAAGCAGAAATACAAGTGAAAAGCATTTCTAAAAATGAAAAATTCTCTCCACTATTTAATCCATTACTCAAACTTAATAATAGAGCCATAATTAATACAAATAAAAATGAACCAACAGTTATACCAACAGCTTTAAGAATTACTTTGTCAGATACCTGACGATTCCGAATAATTATTTCATTTTGACCACGTAGAGTTGCTCTTGTGGCTGCCATTAATGCAGCAATAGTTGTAGTCTTAATTCCTCCTCCAGTGCCACCTGGGCTTGCCCCAATAAACATAAGAAACATTATCAATAGGAGACCAGAGTCAGAGACACTCTCAATTGAGATAGGTAAATTCGTAAAGCCTGCAGTTCGCGAACTAACAGAAGTAAATAGAGCGGTTAAAATACGATCATCGAAATCAATCAACGAAAAGAAACTACCTCTAGCTAAGGATTCAGTAAAAATCAATCCGAAGAACCCCAGAGAAATCAATATGAAAGATGATCTAATTACTAAACGAGTATGAAGACTTAAATTTCTCAATTTTAAAGATCTACGATTTATCCAAATATCATTAGTTACTCTCCATCCAAAACCACCCAATACAATTAAAGTAATTAAAACAAAATTCACTATCCAATTACTTCTATAATCTTGTAAACTAGATGACCATAAACTAAAACCAGCATTATTGTAAGCAGATATACTATGAAAAATTGACGCCCAAATCCTCTCACTAGAGCTAGTTATATCGTTGAAACCAAAAAAATATAAAGTAATCGCACCAAGAAAAATAAGAATAGATGCTGTAATTGCAATCCCTTTAAACGTCGTTCCCACACCACCGACTCCAAATTCATCAAGAGTTTTCCCTCTATCTAGACGTGTTTTTAATTCTGTTCCACTAACAATAAAGCCCTGTAAAAATGTAGTAATAGCCATTAAACCTAGGCCCCCAGTTAATAACATAATCGATAAAATTAATTGTCCAAAAAATGTCAAATCTATACCTATATCAATAATAGATAATCCCGTAACTGTGACAGCAGAAGTTGCCGTAAATAATGCCTCCCATAGACCTACATTTGCATTAGAACAAAAAGGTGTAGCTAATAATAATGTTCCAAAAGTAATCACAAGTAATCCTGTTACCACTGTAAACTGCGGAACCGTAAGCCTTCTATAAGTTTCTTGCCTAATACTCACTTTTTTTGAAAATAAATGGAAACTAATTCTGAAAAGATTAAATAATCAAGATGAAAGAAAATCCTTGAATTTTTCCCTAAGTTAATAATCATATCCAACATATTTAAGAAATACTATACTTTAGCAAAATCAACCCAGGGACAAGAAACGTCATTAAAATTGTCAACCCAGCTCCGTATCTAATTACATCTAAGAACTGATAACGGCCAGGGCCAAATACCATAAGGTTTGTCTGATAACCCATAGGAGTAAGAAAAGATTGACTAGCGCCAAAAAGTACGGTTATCAATAAAGCCAAAGGAGGTAGTCCCATAGTGGGCGCCAATTGAACAGCAATTGGCGCCAAAAGAGCCACCGAAGCAGCGTTACTTACAAATTGAGTAAATATTGTAGTAGAGAGAAAAATTACTAGTAAAGCGGAATAAGTAGATAAGTCTTGCAATATAAAAATTAAAATATTGGCAAAAGCATCAGCAAGACCAGTGGTCTGCATTGCGACACTAAAACTTGTAAGAGATCCAAGCAAAAGAATTACGTCGAGTCGAATTGATCTTTGTACCTCTGCGGGTCTTAAACATCCACCCCACACCATAGCAATTACTGCCATGAGAACCGAAGCTACTAGTGGTAAGTCAGTAATTGAAGGAATGATCAACATAGCGATTGCAATACCAATTGCAATCGGTTTTCTTGTAACAGAGGGTAGATCATTCTCAAATTGATCTAAAACAAGAAGGTCATTACTATCTTGTAATCCACGAATTGAATCTCTGGGAGCTTGTAAGAGTAATACGTCTCCCTCTCTCAAAATTGCTTGACCCAATCTCTCCTGAACAGTTTGCTGACCTCGTCTTAAGGCTAAAACAGTCGCATTGTGTCTTTGTCTAAATCGCAGTTCACGCAAACTTGCCCCAGCCAAGGTTGACCCAGCTGGCAAAAGAACCTCTACCGTTTGTTGGCTTTCATCAATGTTGGACAGAAAAAAATTTTTTTCAATAACTAAATTTTTATTTAACTGAACCGTGTGTTCTTGTTTTAAACGCAAAAGATCGGACCGCGTAATTCTTATCAACAAACGATCACCAGACTGAATTATCCGATCGGCTAAGGGTGGTAAAAGTATTTCATTTTCTCGCTGTATTTCTAAAACATCAACATCAAATCTTCTTTGTAAGCGGCTATTTCTCAATGAATGTCCAACAAGTTCAGAATCAGACGGAATTGTAACTTCCGTAAAATAACCAGTTTGATCCGAACTTCCTCCATATTCTGAACTAATCCTTCCTCTATCTGGCAATAGAGATTGTGGAGCAAGCATCATATATGCTGTCCCAAATAACCATATCGGTACTCCTATTGCTGTAAAAGTAAATAAATCAAAGGGACCGTAACCAAGTTGATCACTAATATCGCTGACCAACAAATTAACTGAACTACCTAAAAGAGTTAAAGTCCCACCCAATACCGTCGCGAAAGATAATGGTAACAATACACGTGATGGAGATAGCTTTCGCTTGACGCACCAAGCTTCGATTACTGGTAAAAGTGAGGCAACTACAGGAGTATTGGGAACGACACCTGAGACAGGAGCAACAACTAATCCGAGCAAAGCTATCAATCTGCGCGGAGTTCTAATACTTTCAGAGGCAATTAACTCCCTTAAACGATCAAGGGCACCACTTTTAAAAAGTGCAGCAGAAACAGCAAATAAACCCATCAATGTAATCAATGCAGGGCTTCCAAAACCAGCCAATGCTTTTTGAGGTGACAGAACTCCAGTAGCCATCAATAATGCAACGCTTAGAAGCCCAGTCAGTTCAGGAGCCAGAGCACTACTTACGAACAAAAAAACTGCAATAGTCAAGACTGCCAAAGTTATGACAGCTTTAGGATTATCTAAAACAGTGGATATCTCATTCATATTATTGAATTCATAACCTTTTCAACTGACTCTATCCAAGTATTTATTTTAAGAATACTGTGAAAAGGAACTTAGGATATTGCGAAAATAAACGATTAATTATTTTTTACCTAATAACCTTGATCCTGCAGATTTTAAAGGTAGAGAAAAACCTGGCATTCGCATTAAATATGCAAAATGCCTGATTTTGAAAGCCATAGATCCCGCCAAAGTAACTCCATATCCAGTTATTGATGCATTGCCAATTCCTAGACTCAACATTTCTCCAAGATCTTCAAATTGAAATGATTTAAGTTTGTTTCCCTTTCTAAGAGAAATAATATTTTGAGCTGTTAACAAACCCTGCTGAATAGCTACTTGAGCTGAAGAAGGAAAAGGTTCATCCTCACAAAATACGATATCTCCAGCAAAAAAAATATTCTGATATTCGTTAATTTGCAAAAATTTGTTTACTTTAATCTTCTTATTTTCATCTAAAAGATGATCTACAAATGGTAATCGACGAGGGCTTAATCCAGCGGTACAAAGCACGCCAGAATAATTAATTTTTAGAGAATTCTTTCTTTCAGTCTCAACCGTAGAAAGTTCTACAGTATTTTCATTTATTGATTCAATATAATATTCTAAATAAATCTTGATATTTCTCTCAGCTATTGCCTCTATTGCTTTTTCCCTATTAAAAGATTTAGATTTAGATAAAATTTTATTACCTTTATCGACCAAGTATATTTCTACTCTATTATTAACTAAATCAGATACTTTGCATGCGAGCTCAACGCCAGTTGGTCCTGCTCCAGCGATAATCAAAGGATTTGAGTGGTTAGAAGAATTATTGATTGAGGTTATTAACTCTTTAATTCTTACGAGATCATTCAAACTAGAGAAACCATAAGCATATTCTTTCAAACCTGGGAGAAAAGAAAAATCAGTTGTTACTCCAGTGCTTATGAGAAGTTGAGAGTATGTAACTTCAGTCCCCGATGAAGTAATTAACTTTCTTTCTAGTCCATCAACTTCAACAACACACTCTTCTAAAAAAATAAATCCTAACTCTGAAGCTAAAGCAGAATATTTAGGTGCAACCTCCCATAATTCAAGCTCACCACTTAATAATTCATAAAGAAATGGCTTAAAAACAAATCTTGGGCTTTGATCAATCAAAATGATTGGCGTTCCATCCGACCAAGCTAATAATGCTTGGACAGTGGAAAGTCCTCCGAAGCCACCACCAACAACAACAATTGGATCAGATTTCAAATTGTTCAAGTCCATAGGGACTAGATCTAAGATGATTTCAAAGACCCTAAACAAACTTTGACTAATTCGGCATTCAAAACTCAAACATGAAGAAAGAATCTAAAGACAATTACATCAATGATTTGAGAAACGCCGCTCAATTGCCTCAACCTGCTCTGATGAAATCAATTCATGAGACAAGCAAAGATCTAGAGAAACTCTCCTCTCAGGATCAAATTCAATGGGCTTTGGAGCAATTTGATGAGAGATTTGTTGTTACCACCAGTTTTGGGATCCAATCTGCTGTCTTACTTCACATGACGGTGAAATTAAAATCTAAACAAAAACCAAAAGTTATTTGGATTGATACTGGCTATTTGCCACCAGAAACATACAATTACGCAGAAAAATTAACAACACTTCTCGAATTAAATTTAGTAGTTGCCCAAAGTCCCTTATCTCCAGCGAGAATGGAGGCCTTAAATGGTCGTCTTTGGGAAACAGGAGTACAAAAAGATCTTGAAAAATATCATCTGATTCGGAAAGTTGCACCTCTTGAAAAAGCTTTCTCAGACCTAAATGTTCTCTGCTGGGCAAGCGGGGTGAGAAAAGACCAAACAAAGAACAGACAATCAATGTCTAATATTGATTACATTAGAGAACGTTTAACTCTCCGACCACTTTTACACTGGTCTAAAAAAGATATTTTCTATTACATGGAGAAAAATAAATTACCTCAACATCCATTATTTGAAAAAGGTTATTCCACTGTAGGAGATTGGCATTCTAGCGGAGCAGAAAATACTAATATCAAAGGAAGGTCAACGAGATTTGGAGGCCTAAGTGAAGAATGTGGGATCCATTTAAATACGCAATAACAAGGAAAAAACTCGTGTACTCAGAAGAAAATTTCCTAATGATTGGCAATACAAGATGGCATTGGGCAAGCAAAGTTAAAAAAGATTGGAAATATTTTCATACCTCACCAAATCCAATCAAATTTAAAGATCAGGATTATTCTCAATTAACTTGGGCCACAGTTGGTCCCATCCCTGAAAATATTAAATTATGCCCTTCAAAAGAAATAATTTTAGACAATGTTCCCCTAAACAATCTTCCGTCTAATTTAGGAATTGACAGAGCTCTTTCTGCATGGAGTGCTTTTAAAAAACAATCATTTTCAAAAAGCAAAGAAAAAGATTTAATTGTTATAGACGCAGGAACAATATTAACCGTTACAAAAATATCAAACAAAGGAGAATTTATTGGAGGCCAATTAATTTCCGGTTTCAGCCTTCAATTATCTTCAATGGCAAACCGTGCAATGAATTTAGAGACTCCCATTATCAAAAAAATCCCAACTGAAACATTTCAATATGAGACTAATAATGCAATGATAAGAGGCTCGATGAATGCTTTAATAGGATTAATCTTAAAACTTTTTGAGGAGACTAAATTACCAATATGGATGTGCGGAGGTGATGCTCCAATTATATTAAATGAACTCAAAAATACAAATATTGATATAAATCATTCTCCCAATCTAGTTCTAGAAGGAATGATTGATATATACAAAAAAATTAATTCAATTTAAGATCATTTAAAATCTGATTAGCCATATTTTCTGATTTTACTTTTAAGTATATTAATTCAATTTTTCCATCTTTATTTACAACAAAAGTATGTCTCATCATTCCATAATACTCTCTACCCATAAATTTCTTCAAGCCATAACTTTCGTATGATGCCGCGACTGGAAATGGGTCACTATCGGTTAAAAGTGTAAAAGGTAATTTATGTTTATCAATGAATTTTATATGCGATTTTGAGGAATCCTTACTAATTCCTAAAACTTGAATATTGTTTGATTTGAAAAGCTCCCAATTATCTCTAAAACTGCAAGCTTCCTTGGTGCATCCAGGTGTATTATCCTTTGGATAAAAATAAATTACTACTCTCGATCCTTTGAATGATGAGAGACTGATATCCACACCATCTTGATTAGGAAGAGTGAAATCTGGTGCAGAATCGCCTATACAGAGAGTCATGGTTACAACTCAAATAAACAATAAAAGAGTACTAGGTCTTTGGCTTTTTTTGATGCCATCAAGACTGTTACCAATAAGCAGCGAAGAAAAAAAATGGGTTCAAAAGTTAGCACCAAGCCGAGGTTTGATTTATCACTTTTCTAGGGGCTGTCTAAGAAATGTCATGTCCAACATTACAGGCTTAGGTCCTCTAGACATACCTCTCAAAGCAGTTCCTGGAGAACCGCCTTTGTTGGCGGAAGGATGGGGGCATATCAGCATGAGTCACTGTTCTGATGCTTTATTAATTGGATGGTCCTCAGGAAAAATTGGGGTTGATATAGAAAGAAAGGATAGAGAGTTTCAAGCTTATAAATTGTCAAAACGTTTTTTCACTAAATATGAGAATTACGAAATAGAAAATTTATCGCCAAGCCAAGCGAAAGAACTAGTACTTAAAAGATGGGTAATAAAAGAAGCCGCAGTTAAATGGCAGAGAGGAAAAATAGCGAATAATATCAATCAATGGATTTGGAAGAATAAATCATCATTTGCACATCATAAAAAACTTGGTCACAAAGTAAAAGTTTACGAACAAAGTTATGATCAATGGACATATGCAATTGCATTAAATGAAGATTCAATAACATGTAAACCAATAATTTGCGTTGATTAATTACCATTTTTAGCAAGAAATCTAGTATGTATAAGCTTCTGTTTTATGGTCTGGCCATCCAATCTTTTAAATAATTCTTGCAATCGAATTAATGTTTCTTCATCACAATTTTTTAGAATAATTTCTCGGTACTCACTTCCTTGATCAAGCCACCTTTTAATTATAGTATTATCAACTTTTTGATATACAAACTCAGTCCATTCTTCAAAAGAAATATTCCAGCCTAATTTTTCTAATTGCAGAATAAATTTCTGTTTATGTTCTTGCTTATTTAACCACTTCTCTTCTTTACAAATTAAATCACTCAAGAATGATAAATCAGTGTTTTTCTTGTTACTATAAAACTCTAATCTTTCCTTTAAAGAAAGGGCAGGGCCAGAACAAGGGTTACTTATAATCAAACTTAATTCTGTATTCGCCGCACATTTTTCAGTAAGAATCGGCCACAATTCAAAGAAATTTGTTTCAGAAAAAACTTTCCAAGGAATCCTTCCTCCAATTACCTCAAACTTGAGATTGTCTTCTAATTTTTTAATTGATTCA
>QCND01000038.1 GCA_003213355.1 Prochlorococcus sp. AG-424-E20
CAGATTTGGTTGTTATTTTTTTCAACTAGGTTTTGCAAGTTAACTATTTCTTCTTTTGAGGCTGTTAGGCAAGGTATCCCGAGAGCAAGGCAATTCCCAAAGAAGATTTCAGCAAAGCTTTCCCCAATAATTAATCTTATCCCCCATCTCATAAGAGCCTGAGGTGCATGCTCTCGACTTGAACCACAGCCAAAATTGTCATTGACAACAAGAATATTTGCCCCTTTATTTTGATCAAGATCAAATGGGTGATTACCCTTTAGTTCTTTTCTATCATCCGCAAAGACTTGTTCTCCTAAAGAGGAAAAACTTACACATTTGAGAAATCTCGCAGGAATTATTCTGTCTGTATCAATATCATCGCCTTTCATTGTAAAACTGCGGCCTTGTATTGATTTGATTTCACCTTTTGGGAAATTTTGATTCATCTTTCAATAAGTTTATTTTTAGGTTTACTCTTGCAGGAACTTTCTTACATCTGTAACCTTCCCATTTATTGCAGCAGCAGCAACCATAGCGGGGCTCATTAACAAGGTTCTCCCATTTGCAGAGCCTTGTCTTCCTTTGAAATTTCTATTACTCGAACTAGCGCTTATTTGTCTGCCTTCTAGTTTATCTGGGTTCATGGCGAGACACATTGAACAACCTGGTTCTCGCCATTCAAAACCTGCTTTAAGAAATATTTTATCTAATCCTTTTTCTTTTGCCTCCTTAGCGACCTTTTGAGAACCAGGAACCACAAATGCTCTAATCCCATCAGCGACTGTATTACCTTTAACAATTTTAGATGCCTCTTCGAGATCACTTAATCTTCCATTGGTACAGCTCCCTATAAAGCAAACATCAATTGATTGTCCCTCTATGGGTTCGTCTGGTTTTAGACTCATGTATTTACAAGCGTCTTTAGCGATTTGTTGCTCATTTTTGGGAAGAAACTCAGGGTTTGGAATTGTTTCTTTGATTGAAATTCCTTGTCCAGGAGTTATACCCCAAGTAACAGTGGGTTCGATTGATGATCCATCTAATTGAATCTCATCATCGAATGTTGCTTTTGAATCACTAGCTAAACTTTTCCACCAAGAAATAGCCTTATCCCATTCTTGACCTTTGGGCGCGTGTTCTTTCCCTTTTATATATTTGAAAGTGGTTTCATCTGGGTTGATATAACCGCATCTTGCACCACCTTCAATAGCCATATTGCATATGGTCATTCGTCCCTCCATTGAGAGTTTTTCTATTGCAGGCCCAGCAAATTCATATGCAAATCCCACACCTCCTTTAACTCCAAGATGACGAATGATATGAAGAATTAGGTCTTTTGCATAGACTCCCTTTTGCAATTCACCCTCTACCCATATTCTTCTTACTTTTAATTTATTCATTGCCAAGCTTTGACTGGCTAAAACATCTCGCACTTGACTAGTTCCAATACCAAAGGCAATTGCTCCAAATGCTCCATGGGTTGAGGTATGTGAATCTCCGCAAGCTACTGTCATTCCAGGCTGGGTTAATCCTAATTCTGGAGCCATAACATGTACTACTCCTTGCGAATTACTTCCAATTCCGTGAAATTTTATCCCATGAGTTTTGCAGTTTTTTTCTAAAGTAGCCAACATTTCCTCTGCAAGAGGATCACTAAAAGGACGTTGCTGGTTTGAGGTCGGAACTATATGGTCAACTGTTGCGACAGTAAGATTGGGAAACTTTACTCCAAGTTTTTTTTCATTCAGTGCAGAGAAAGCCTGAGGACTTGTGACTTCGTGAATTAAATGAAGACCAATAAAAAGTTGAGTCGATCCTCCAGGTAATTGTTTTACCTGATGGAGGTTCCAAACTTTGTCGTAGAGGGTTCTAGAACTCAACTTTCAAATCCAATGATGAGAACTTAATTTGCCATGATTATAGATAAACGTAATCTATCAAGAGCATTTAAAACGCTTAATTTTTGAATATCTTCTCTTGTCTTATTAGATCCAAAATTTTCTTCCCATGTGATAAGGGTTTTTGGACCCTTAATACAAAAATTGACTAGACCAACTGGTTTTGATTTGCTTCCTCCGGTGGGTCCTGCAATTCCACTGACAGAGATAGCCCAGTTAACTTTGAATTTTATTTGGACGCCTCTTGCCATTGATTCGACAACTTGCCTTGAGACTGCACCATGGGTATTAATTATTTCCTCAGGTACCCCTAGTAATCTCTGTTTAATTGAATTGTTATATGCGATGACGCCTCCATGGAAAATTTGTGAAGATCCAGGAATTTTTGTAAGTTTAGAACCTATTCCACCTCCAGTACATGATTCTGCAACAGCAATAGTTTCTTTTCTTTTCAGTAATAATTTAAATATAATTTCTTCAAGAGATTCATTGTCTTCACTAAAGCATTTTAATCCAGTGATTTGAATTAATTCTTTTTTAATAGGGTCTATCAAGCTATTGGTTTCTCCCGAATTCTCTCCTTTGGCTGTGATTCTTACCTTTACTGTTCCAGTACTTGCATAAGTTGCAACCGTTGGGTTTTTTGATATAAGTAAATGAGGAATTTTGTCTGCAAGCAATGATTCACTTATACCTGCAAAATGTAAAACTTTGCTAGAGATAACTTCTTTTGATAAATTATTACTAATTAATAATTTTGATGCTTCTTTAACCCACATTTCTTTTAATTCATTCGGGACTCCAGGGAAAGTTAGTATTGTAAAATTTTCCTTTGGGCTCCAAAAAATACCTGGGGCAGTGCCTGAGTAATTGTTTATAATTTTAGCCCCTTTTGGAACTAAGGATTGCTTCTTTTGACTTTCGGATAATTTACTATTCTTATTTTTTGACTTGTTTTTTAAGTCAATCAAAATACCATTTCTTTGCTCTAGAGGGGTTTTAAAAGCATCAGCAATCACCTTCGTTGTTATATCATCTGGAGTCGGCCCAAGCCCACCAGTTGTTATTAGAATTTCAGATCTATTAGATGCTTCAATTATTGCTTCTTCTAACCTGGCAGGGTTATCTCCAATAACGGTTTGTCTGAAATGTGGTATGCCTAAAATTGCTAATTGCTCAGCAATCCATTGAGAATTTGTATTTACAATATTTCCTAGAAGTATTTCACTTCCAATGCATAAAATCTCTGCTCCAAATTGATTTTTTTTGTTAATAGTAATTTTTTTAGATGTTTTCACTATATAAAGGAAACTTTTTGCAAAGTTCAGATACTTTATTGATTGACTTTTCCTTTATATCGTCATCGTTAGGGTTAAGTAGTCTATCTGCAATGACATTACCAACATCTTCAAAGGCTTGTTCATTAAAACCTCTAGTCGTAAGGGCTGCTGAACCTAGCCTTAGCCCACTAGTAACAAATGGGGACTCGGGGTCAAAAGGTACAGTGTTTTTGTTCGCGGTTATTTTAATATCACTTACTAATTGATCAGCAACTTTACCTGTAATACCAATGCTTCTAAGGTCAAGAAGAACTATATGATTATCAGTTCCTTTGCTTACAATCGAAATTCCTCTTTTTTGAAGTTGATTAGAAAGAACTTGTGCATTTGAGATTACTTTTTGGCTATAGATCTTGAATTCAGGTGCAGAAGCTTCTTTGAATGCAACTGCCTTGGCTGCTATTACATGTTCTAAAGGACCTCCTTGGGTGCCAGGAAATACTGCTTTATCAAGCTTTTTCCCTATCTCCTCATCTTTTGAGAGGATTAGCCCACCCCTTGGCCCTCTAAGAGTTTTGTGAGTGGTTGTTGTAACTACATCACAAAATGGGATTGGACTTGGGTGAAGTCCACTTGCCACTAAACCAGCAATATGAGCAATATCAGCTAACAAATAAGCATTTACCTCATCAGCAATTGATCTGAATGCCTGGAAGTCGATTTTTCGTGGATAGGCAGAGAATCCACAGATAATCAATTTAGGTTGATTTTCAATTGCTTTTTTTCTTATTGCATCCATATCGAGCATTTCGGTCTTTTTATCAACTTCGTAATGGCAAGTCTTAAACCATTTGCCGCTTACATTTACAGGTGAACCATGTGTGAGGTGACCTCCATGAGATAAGTCCATTCCCATGATTGTGTCCCCTGGCTTTAGAAGGCTAAGGAAAACTGCAAAGTTAGCTTGAGCTCCGCTGTGTGGTTGGACGTTTGCCCAGTTGGCACCAAAAAGGTTTTTTGCTCTATCTATTGCTAGTTTCTCAATTCCATCGACATACTCACATCCTCCATAATAACGTTTATTAGGGAGACCTTCAGCGTATTTATTTGTTAGGACTGATCCTTGGGCTTCCATTACTGCCTTCGAGGCAAAATTCTCACTTGCGATAAGTTCTAAATGAGTTTCTTGTCTTGATAATTCATTGTTTATTAATTTCGCAATACTTGGATCACATTCCATCAAAGAAGATTCAATAGTCACTTTATTCTTTTATTTATGATGTGATAGTAAGCATATGTTTAGTCCAATGAGAGAAAACTTTCTCTTATTTTCAGTTTATATATGGATTTACAAATTTTTTAAACGCGCCTGGAGAGATTCGAACTCCCGACCCTCTGATCCGTAGTCAGATGCTCTAATCCGCTGAGCTACAGGCGCATGAAAAAACAATATCAGATTGTCACCCAAAGAATAGAAAAATATGTTTGTATCTATGCCTTGAAAATTCGTTGAAATAAGATCGAGAAATTGAAAAAGTTGTTATTCCATTAATTTTTTTAATTTTGAGATACTAACGAATCTCTGCCTAAAGTCATTAACAATAGAAAACCTTAGGTTTTGTTTTATGTCCACTTCTATCGATTCATCTCAAATTAATGAGCTTACGATGTCAATAGCTGACAGATTATTTATTCAAATTGGAAATTGGAACCTTTATCTAGGTGATGCTGGCCTTGCAAAGGACTTAGCAATTGAATGTCAGGCTAACTTTGATCAAGGTGCAAATGTTGCAGCTAGAAAAGGTCTTGAAGGAATACAAGTAAAGCTTGGCGGAGGTATCACGCGATTGCCGTTGTCAAAATTAATTCCACCAAATCAATTTTTTGACCTTGAGGAGATTTTAGAACCCTATTGCAGATAAGATTTGATCAATTGCTTCTTTATTCTTGCTAATCATTCAGGTGACTAATGCCAGAGAGGTTGTAAGGCAGCGAATTGGTCGATTAGGAGAGAGACTTATAGGGAAAGTTGCTGATGCTGATGCACAGGTTGAAAAAGAATTAATGAAAGAGATGGAAATAGCTTTTCAAGAGTTTGGTATCGAAGCAAGAATTCTCTCAGTAAGTGGAGTGAAAACTGATGAAATGAATTGTTTGGAAATTCCACTTAAAGTTAGATCAGAAAAAGATGTTTTTCTTAAAGACGAATAAACTTTTCCTTTAAAAATTTATTTAAATTATCAATCTCATCAATTTTAAAAATAATTGCTAGACAATAAAAGATAACCAGACTAATTCCAGATGATATTATTAATTTCAATAATAAATTGAAAAAACTATAAGGTAAAAATATTATTTTAAAAATAAAAAATGAGCAAATACCAGAAATCAAACCAATTAGAATAATGCGTAGGTTCTGAGCCAATAAATTAGATAAATTTAGATTATCTAATTTATTGTTTAATTTAAATAGTAAAAGTATGCAAGCGAAGAAATTAACAAATGTAGTTGAAAAGACTAATCCATTTACTCCTAAGTTTATCGGTGACAGCTCCCCCCATGGACTTGAACCTCCTATGAAAAACCAGTCAAAAAATAAATTTAGTAATATTGCTATGATTGAAATTCTAAATGGTGTTTTTGCGTCCTCCATACCATAAAAAACTCTCACCAATAGATCTCTACATAGATAAAAAGGCATGCCTATTCCATATGCAATTAAGAGTTGACTTACTATCTCAACCGCATTTTGATTGAATGAACCTCTCCCATAGATTAATATAACTATTGGAGTAGAAAGTGAAATAAATATAGAGCCTAGAAATATCATCGAAGATGAGGAAAGAAGCAATCCTTGATTGATTTTTTTAATCAATTTTAAATGATTTTCTCGAGCTCTTAAACTTACAAAAACCGGTAATAATGGAATTAAAATAGTATTTGATACTATTCCAAGAGGGGCTTGAACTAAAAAGTTTGCGTAACTTAATGCAGCTGCAGCTCCCAATATTTTCGATGCAAAGAATAAATCAGTGAAAACATTAATTTGTATCATCCCTGAAGAAAGTGATGCAGGGGCAATCATCCTCAAGGCCCTTATTAGTTCTGAACATTTTGTTTTTATTGAAAAACTTATTGCAAATATTCCTTTTTTAATTAGGAATGGTATTTGAATTAAATATTGAGACAGGGCTCCTATAAATGTCGCCTTTGCTAAAATAATTCCTCCTCTCATATTCAATACATCTAGATCAATAGTATTTTCTTTGTTTATCCAAAAGTTTGATATTGATATTATGATGATTAGACTTGAAATCAATGGAGATATAGAGGGAATGAAAAATTCTTTTTTAGCATTTAGAGATCCAAATCCAATACCTATTAATCCAGATAGAAAGATTATTGGAGACATTATTTTTAATTGATAGGATGCTATTTCTTTTATTTCAGGAGTTAAACTCGGTCCAACTAAATCAATCAAAAAATCAGATGAAAAGAAAATAAAAAAACTTATGGTTAATAGTATTATAAATAAAATATTATTAATTGAACTTATAAATAATCTACTATCAATTTTATTTTTATCTGCCAATAGTGTAACCATTGAGTTATGCAATGGACCATTAATACCCCCTAGGAGAACTAAGAAAAACCCAGGTAGAATATAAGCATAATTATATGCATCATATGCAGCACTAATTCCGAAAGCGCCAGCAATAACTAATTGCCTTGCCATCCCTCCAAATTTGCTTAATAAAGTTCCTAAACTTACGACGAAAGCAATTTCTTTGATTGATTTCGACATGTTAGATTTGAAAAAAGAGAACTTTCATTTCCTAAAATATTTTGTAGTTCTTGTTTTAATTGGATGTTAATTAAGTGATTGAAATAGGTGAAACCATTATTAAGTTTCCTCCTCTTATAGAGGGAATATTAATTAAGAGATATAAGAGGTTTTTGGCCGATATTGAGTTGGAAGATGGAGAGGTAGTTACAGCGCATTGTGCAAATACAGGCCCAATGAAAGGGGTTTTGTGGCCTGGGCGGAGAGTCAGACTAAAGTATTCTCCCTCTCCTAAACGTAAATTAGATTGGTCTTGGGAGCAAGCTGAGGTTCCTAGTCATAATGAGAACAAGAAATGCTGGGTTGGTATTAATACATCTTTGCCTAATAAATTGATTAAACATTCAATCGAGGCAAATTGTTTAGAGAAGCAATTTGGTCAAATTTCAAGCATTAAGCCAGAAGTGGTTTATGGCTTAGAAAGAAAAAGTAGAATTGATCTATTGCTTTATCCAAGCATTAAGAATGAAGATAGTAGAAAGATATTTGTTGAGGTTAAAAATACAACTTGGTGTGAAGATTCTTTAGCATTGTTCCCAGATACAGTAACGACTAGAGGTCAAAAACATTTAATAGAGTTAATGAGTGTTTATCCAGAATCTCGAGCAGTTCTAATTCCTTGCATTAGTAGAAGCGATATAGAACTTTTTGCACCTGGTGACATGGCAGATCCTGAGTATGGGCGTTTGTTTAGAGAGGCATTGGCTAAGGGTGTTGAAGTGATTCCATGCGCATTTGGTTTCTTTATAGATCACATCACCTGGGAAGGTATTAGACCATTTCAGAATTCGAGGGAAAAGTAAATTATTTCAAAATAAATTACAGGCATTTATAGTTTTTCTATGTTAACTAGTCCTTGGTTTTGGTTTTACTATTTTAGTTTTTTGTAGGATTTTTAAATTCAATTGATAGGGGTGATAAATGTGTAAATAAGAACATGTTTTTAAGACCAAACTCTTTTTTTGTATCAACACATACATCTTGTAAGTATATGTTGCGTACATATTAAATATTGTATAAATTTTGGATTAACTATCCATTTCTTTTTTTCGAAGTAAGCATCATTTATGACCACTGCTTTGCAATCGCCTCCAAGGCGAACAACTCGTCTTCAGGACGCAAGTCTTTTGAACGGGCCAATGCTTCTTCTAAGAAGTATTAAAGGTTTTAGAAGAAGTCAGTCTTGGGCATGGTTAGCCTCTATCCCATTGGCTCTTCTAGGATTAGGTGTTTTCACTTTCTCTGCAAGAGCTGAGGTTGCTCTCTCAGATTTAACAGGACCACAAGCCGCTTCTTTCTTGGCTGACAACCTTTGGTTATTTATCGCCACAATCCTCGTTATTTTTATGAACGCGGGATTCGCAATGGTTGAAGCTGGTATGTGCCGTCAAAAAAATGCGGTAAACATTTTAGCTAAAAATTTATTTGTTTTTTCTCTTGCTGTTACTGCCTACTGGGTAATTGGTTATTCATTAATGTATGGCGGTTCAGTAATTGATGGATGGCTTTATTTCCAAGGCTTATTCGTTGATCCTGATCCTTCAGGTGCGCTTGAATGTGCAGCCGCTGGAGATACAGGTTGTCTTGTCCCAGCAGTTGATTTCCTTTTCCAATCTGCTTTTGCTGGTACTGCTGCAACGATCGTTTCAGGATTGGTTGCTGAGAGAGTCAAATTTGGTGAATTTGTTGTTTTCTCTGTAGTTTTGACCGCTTTTATCTATCCAATTGCAGGAAGTTGGCAGTGGAATGGTGGTTGGCTTGCTGAACTTGGTTTTATTGATTTCGCAGGTTCATCCATTGTCCACTCTGTTGGAGGATGGGCAGGACTTGTTGGCGCAATGCTTTTAGGACCTCGTATTGGCAAATTTGTTGATGGCAAAGCTCAAGCGATGCCTGGACACAATATGGCCATTGCGACTTTAGGAGCGCTAATCCTTTGGATTGGTTGGTATGGATTCAACCCTGGCTCAGAATTAGCTATGGATCAATATGTTGCTTACGTTGCAGTTACAACAACTTTGGCAGCAGCTGGTGGCGCAATCGCCGCTACAGTTCTATCTACCATTACTTCTGGTAAGCCTGATCTAACCATGATCATCAATGGCATTCTTGCTGGATTAGTAAGTATCACTGCTGGTTGTGGCAATATGACTTTTGCAGGATCTTGGCTTGCTGGTGCAGTTGGTGGATTAATCGTCGTAGTTTCAGTAGCTGCTTTGGATTCTGCAGGCATTGATGATCCAGTTGGTGCTTTCTCAGTTCACGGTGTTTGTGGAGTTTGGGGAACTATTGTTATCGGCCTTTGGGGCGTTGATGGCATGGACCCTGGAGCTGCAGGAATTGGTCTTCTCAATGGAGGAGGAATTAACCAATTCTTCATTCAAGCTTTAGGCGCAGCTGCTTATGGCATATGGACTGTTGTTACATGCTGGATTGCTTGGCAAATTATTGGTGGCTTCTTCGGAGGTATCAGAGTTAGCGAAGCAGAAGAGACACAGGGACTTGATATTGGCGAGCATGGAATGGAGGCTTATCCTGACTTTGCTTCTAGCTAGTTAACTTCTTTAGTTGTATTAAACCACACTAAAAAAGCCCAGAATATATCTGGGCTTTTTTAGTGTGGTTTAATAGTGATGAGATTCCTATCAATTTGTTTTTTACTATTTAATTGAAATGGATACTCAAGCCTTTAAGCAAACTCTTCATAAATCGGATCGTTACAACCGAAGAGGATTTGGTTCTGCAAATAAGCGAGCTCAAGCACTTGCTGAGGCTTATCAAAGTAGTTTGATTGGATCTATTAGAGAAAATGGAAATCTTTTAGAGCATGGAAGATTAAAAGTTAAACTTGCTGAAGCTTTTGGATTTTGTTGGGGAGTAGAAAGATCAGTAGCAATGGCTTACGAGACTAGGAAGCATTATCCAAATGAAAGAATATGGATCACTAATGAAATCATTCATAACCCCTCTGTGAATGATCATTTAAGGAAGATGAATGTTCTTTTCATTACTGAGGAGAAAGGGGTTAAAGATTTTTCAGTAGTAAAAGATGGAGATGTTGTAATTCTTCCTGCATTTGGAGCAACTGTTCAAGATATGAAGCTCTTACATGATAGAGGCTGTCATATTATTGATACCACTTGCCCATGGGTATCAAAAGTTTGGCATACAGTCGAAAAGCATAAAAAACATACATTCACGTCAATTATTCATGGCAAATATAAACATGAAGAAACTCTAGCGACTAGTTCTTTTGCAGGGACTTACCTAGTCCTATTTGACCTTGAAGAGGCGAATTATGTTTCTGATTATATTTTAGGCAAGGGAAACAGAGAAGATTTCTTAAAGCGTTTTTCAAAAGCCTCTTCAGCAGGATTTGATCCCGATAAGGACTTGCAAAAAGTTGGAGTTGCTAATCAGACTACAATGTTAAAAAGCGAAACTGAGGAAATAGGAAGATTGTTTGAGAAAACAATGTTGCAACGATTTGGTCCAGCTCGATTGAATGAACACTTTCTAGCTATTAATACCATTTGTGATGCTACTGAAGAAAGACAAGGAGCAATGTTTTCTCTAGTTGATGAACCTCTTGATCTTATGGTTGTAATTGGTGGATTTAATTCTTCTAATACAACTCATCTTCAAGAAATCGCAATTAGTAGAGGTATTCGTTCATTTCATATTGATACTCCAGAGCGAATTGGAGAAGAGACTAATTCCATTACTCATATGCCTCTAGAGGGAGGAGAATTGCTAACTGAGCAAGATTTTCTTCAAAAGGGAGATATTAGTGTAGGTATTACTTCGGGAGCTTCAACTCCTGACCGTGTTGTTGAAGATGTTATTCACAAGCTAATTAAATTAGGCGAAAATTTTTGATAAGAAAAAAACACAATTATGCTCCAATCTCTCGTAGGATAGTTAATAGCTTTTAGTAGAAGATGACTCAAGCAAACAAATCTAATCTTAAGGATCCTGATTCACAAAAGGTTGAGGTGGTTGTTCAAAGCCCTGAAGGAGAAGTTAATATTTTTGGTGAACTGTCAATTTTTGTACTTAGAGTTAGTTTTAGTTTGTTCATGGTTCATCACGGTCTGGAAAAATTAAGTGATCCAGGAGGATTCGCTGAATTTGTTGTAGGCAAATACTTCAGCTTTCTTCCTGGTGATCCTGTGATATGGACGTATTTGGCGGCAGTAACTCAAATAGTTTGTCCAATTGGATTGGCAACAGGAGTATTGGCAAGACTATCCTCGTTGGGTCTATTTTCAACTATGGTTTTTGCTTTGTATTTTCATTTCATAGATACTGGTTTAGAGGGATTCCCTTTTGCTGTAGTCGAAAATCACAATTACATTTTTGAATTATCCGCTATTTATGCAGCAATATCATTTTATTTCTTATGTGCAGGTCCTGGTAGATTATCACTTTTCAGGAAATCTAATAAAATAACTTATTATCCAAAAGGATCATAATTAATTATAAGTTTAAAATTTAAAATAAAAATAATATTTTTCAAAGATTCAACTTTTTGAGTTTATCTCAATGTAAAAAGTGCCTTTTACCAGTAAGAATCATTTTTATCCCTAATTCATTGCAAGCTTTAATAGAATCTTCGTCTCTAATGCTTCCACCTGGCTGAATAATTGCACCAATACCATAATCAGAAGCCATCTTTACAGTATCGTCGAATGGAAAAAAACCATCACTAGCCAAAACAGCACCTTTTGATTTTCTACCAGCAGCTTCTAATGCTAGTTTTGCTGAACCTACCCTATTCATTTGACCAGCTCCGATCCCTAGACTCTGCAGATTAGATGCTACAGCTATTGCGTTTGATCGTATATGTTTTACAATTTTCCAAGCAAAATATAAGTCTTTCATTTCTTCATCTGTTGGAATTAGTTCTGTAACACTTTTCCATTCTTTTTGATCAACATTTGGTTCGTCTAAATCTTGAATTAATAAACCACCAAGTATGCTTCTTATGTGATTTTTAGCTGCTTTTTGAACAGACTCAGCTTTCAATTCTAAGAGCCTAAGATTTTTCTTTTTTGAAAGTATTTCTTTTGCATTCTCATTAAAATATGGAGCTACAACACATTCAATAAATATATTTTCAATTTCTTTTGCTGCAGCTTCATCAACAGGGCAATTGATAGCAATAATACCCCCAAAAGCACTTACTCTATCGCCATCTAATGCTCTTTTAAGAGCTGAAGATGGAGAATCTCCAATAGCTACTCCACAAGGATTAGTATGCTTAATTACTACCGCTGCTTTTTGATAGGAAGGGTTACTAATAGTATTTTCATACCCAAATTCACGAAGAGTAGATAAAGCAGCCTCTAGATCGAGAAGATTATTTGTACTTAATTCTTTGCCTTGTAATTGATTAGCTCCACTCCATCCTTTTTCAGGCTCTCCATACCATGCAGCTTTTTGATGAGGATTTTCTCCATACCTAAGTTCTTGCTTTAATGGCAAGCTTTCCAACCAACAAAGCTTTTTTGAGGAGCTTTG
>QCND01000039.1 GCA_003213355.1 Prochlorococcus sp. AG-424-E20
CAAGCTGATCAATCAGCTCAAGATAGACCTTCTGGAGCCAAAGGCTGGGAAGATCGTAGCCATGGCAATGCTTCTCAAGATGTAAATGACTTTGATCAAGGTCGTAGTAGAAGAAGAAGAGGTGCTTCGCCTGAAGGGGGAGCCGACTCTACTGCAGATTATGGCGGCGCAGAATCTTAAAGATTTCGCTTATTGTTTTTATTGCCCAGCATCTTCGAGTTGTTGGGCAATTTTTTTTAAAATAGAAATATCAGCTTTCTGAGTTTGACATTTTTCACTTAATTCTTGTCTCAATATTTTTGCATTAGGAATATTTTCTATCAGATTTAAAATATGTCTAGAAATTTGCCAAAGACGTCCATCATTCTCTAAATGCTTTTGAGCAAAAGGAATAAGCCTTTTAATTATTTTTGATCTTGATAAATATTTTTCTTTTTGTCCAAAAATTAATGAATCAATTTTTGTCCAAAGAAATGGATGAGAGTATGCAGCTCTTCCTACCATTGCCCCATCAAATACTTTTAGAGCTTCAATAGAATCATTAATTGTATTTATTCCACCGTTCAGCTCAATAATTAATTCAGGCCTGTGATTTTTTAATTTTTGGACTCTTTCATATTGAAGAGGTGGAATTGTACGATTTTCTTTTGGATTTAATCCATTAAGCCAAGCTTTTCTTGCATGAATTATGAATCTGTCTGCTCCTGCAAGTGAACAAGTATCAACAAATGTCAGAAGATAATCATCATTGTCCAGATTATCAATACCAAGCCTGTGTTTGACGGTTATTGGTATATTGCATGATTTCTTCATTTGCTCAATACAATTGGCCACTATCTTTGGTTTTCCCATAAGACAAGCTCCAAAGTTGCCAGATTTTACTCTTGGACTTGGGCATCCAATGTTTAAGTTGATTTCGTCATAGCCCCAATCTTCAGCCATTTGAGCTGCTTCAGCTAAAAGTTTCGGGTTGTCTCCTCCTAGTTGTATGGAAATAGGATGCTCAATCTCATCAAAATCTAATAGTTTATTCCTGTTTTTGCTGTAATGGAGCGCTTGGGCCACAATCATTTCAGTGTATAGAAGCGATTTTTTGGTGATCTGGCGCATAAGGACACGAAAATGCCTATCTGTGCAATCCATCATTGGAGCAATACTTAATCTGTAGTTGGCTAGTTCATTTGTTTTTAAAGAATTGGAAATCATTTTTTATGAATTAATTTTTTCAACTTTTAGGGAGTAAATTTTATTAAGATTCACTGAATTGAGAAATTTCTTTGAAGCGTAGATTTTTTATGTTTGGACTCTTGAATACTCTTTTTGGTTTTACTATCAAACCAAAAAGCGCTTTTGCCTCCTCTAAACCTATGGAAAACTATAAAACTCTAACTGATGCAGACTGGGAAAATCGTTTACCCAAAGACGCTTTTTACGTCTTACGAAAGGAAGGAACAGAGAGACCGTTTTCAAGTCCATTAAATGATGAAAAAAGGAAAGGAGTTTTTCGTTGTGCAGGATGCGGTCTTGCTTTATTTTCTTCAACAACAAAATTTGACAGTGGAACAGGCTGGCCAAGTTTTTTTGATCATTTACCGGATGCAATAGAGACAAAAACAGACTTCAAATTAATTGTCCCTAGAACTGAATATCATTGTCGACGATGTGGTGGGCATCAAGGACATGTTTTTAATGATGGTCCAAGACCCACTGGTAAACGATATTGTAATAATGGTGTCGCTCTTGCTTTCGAAGTTGATTCGTAAATGATTATCTTTTCTATTCAAATAGGTGTGGGCTTCCGTAGCTTGTACAAACAACCCTTTGCAATCAACATGGTCTAAATGCTGATTGAATTATATGAATTCAGACGTTTCCTCTTCCGAACATGAATTATCACAAGATGGTTCATCACAAAATAATCCCAGTGAAAATTCTGTAAGTTCTCCTAATAGTAATGAATCAGTTAATCAAGATGAGCTTTCTGATAATCCCGAAGTAAAGCCTCAAGTGAAGAATGAGTCAGTAGATACAGCAAACGAAGAATCTTCAACTAGTTGTGAGTCAAATATTAAAGGGTCAGATACTGAAGCAAGATTACAGCAATTAGAAAAAGAGCATGAAACTTTAAACAGCCAATATATGAGAATAGCTGCTGACTTTGATAATTTCCGAAAGCGACAGACGCGTGATCAAGATGATCTAAAAATACAACTTACTTGCACAACCCTTAGTGAAATACTTCCTATTGTTGATAATTTTGAAAGAGCAAGGCAGCAGTTGAATCCTGAAGGTGAAGAAGCTCAAGCATTACACCGAAGTTACCAAGGGCTTTACAAACAATTAGTTGAAGTTCTTAAGAATCTTGGCGTTGCTCCAATGCGAGTGGTTGATCAGGCTTTTGATCCGTCTTTGCATGAGGCAGTTATGAGAGAGCCCAGCGATGAAAAGGCTGAGGATATTGTGATTGAAGAATTACAACGGGGTTATCACCTTAACGGTCGTGTTTTAAGGCATGCCTTGGTTAAAGTTTCTATGGGTCCAGGCTCGAAAGCTGTTAATGAAGAGATTCCTGATCAGAGTTCCTCTAATCAAGATCTAAGTGAATCTGTAGATGGTCCAAATAAAGATGAGAATTAACTACATGATGATCGAAACGGAATTGAATTTGTTTAAATGTACTAATGGCTGATTTTTACGATCTATTGGGTGTCAGCAGAGATGCTGATGCTGACACTTTAAAAAGGGCTTATAGACAGAAAGCTCGGAAATATCACCCTGACGTCAATAAGGAAGCAGGTGCAGAGGATAAGTTCAAAGAAATAGGCAAAGCATATGAAGTTTTAAGCGACTCTCAAAAGCGAGCTCGTTACGACCAATTTGGAGAAGCTGGAATAGGTGGGGCCGCTGGCATGCCGGATATGGGAGATATGGGCGGCTTTGCAGATTTGTTTGATACCTTTTTTAATGGCTTTGGTGGTGCTAGTTCAGCTGGAGGTTCTCGCCCTCAAAGACGGGGACCACAACAGGGAGACGATTTACGTTACGACTTAACGATTGATTTTGATAAAGCTATTTTTGGACAAGAAAAAGAGATTACGGTCCCTCATTTAGAAACTTGTGATGTTTGCAGAGGCACTGGGGCTAAGAAAGGCACTGGTCCTGTTACTTGTTCTACATGTAGTGGTGCAGGTCAAGTAAGAAGAGCGACTCGTACACCTTTTGGAAGTTTTACTCAAGTAGCTGAATGTCCAACCTGTGGTGGTACTGGACAAGTGATTAAAGATCCTTGTAATGCTTGTGGAGGGAAAGGGGTTAAACAAGTAAGAAAAAAATTAAAAATTAATATTCCTGCTGGAGTTGATAGCGGAACACGATTAAGAGTTTCAGGAGAGGGTAATGCTGGATTAAAGGGTGGTCCATCTGGAGATCTATATGTTTTTTTAAAAGTTAAAAATCATCCTAATTTAAAGAGAGATGGATTGACAATTTTATCTGAAGTTAATATTAGTTACCTTCAGGCAATTTTAGGAGATATTATTGAAATAGAGACTGTAGATGGCCCTACTAAGTTGCAAATTCCAGCAGGAACCCAACCTAACTCTATTTTGAATTTGGAAAATAAAGGAGTGCCGAAACTTGGCAATCCAGTTGCTAGAGGTAATCATCAAGTCTCAGTAAAGATTAAATTACCTACAAAATTATCAGATTCTGAAAGAAATTTATTAGAAGAATTAGCTGGACATTACTCTGCACGTGGACCACAACATCATTATCATAAAAGTGGCTTATTTAGTAAGTTATTTGGCAAATAATAGTGGAGAAAAATATCTTCATTGATCATTATTTAGATTTGCGTGGCCTTGCTTGTCCAGTCAATTTTGTTAAATGTTGTTTGGTTTTAGAAAACTTATCGTCAAATCAAGTTTTAAAAGTTGACCTTGACATAGGCGAAGCTGAAACTAGTGTTATTGATGGTTTAGAAGAGAAGGGCTATAAGGTAAAAATATTGAATAAAGATTCTAAAACAGTAACTTTGATAATATCGAGTGAATAAAAATAAATCTAATAAATTAAAAGGTATTGTTGTTGCACTTAAGGCAAATTTTTTAATTGTAGAGATTGACCATAAGAATTTTAAAGATTATTCATTTGATGAATTTTACGGGAAAATAAGACTTTTATGTATACGAAGAAGTAAATTAAATTATCAAGGTTTATTTATAGATGTAGGTGATATAGTTTGCATTGAGTCTATAGATTATCAAAACAAACGAGCTGTAGTTTCTGATGTAGAGCCTAGACAAAGTTTCTTAAAGCGTCCAGCAGTCGCAAATGTTACATTAGTTTCTATTTGCATCTCAGCTGATGAGCCTTTATTTGATATGGAGCAAACAAGCCGTTTTTTATTAACAGCTGAATGTGCAAATATAGAGCCATTAATAATTTTAACCAAAATAGATTTAATTACAAAGAATGATTTGATTTTATATATAAATAAATTTAAATCTTGGGGGTATGATTGTATACCAGTATCTATACATAATTCTCAGGGTATTGATTCATTAATAGAACGATTGCGAAAAACAAAATTAACTGTACTTGCTGGTCCTTCTGGAGTAGGAAAGACAAGTTTAATTAATCATTTAATCCCAACTGTTTCACTACCTACTTCATCTGTTTCAAAAAAATTAAAGAGAGGTACACACACGACTAGGCATGTGGAACTTTTTGCTATTGGAAATGGATCACTTCTTGCGGATACTCCGGGGTTTAATCGTCCGGAAATAGTATGTGAGCCATCTGATTTTGCTTTTTTGTTCCCAGAGTTTCGGACTCAGTTAAGCAATTCACAATGCAAGTTCCGAGATTGTTTGCATAGAGATGAACCTGGTTGTGTAATTGATAAAGATCTTGAAAGATATCCTTTTTATCGTGAGAACCTTGAAGAAATGATTAACTCTCCTCTCCCATACCAGGCAGGTTAAGTTTGAATCCGCCGGTCAAATCTTCCATTCGTTCTTTCATTGTCGAAGTTGAAACTTCGTGAGCAGATTTCATAGCTTCTAGTATGGCCTCTTCGATTATTGCTTTTCCTTCAGAAAGAAGAGATGGGTCAATTTCTACTCGTAAAGGCTTTTGATTCCCTGACATCCATATCTTTGCCCTATTGTCATCATTTGTTCCCTCTATCTCCATAACCTCAAGCTCTTCTTGAAGTTTTTGGGCATTTTGCTGAATTTGTTGTGCTTTTTTGAAAGCTTCAGTGAGTTGTCCAAAATTTGGTAGTCCGAATCCAGCCATGAGAATTTCCTATTGTTATTGAGTTTAGGGTTTAAATTTAAAAGCCACATTGTTTAACTTCTGTTTCTAACAAGATTCCATAAGAATCAAAAACTTTTTGTTTGACATATTTAATCAATTCTCTGACGTCATACGAGGAAGCTTTGTTTACGTTAATTATAAAATTTGAGTGTATTTTCGATATTTCAGCTCCACCACAACGAAATCCTTTTAAACCAAGTTCTTCAATTAATTTTGCAGCTTTCAAAGGTTCTGGATTACGAAAAACACTGCCGCAGGTTTGAGCTTGATAAGGTTGAGTTTTTAATCGATGATTTAAGTTTTCATTTGTAACCTGTCGAATTTCTTTTGCATGACCTAATGCAAGCTTGAGACGAGCAGATACGACAATTAATTTTTCATTTTGAAGCAGACTGTGTCGGTATCCAAAGTTTAGATCTTTTCCTTTGATCCTTTGGTATTCACCTGTCAAAGATAGCGTTGTAATACTTTCGAGATAGCTAGATATGCAATGTTCTTGTGCTCCTGCATTCATAACTACTGCCCCACCAATTGTTCCTGGTATTCCTACAGCCCATTCGAAGCCATGAAGTCCACTTAAAGCAGCTTTTCTGGCCAAAGTAGGAAGCATTTCACCGCTAAGGACTTCGATAATTCCATTGTTTTTATCAATTTCAATTCCTTTGAGATTACGCATACATAGACTTAAACCTTTAATTCCTTTGTCATTGATTAAAAGATTTGATCCAGCACCAATAACACTGCAAGGAATTTTTTTCTTATTTGTCCAATTAATTACATATTTAAGTTCTTCAATATTTTTTGGTTGAGCAATCCATTCTGCAGGACCACCTATTCCCCACGTAGTGAAATTTGATAAGGAGATATTTTTCTCTAATTTAATGGAATTCATTTATTAAGCGGCTATATCATTGCTGATTAATTTATTATTGATTAACTCTAAAAATAGATTTTCACTTATTAGATTAATATCTCCTGCTCCCATAATTAAAATCAAGTCGTTTTCAATAGTCTGTTCTTTTATTAGTTTTATCAAATTTTGATTGTTATCTGGAGTATATATTTCTAGGTTAGGTTTGATTTTTTTTAACTCATGTCCAATACGCTTATTATTTATTCCTTCGATTTTATCTTCTCCAGCAGAGTAAATTGGAGTTATAAATACTAAATCAGAATGACTTAGACTTTTTGCAAATTCCTTTTGAAACTTTTTAGTTCTACTATATCGATGCGGCTGAAAGATCGTAACTATTCTTCTTGGTAATATTTTTGAGAGTTTATGTTTTGTCTCAATAATAGTAGATGCAATTGATATTGCAGCATCAATTTCGCTCGGATGATGAGCATAATCCTCAACTATTAATCTGTTTCTCCATAATCCTTTAAATTCAAATCTTCTCAAAGGTAGCTTCAATTTTTCAATTCCTTTTTTTATATCTTTGAAAAGAATGCCAGCCACTCTACATGCAGCTATAGCAGCTGCTGCATTGCTTAAATTGTGTATTCCAGGAACAGGTATTTTTATAACATCAATAAACTTTTCTTTTTCATAATACTCCGCAATAATTTCAGATCCATTAGATTCTTTCGGAATCAGTGCAAAATCTATATTAATAATGTTTTGAATCGAAAACCATTTAGAACCATGTATATTGGCTCTAAGATTATCACAGTCAAAATTGGTAATCAGGCATTCACACTTTTGAGCAAACTGTTTCATTGTTTCTATTAAATCTTCTAGATCTAGATAATGATCAACATGTTCAAGTTCTAAATTCGTGATTAATCCGATATTTGGATTAAACTTTACTAATGATCCATCTGATTCATCTGCTTCTGCGATTAAAAATTCACTTTTACCAAAACTGTAGTTGCTTTTGTAGAGAGGTACAATTCCGCCTATTATAGCCGTTGGACTCTTATTTGCATAAGAAAATAATGTTGTAATGTAAGTACTTGTAGTTGTTTTACCATGAGATCCTGAGACGATTATTGATTTTTTTTGTTCAATTAAAAAGGCTAATATTTCAGAACGATGCTTGATTTTTAAATTATATTTTTTTGCTTTACATAATTCTAAATTATCTCGATGTATTGCTGAACTTTTAACAACTAATATGTTTTCCCCATGGACTTTAAGAATTTCATCAATATTCGATTCTACTTGGGTTGGAAAGATGTGGACTTTGTTTTCTTCTAATTTTTTTAAAGTTAGGTTTTTTTTCTGGTCTGAGCCAGATATTGAATATCCTTTGTGAGCGAGAATCATTGCCAGAGCAGACATACCAATACCTCCGATTCCTATAAAATGAATATGAGGTGGTAACTCCTTTGTCTTCTTCAATTTCGCTTCAGTGTCGTTAGAAAGATAACTCTTCATTGATATAAAGGCACATTTTTTAAAGAATTAGAGAGTTTTTGTACTTTTTATTTCCTTAACGCTTCAATTATTTTTCAAAATGCACAGAAAATGATCATCGTTCTGTATGATCAGCGGCCAGTAGCTTGTGCGGTTTTACCGTTTTTGAAATGACTTTGCGTGTAGCGATTAATGGATTCGGAAGAATTGGACGCAATTTTATGCGTTGTTGGCTCAGTAGGGGTGCAAATACAAATATTGAGGTGGTCGGCATTAACGTCACTTCTGATCCAAAAACTTGTGCACATTTGCTCAAATATGACTCTATTTTAGGTGCTATAAAAGACGCCGAAATTTCACATACGGACGATACATTTCAAATTAATGGCAAAACTATAAAATGTTATTCAGATAGAAACCCTTTAAATCTTCCTTGGAAAGAGTGGGGAATTGATTTAGTAATTGAGTCAACAGGTGTATTCAATACAGATGTTGGTGCTAGTAAGCATCTACAAGTTGGTGCTAAGAAGGTCATTCTTACTGCACCTGGGAAGGGTGATGGTGTAGGTACTTATGTTGTTGGTGTTAACGCTGATTCATACTCTCATGAAGATTTTGATATCCTTAGCAACGCAAGTTGCACCACCAATTGTTTAGCGCCAATCGTAAAAGTTTTAGATCAAAAGTTGGGGATTAATAAAGGTTTAATGACCACGATTCATAGTTATACGGGAGATCAAAGAATTCTTGACAATGCTCATCGTGATTTACGTCGCGCAAGAGCAGCGGCAATGAATTTGGTCCCTACTTCAACTGGAGCGGCAAAGGCTGTTGCTCTTGTTTATCCACAAATGAAAGGGAAACTAACTGGTATTGCGATGAGAGTCCCTACTCCTAATGTTTCTGCGGTTGATTTGGTTTTTGAATCAGGACGTAAAACTAGTGCTGAAGAGGTCAATTCATTACTTAAAACTGCTTCACAAGGAGAAATGCAAGGAATCATTAAATATGGTGATTTGCCTCTGGTTTCTTCTGACTATGCGGGAACGAATGAATCAACCATTGTTGATGAAGCTTTAACAATGTGCATCGATGACAATATGGTGAAAGTTTTAGCTTGGTATGACAATGAGTGGGGTTACAGTCAAAGGGTTGTTGACTTGGCTGAAATTGTTGCTCAGAAATGGAAGTAAACTTAAGTTCTAGCGTTAAAAATGTCGAAATAGACTTGATTGGTTAATTTTAGTTTGTTCTAAATTATCCCAGCAAATATTGGGTTTACCTTCTTTGATAAACCCAATTATTTTGGCAGATTTGTATTTATTTAATAATGACTTTGCCCATTCTTTAGGAAGACTCAGTATCAATTCATAGTCCTCACCCCCATTCAGGATCCACTCATCCCAAATATCTTCTTCCGGCCAGTCAGGATCTTTGAGAATAGAAGTTTTTGATAACACTGCTTGACAATTACTGGCTTGGCAAATTCCTCTAATTGATTCAATTAGTCCATCGCTGCTATCAGTTCCTGCTGCTCTCCAACTCGTTGATTGAGGTTTACTAGCTATTAAGGCTTTGAGTGCTTTTAAAGCAGGTTGGGGGCGTTTGTGTGCGTTGATAGCCCTATTAATCAGCTTAGGATTGACTTGGGCTTCACTTGGTAGTTTTTCGGATGTTAAAAGAGCCAAGCCAAGCCTACTTAATCCATGGAATCCAGTGCTAACAATGTAATCTCCAGGTAAAGCATTTCCTCTATGTAGTCTGGGGAGATTCATTTCGCCAATTGCTGTAATTGAAATCATTTTTGTTTCTCCGCACGAGCAATCTCCACCGATTATTTCTCCTCCAAATTCTTGCATCGCTTCCGACATTCCTTCATATAGATTTTCAACCCATTCAAAATGTGTGTTTGGCGGCAAAACAAGCCCGATAGTAAAGGAAATTATATTTTCTGAGCCACTGCAAATAAGGTCAGAAATATTTGTGGTAATACATTTCCAGCCAATATCTTTAGCATTAGATATTTCATCAGAAAAATGAATTTTTTCTACAAGTAAATCAGTATTAATTAATAAATTTTTATTTATTGTGTTTATTTCTGCTACATCATCATCTATTTGCCCACAGCGCATAAATTTTTTTAAGCGATTTAGTAATTCTATTTCACCTAAATCTTTAATAGTAGTTGTCACTTGATTTCAAATTTAAGCTTTAAGTTTTAGATTTTCTGAACCATTTAATACTGTAATCGAGATAATTTTATCATCTACTCCAAGTTTATTTAATATTTCTGAACCTTCTATTACGTAGCCAAAAGCTGCATTTCTTCCATCAATAAGATTACGTCCAGCTGGATTTAATTCAGCTTCGTATAAGAAGAAGAAAAACTGCGATGACCCATCATTTAAATCTGTATCAGAGTGAGCCCAGCCAAGTGTTCCTAAGGTTGCGAATGGAAGCACTGGAGTCTCAGTGTAAAGACCAACGTCTTCAAAAGTTTCTCCGTAAAGTGTATCTTCTAAACTAGATGTTCTTATTTCTAACGGAACTCTTCTCAACTCATTATTATCAGGATTTATATATCCAATCGTTTCTCCTTTAGGATCCCCAGTTTGAAGAATAAAAAACTCTTCAGCCCTATTGATTGGTAAGCCATCGTAAAAACCTTTCAATGAAAGATCTATAAAGGCACCAGCTGTAAGTGGAGCATTGTAACCATCAATAATGGCATACATATTTCCTTTTGATGTTTTAATTTCTACATTTGCTCTACCTAAAAGTCTTGGTAAATTATTATATTCATCGGGTATTTTATATGAGAAATTTTTCGTAATTAGAAGTGATTCTATATCATCAATTGTTTTTAAGCTTTGACGCCTTACCTCAAGAAATGAGACTTTATTTTTTTCGTTCGTTATTTGCCCTAACTCATCAAGCTCTTCTTTTAATTTAGAAAGTAGATTAGCCGCATTTTCTTTATTTTCCTCTGGCATTGAGTCAAGAATTTGATTTTTTTTGTTACTGACTAGAAATTGACTTCTTGATGTGGCTTTGCTAATAGCTGACCATCTACTTCCTCGCAGATCTTCACTGGTATCTTCTAGTTTGTTTTGTAATTCACGTAATTCTTTTTGGTCAATCGGTAAAGAATTTCTTAATATTGCGTATGGATCTTTCAATCGATTACCATTTGGTAGGCTTGCAAAAGCAGGGTCAATCCATGGAGAGCTTAAAGAAAATAGGATTGTTATCAGGGCAAGAATGCAAATCTTTTTCGCCATGTTAATTCTATGTTTTGCATGACTTTGGCACAGACTTATGATCGATTGGTATCTTTTGTGTGAATGATTTCAAGTAACGACTTTCGCACTGGCACTACGATCGAGTTAGACGGTGCAGTTTGGCGTGTTATTGAATTTCTACATGTCAAGCCTGGTAAGGGTTCTGCGTTTGTCAGGACCAAATTGAAGGCCGTTGTGAGCGGTAGTGTTGTCGAAAAGACTTTTAGGGCTGGGGAAATGGTTCCACAAGCTCTTTTGGAGAAATCGAAGTTGCAACACACTTATATGGAAGGAAATGATTTTGTATTTATGGATATGACTTCTTATGAAGAAACGCGTCTAACAGCTAAACAAATTGGTGAAAGCAGGAAATATCTAAAGGAAGGGATGGAGGTTAATGTAGTGTCTTGGAATGAAAAACCTCTTGAAGTTGAATTACCCAACTCAGTTGTTTTAGAAATTAAAGAAACTGATCCTGGAGTAAAAGGTGACACTGCTTCTGGGGGAACAAAGCCTGCAATCTTGGAAACAGGAGCACAAGTAATGGTCCCATTATTTATTTCAATTGGTGAGAAAATTCGAGTAGATACTCGAAATGACAGTTATCTAGGCCGAGAAACACAATGACTATGAATCTTGATCACGAAGAGCTTCATCGCTTGTTGGCAACTTTAGCTGAGAGTGACATTCAAGAGTTTCGACTTGAGGGAGAAGACTTTTGCTTGGAAGTTAAACGTAATCTTGGAACTCCTTCAGATTCAATAGCTTCTAATAAGAAAATCACTTCAGAAGATATTGAGCCATCACCAACTCAATCTAAAATTGATGCTTCTCCAGTACCGAGCACTCCCCCTCCCTCAGTGCCAGGCTCACGCTCTGACTTGGTTGAAGTAACAGCTCCTATGGTTGGGACCTTTTATCGCGCACCAGGCCCAGAAGAGCCTCCTTTCGTGGAGATTGGATCGAAAATCAATGTGGGGCAGGCTGTTTGTATTCTTGAAGCAATGAAATTAATGAACGAATTAGAATCAGAGGTAAGTGGTGAAGTAATTGAAATTCTTGTAGAGAACGGAACACCAGTAGAGTTTGGTCAAGTTTTAATGAGATTAAAACCTGTCTAATAGTTTTTACTTATTGAGACAGAAGCCAAGCGTTATTCATTGCTGCAATCATACTTTTTTCTCTTGCCTTGAACATTCCTGCAATATCAAGAGCTGTCCCATGATCAGGTGATGTTCTTACAAAAGGCAACCCAAGAGTTGTGTTAACGGCTTCATCAAAGGCAATGAGTTTGACAGGGATCAAACCTTGATCGTGATAGAAAGCAAGTATTCCATCAGGCGCATTATTTTTACTTGACGCCCCATTCCATGCTTTTGCTGATGAAATCCAACATGTATCTGGAGGTATAGGCCCACTAATTTTGATGGTTGGATTATCTAATTTCCATTCATTCAAAATGGGAATAATTAAGTTTTGTTCTTCTATTCCAATTTTTCCTTCTTCCCCAGCATGTGGGTTTAAGCCGGCTAT
>QCND01000040.1 GCA_003213355.1 Prochlorococcus sp. AG-424-E20
TTTTCGCAACTTGAGGCAACCTGAATAGCGTACCAACGTGCAATGTTTGTCTTGATTGCTTGGTTTGCAAAAAGTGATTGATCATCCTCAATTGCTTCTGATCTATCAATTACTTTTGAATCTTTAGCAGGGTTGGTTTCAATCTCTGACACTGGAAAAATTGTGAGTGGTTTAAAAATTTAGGTTGGTCAACTCAGCGAAATATCTGAGTAGAAGCCCATCCATAAAAACGGCTTACAGCAGCGATTGATACTGCTGATAAAGTGACCATTAAAATCACTGCAACAGATTCGCTAAAAAGTTGTTGGCGTGAAGGCCATACAACAAGTTTCATTTCATCAATTGTAGAGGATAAAAAACTCTTTTTTAAGGCAGTCTTTTCCTTTTTTGTAGGAATTACCTTTTCTTGATCCTCTTTAGAGGTTGGACTTGTCACTTTGGGAAGACTAAAGGAGGGAACTTTTAAAAAGAATGTATATAAACCTACACTAACTTATGTTTGAAATATTAGTTATCTATTAAAAAAAGAAGTTTTTCTGAATCATCATCTTTAGTCTCAACCCTTATTGTTTTTGCATCTTCAAAAGCCTCTTCTAAAATTTGTGTTGCCAGTGGGTTTTCTAATCTTCTTCTAATCACTCTTCTTAGCGGTCTAGCCCCGTATTCAGGTTCATATCCTTCTTTAGCAAGAATTTTAATAGTGTTTTCGTCAACATAAAGGTCTAAACCTTGGTGCTTTAGAAGCTTCTTTAATTCATCAAGTTGAAGTCGAACAATTTGCTCTAAGCTATCAGGCTGAAGTGGACTAAATTTTATTACTTCATCAATGCGGTTCAAAAATTCAGGTCGAAAATGTTTTGTTAGAGCTTCGTTGATTTTTTGATCTAATTCTTGTAAAAGAATATTTTTATTTGAATTTTCACTTTTAAGTTGAAGTGAATTATTTAAGATTGCTTTGCTAGCAAGATTGCTTGTCATAACAATAACTGTATTTCTAAAATCTACTGTTCGACCTTGAGAATCGGTCAGTCTTCCATCATCTAATACCTGTAAAAGGATGTTGAAAACCTCTTGATGAGCTTTTTCAATCTCATCAAGTAGCAAAACTGCATAAGGTCTTTTTCTAATTGCCTCTGTTAATTGACCACCTTCTTCGTAGCCCACGTATCCAGGGGGTGCACCTAAAAGTCTTGAAACAGCATTCCTCTCCATATATTCACTCATATCAAGTCTCAACAAAGCGTCCTCTTCATCAAATAAAGAACTTGCTAGTGATTTAGCAAGTTCAGTTTTCCCAACACCTGTAGGGCCTAGAAAAAGAAAGGATCCAATGGGCCTTCTTATGTCCTGCATCCCAGCTCTTGCTCTACGAATTGCTGCTGAAACTGCTTGAACAGCATTTAATTGACCAATCACTTTTTTTTCCAAGTCTTGTTCTAAATTTAAAAGTTTCTGTCTTTCACCCGATAAAACCTTTCTAACAGGAATTCCTGTCCATCTTGAGACAACATCAGCGATGTCTTCTGGGTTGACTTTGTCAGTTAGTAAGGAATGACCATACTTATTGTCTTCTTGAATAGAAACTTCTATTTCTTTTATTCTTTCTTGTAATTGATACAGTTTTTCGTATTTAAGTCTTTCTACTTCTTCTATGTCACCAGAGCTTTCGATTTCTCTTATTAAATTTTTTAATTCTTTCAAGCTTATTTTTAGTTCTTGTAATTCAGCTGATTTATCAATCTGATCTTGCCATTTATGTTTCATCTCAGCTAACTCAAAGAGTAGCAATTCTTTCTTTTCTTGAAGATTATTTATGGTCTCTAATGTTGTCTCTTTATCTGCATTTAGAATTGATGAATCTAAATGTTTTACCTGAGATTCTTTCTCTACGATGATTTTTGGTTTTGATGCAGCTTCTATTTTTACTTGAGCTGAAGCCTCGTCGATTAAGTCAATAGCTTTATCTGGTAGGCATCTATCACTTATATATCTATGGGATAAACGATTTGCTGTGATTAGTGCTTCATCTGTAATAATTACTCCGTGATGAACCTCGTAATTTTCTTTAAGTCCTTTTAAAATTTCCAAGCTTAAATTTAAGCTTGGTTCTTTGATTGATACTTGCTGAAATCGTCTATTAAGAGCAAGATCTTTTTCGATCGTACGTCTATAATTGTCTGGAGTAGTTGCACCAATGCATCTTAATTCACCACTTGCTAATAATGGTTTTAATAGACTACCAGCATCAGTATTTGATCTGTCTTTGCTTACAATTGTGTGTAATTCATCTATAAATAGTATTACTCCTTCTTCACTACTTTTTATTTCACTTAATAATGATCTAAAGCGCTCTTCAAATTGTCCTCGAAATTTAGCTCCAGCAATTAATGCACCGATATCAAGTGAAATTAGCCTTAAACCTTGAAGTGATTCAGGAAGTTCGTTGCCTACAATTTTTTGAGCTAATAATTCTGCAATTGCTGTTTTTCCAACACCAGGAGCACCAATTAGTACTGGATTGTTTTTACCTCTTCTAGATAAAACTTTTATAATTGCTTTTATTTCAGACTCTCTGCCAATCACAGGGTCTAATGTTCCATTTTCAGCTTCAGTTGTAAGATCTTTGCAGTATAAATCTAAAGCACTTGGTGTCTCACTAAGGTTTAAAGGTTCTTGCTTTGATGAGATCTCTTCTTTAGAGAGAGGAGGAAATGGCTCGGGTTTTGTATTTTTTGAAGTGGTTTCAGTAGGCAAAAAAGACTGTGAATCTTTCTGTGGTCGATTTGTTATTGGTTTGTCTTTATTTCTGTTTGATTGTTTAAATGATTTGGGTGCTGGTAGTTGTTTCAATTCTGCTTCGAGAATTTCACTAGGTAGACCTGCTTGATAAAAAAGATCTTCTCCTAAGCGATTATCTCTGCCGATTGCGATGAGGATATGAGATATTTCTATTTGATTAGATCCCCATCGAGAGCGAAAATCATCAGCGACTTCAAGGAGAATTTCTAAGTCTTCTCCAATAAATAAATCTGGTTGGTTGTTTATTGGTAGTTCAGCGATAAAGTTTTCTAGGATTTCATTTAATGCTTTATGGTTTACGGGTAAAGAATTTGTATATTTTTGATATTTTTTATCTCTAAAAAGTACTTCAATAAGATGCTCAACATCTAAGTTTTTATGTCTCCATCTTCTTGCTCCTTGTTCAGCTATTAATAAAAGACTCCAAGCTTCATCGCTAAAAGAATCTGGTTCTGTAGTTAGACTTCCATTCATTTTTGATGACTTTTGATTCAAAGTGGTCATTTGCCTACTGAATTTTGGTTGAGACCTTTTTATCTATATGTGTGTTTTCTTTTAAGACAAATTTCATTGATTAGGTCTTGGAAAGCAAGCTAGATTAGCAATTAAGGAACATATAGGAATAATGTAGTTCATAAGATCTAAAAATCATCTTAAATTCGTGGCTGACTCTCTAGAACTTGTAATTGATACCATTATGGCCCGAGAAGTGTTGGACTCACGTGGCAATCCAACAGTTGAGGCTGAAGTGCTTTTAGAAGGTGGTGCCATAGGGCGTTCCATTGTTCCAAGTGGCGCAAGCACTGGAGCTCATGAAGCTCATGAATTAAGAGATGGTGGTAAGCGTTATCTAGGTAAAGGAGTCCTCAAGGCCGTTAATCACATTGAAGAAAATATTGCTCCCGCTCTATGCGGTCTGTCCTCTTTAGATCAAGCCACAGTTGATTCTGTGATGAAACAACTTGATGATACTCACAACAAATCAAATCTAGGAGCCAATTCAATTCTTGCTGTCAGTATGGCTACTGCAAGAGCCGCAGCAAATGGATTGGGATTGCCTCTTTATAGGTATTTAGGAGGGCCAATGTCATCATTATTACCAGTTCCAATGATGAATGTCATTAATGGAGGAGAACATGCAGCAAATAATTTAGATTTTCAAGAATTTATGTTGGTCCCTCATGGTGCTGAAAGCTTTAGAGAAGCATTGAGAATGGGGGCTGAGGTCTTTCATACGCTTAAAGATTTATTGAGTCAGAAAGGTTTATCAACTGCTGTTGGTGATGAAGGGGGCTTCGCTCCAAATCTTGATAGCAATAAAGCAGCAGGTGATCTTTTAATGCAAGCAATTGAACAGGCGGGATTTAAACCAGGAGAGCAAATCTCGCTAGCTTTAGATGTTGCGAGTACTGAGTTTTATCAGGAGGGTCAATATTCTTATGGTGGAAATTCTTACTCCAGCGGGCAAATGGTTGAGGAATTGGCTGGATTAGTTAATTCATTCCCAATTGTTTCTATTGAAGATGGATTGGCGGAAGATGATTGGGAGGGTTGGAGCTTGCTTACGAAAAAGCTCGGCAAAAGTGTGCAATTGGTTGGAGATGATTTATTTGTTACCAACTCACTTCGTTTGCAAAGAGGGATTGATGAAAATATTGCAAATTCAATATTAATTAAGGTGAATCAAATAGGTTCTCTGACTGAAACCCTTGAAGCTATAGATCTTGCCTCAAGATCAAGCTACACAACTGTTATTAGTCATAGAAGTGGAGAAACTGAAGATACAACTATTGCTGATTTATCAGTAGCAACTAAATCTGGTCAAATCAAAACAGGATCATTGAGTCGGAGTGAAAGAGTCGCGAAATATAATCAATTACTTCGTATTGAGGATGAGTTAGGGAGTCAAGCAACATATGCTGGACTTGTTGGATTGGGACCAAGAGGAAGTTTGAAAGGGTGATTTCAATAAACTAGCGGGAGCTTCGTCTTCCTTGGAAATTATCAAGTCGATTTTCGTTTCTCATTTTGAATTGTAATGTGATCCAATTTAGAGCTATTGGAAAACCTGGAATTAATGGTATGAAAAATAAATATGGTTTGCTATTTGAGGCTAATAAAGCTGACGATATTGCAAGTGAGCCAAGAAGAACGGAATTACCTAGTGTTTGTTGAGCGTTAATCATTCTTCTCAGTTGTCTGTCTGATTCACCCATTCGTACTTGAAGTTGCAAGTCGCCTTGTTCAAGTCTTTCGAGATTTTCATCTAAGCGTTTTGGCAACCCAACAGCTTTACTGCCTATTTCAGTAACTTGTCGTCCTAATTCATTAAATAGATCATTAGAGTCTGGATTCTTTGAAGTCATGATAGGGAGAAGGAAGGGTTTTGCTATTGCTATTAAGTTGAATTCTGGGTCTAAATATCTTCCAACTCCTTCAAAAGTAGATAATGCTCTAAAAACAAAAATCAACTCAATTGGTATTCTAAAGGGTTTCCCATAGGCCAGTTCAGATATATCCCCAGAGAGCTTTTCTATGATTTGAGAATCAAAAGGAGGAGTGAGAGCTTCATTTAACATTATTCTTATTAATCTTCTGACTGGACCAATTTCGATATCCTCCTCTATTAATCCAGCAATTTGAAGTTCTTTGACTAGTCCACTAACGTCTCTCAGTGCTGCGGCTTTTATCATTGAATTGAGCCTGCCTCTAATACGCTCAGAGACAAAACCCATCATTCCAAAATCATAGTAAATGAGAGAACCATTCTTAGAAACAGCTAAATTACCAGGATGAGGGTCGGCGTGAAAAAAACCATAATTAACTAATTGCTTCAAATAACTTGTAGCTCCAATCTTTGCTATTGAAGAAGTATCAATATCATTACTTTTTAGAGATTTAATGTCATTAATCTTAATCCCGGGTAAATACTCCAAGCATAAAACTTTACTGGTGCTTAAATCCCAAAATACACTTGGGATTAATATATCTGAGTCATCTATAAATTGTTGTTTAAATCTTGCAGCATATTGAGCTTCAATTCGAAAATCTAGTTCTCTTAGTAATACTCTCTTAGATTCCTTTGCAATACCTATCCAGTCATTACCTCGACTTAAAAACTTTATTCTTTGTACTACTTTTGCAACTTGATTCATCACATCTAAGTCAAGCCTGAAAAACTTTTCTATGTCTGGCCTCTGTACTTTAAAAATGACATTTTTTTGATTATCTAATCTAGCTTTATGAACTTGAGCAAGTGAAGCTGAGCCAATCGGTTTTCTATCAATACTGATGATTTTTTTATAAGAATTTCCAAGTTGCTTCGTTAAAATTTTATCGACTTTTTCAAACGCAAAAGGTGGAACTCTGTCTTGTAGTGAGCTAAGCTCATTGACCCAAGCAGTTGGAATAACATCAGCTCTTGCAGATAAAAGTTGGCCTAATTTTATAAATGCTGATCCTAAATTAATTAATTCTTTGGTAATCCATTTTGCTCTTAAATTAGTTCTTTTCTCCCTTCTTTTAGTTGTATATCCTTTTAAATAAGTCCATTTCTTCGAATCAAACCATAAATAGAAAAGTAAACCTAACAATATTATCCAAATCCTAACGGCTCTACCAAATCTTTGAATTTGACTAGCTATAAATATCAATTTCCCCCCTCAATATCTTTGTTAATGTCGATAACCTTTGATCTGAGATTATCTATTTGAATTTGAATTAAATCTTCTTTACTTAATTGTTTCTCACGAGTTTTTTCTTTGCATTCATTAGCTTTTTTTCCTAGACGTTCAGATTCTTGAATAACCTCTTCTTTAAAGCTATCCCATTCATTTTGGAGCTTTTGAGGTAGTTCTTCAGCAATTTCGGTAAATTCTTGAGCAGAATTTATCAGCTTCTCTGTTACGCGAGCTGCTATTCGGTTTATAGCTGCTTTAAGCAGTAACTCTGAGTCGCTCAAGAATCTAAATAATCAGCTTATACTGTAGAAGATTAAGGTTTCTTTGTGTCTTCGGATTGAAACTAGCTATAGGCAGATTTGCTCTTAATCAATTAAATCTATTTAGAAGATCGTTTGTTATTGTTCATCTTAGAAAATTTTCATTAGAGTTGGACTAGCAAACATTTGATTTGATTTGATTTGGGTAAAAAGTTTAATCTATTAACCCAAGTGATTTCAAAACACTCCTTTCTCTTCTTGAAAGAGAGCAAAACCTACTAAGAGAATTTCCATTGGAAACCATTGAAACTGATGTTGTCATAGTTGGTGGTGGGCCTGCTGGTTGCAGTTGTGCGCTTTACACCTCCCGAGCAGATTTAAGAACAGTAATCCTCGATAAGAATCCTGATGTAGGTGCGCTAGCAATAACACATCAAATTGCCAATTATCCAGGAGTTTCAAGTGAAATGAGTGGAGAGGCCTTGTTGAAATTGATGAGAGATCAGGCTACACAATATGGGGCTGATTATCGAAGAGCCCAGGTTTTTGGAATTGATTCGAGTGGTGACTGGAAAACTATCTACACCCCAGAAGGAACTTTTAAAGCAAAAGCACTCGTGGTTGCAAGTGGTGCAATGGGAAGGCCAGCATCATTTAAAGGTGAGGCTGAATTTCTTGGTAGAGGAGTTAGCTATTGCGCGACTTGTGATGGAGCTTTTTATCGAGATCGTGAAGTTGCCGTTGTTGGTATTAATAAAGAAGCAATCGAAGAAGCAAATGTTCTTACAAAATTTGCTTCCAAAGTTCATTGGATAACATCTAATGATCCAAAATCAGATGACCATCATGCGCAAGACCTCTTATCAAAACCAAATGTAAACCATTGGAGTAAGACAAGGTTAATGCAGATCGTAGGTAATGATGCTGGTGTAACAGGTATTAAGGTTAAAAATCGTTCAATTGATACTCATCAAGACTTAGCTCTTGAAGGGGTGTTTGTTTACATGAGCGGATCTAAGCCTATTACAGACTTTCTCGGAGAACAGGTTGCTTTTAAGGAGGATGGCGGGGTTTTGGTGGATGATTTTATGTCAACAACAGTCGAAGGTATTTGGGCGATTGGAGACATCAGAAATACCCCTTTTAAGCAAGCTGTTGTAGCAGCATCGGATGGATGCATAGCCGCTATGGCAATAGATAGATACTTAAATAGTAGAAAATCAATTCGTGTCGATTGGGTTCATGCTTAATGTAAAAAATTGAGAAGTATTTTTTAAAGAGGAGTTGCTTCTGAGACATAAGCAACTCCACCGTAGTAACTCAGAACAGATTTTATATTGTCTCGTATTTTATCAATTATCTCTTGCTCACAAAAAATAATTACATGTGCATTTGATCCAAATCCAGTAAATTCCATATCTTCTGTGATAACTCTTTCTGGGCCTCTTCCAGTTGCATGTTTCATAACCGTATAGCCAGGAACTTCAGCATTTTCCAATGCTGATAGAACATCATCTAGTTCTCTTTCACTAAAAATCAAGTCAAGTCTTTTCATGTTCTATTATTAAATTTGAGGAATCATTGCGTTTACTAAGCTCATATAAACAGGTATTCCAAATACTATGTTGAAAGGAAATGTTAACCCAAGGGTGGTTGAAATGTAATAACTAGGTCTGGCTTCAGGCACTGTCATTCTCATTGCTGTTGGTACAGCGAGATATGAAGCACTTGCACATAGAACAACAAATAAGAGTGCATTGCCTGAATCTAAATTTAGGAATCTTGCTACTACTGAACCTAATACTGCATTAACTATTGGCATCAGTATCGAAAACATAATGAGAAAAGCACCGGTTTTATTTAAACGAGCGAGCCGTTGAGCTGCCACAATTCCCATATCTAATAAAAAGAAACACTCAGCCCCATAAAACAGTTCTCCAGTAAATGGTTCCATCTTTTTGATATCAGTGGGATCAACAGCTGATGTTAAAAAACCAATTAAAAGGCTTCCTAGTAATAAATAAACTGAACCATTAAGCATTGACTCATGAAGAATTGAGCCCCATTTCATTTTTCTTTTGATGGGCCTATTTTTTGTTGCTCCAAACTTGACTAATAGAAGACCAATTATTATTGCTGGAGACTCCATAAGTGCCAACGCTGCAACCATAAAACCATCAAAGGGTATATTTTGACTTTCTAAAAAGCTTTCAGCAGTTATAAAAGTAACGGCACTTATTGATCCATATGCTGCAGATATTGCTGCTGCATTAAAAACATCAAATTTTAATCTCAGTATTAAAAAGCAAATAAGAGGGATTAAAAGAGACATTAATATTGCAGCCACCACAGTGGGAAGAACTGGATAAGTAAAGCCACTTTTCTGAAGTTCAATCCCTCCTTTGAAGCCTATTGCAAGTAAAAGATATAAAGAAAATAATTTTGGTAGGGGAGCTGGAATTTCAAAATCAGACTTTAATGCGTATGCAATTGCACCCAAAAAGAAAAAAAGTATTGGCGGACTTAAAGCATTTTGGATGAAAAGGTTTTGTCCCATATCTGTTAGTTTCTAAAGTAAGCAAATTGGATGAAAATATTGATTATTAACCATTCAAGCTGTCAATTGCAGCTACAAGCGCTTCTTTTCTTGAACCAATTACATCAACTCCAAATTTAGCAAGTCTGTCCTTTACTCTTCCTGTTGCGCCAGCAACATATGCTTTCCTTGAGTTGCTTTGAGCTTCCTGAACCATATCTTCTATGGCGAGAGTTGCCGTGACTCCAAGTCTAGGAACATCAGTGATATCAAGAATTAGAACTTTATAGTTTCTTACAAGCATCATTCTTTCAGTAATTCCTTTTGCTGCTCCAAAACTAAGTGGACCTTTTAATCTGAATAGCATTACTTCTCCCGCACAACGATCTAAAAGTGCTTTCTCATCTGAGGGGAGTTGTGCATTTGCTGCATTGTTATTTGATGATGAATCGAATGGGTTGTCAGCTTCCATTCCTTCTAATTGCGTTTCTGTAATTGAATCGATTGTGAGCATATTTGCTATGAATACTCCAACAAGTACAGCCCAAATCAAGTCCCAGAAAACTGTCATTAAGAGGACTCCATACATCACACTTGCTGTTTTCAGCGAAAGTTTATGAGCTCTTAAAAGAAATCCCCAATCAATAATGTCTAAGCCAACTTTTATTAAAATTCCTGCAAGAAGAGCTGTAGGAATCTGAGCGGCTAGTGGACCAGCACCAACAAGAACAAATAGCAACACAACTGAATGAACCATCCCTGAGATTGGTGTGGAACCTCCAGATTTGACATTTATTACTGTTCTCATGGTGGCTCCAGCACCAGGCAAACCTGTGAAGATGCCAGCTACTGCATTTCCAATCCCTTGTCCGATGAGTTCTCTGTCAGAATTGTGCCTAGTTTGAGAAATATTATCTGCGACAAGAGATGTAAGAAGTGAGTCAATAGCCCCAAGAACAGCAAGGACTAGTCCAGCTTTAAGAATTATTGGGAAGAAATTGCCAAGGCTTGGATCTGGGAGACTTAAAGAAAGACCACCCTCAGGTATTTCGCCTATCCTGTCTAGGGAACTATCGCCAAAAAGAAGTATTGATAAAGGAGTAACTATCAATAATGCTAAAAGAGGAGACGGGACCCATTGACTTATTTTACGGGGGGTCAGAAACACTATGGCAAGTGTCATTACTGCAACTGCTATTGCAGCCCCATTTGGCTCGAAATTGTTAAATAAAGTTGAAAGAGACTCTAATACTCCTCCTCGAGTTGATATTCCAAGTAAAGGTCCTATTTGAAGAGTAATTATGATTACTCCAATCCCAGACATAAAGCCTGAAACAACTGAGTATGGAACTAGTGTTATGTATTTACCAAGTCTTAGTAGGCCAAATAAAATCTGAAATAATCCTCCTATGACTACCGCAGCCATTACTAGAGGAAGAATTTCGCCAGCAGATAAATCTCTAGGTACTCCTACAGCCGCCAAGCTCGCCACCACTCCAGCAACGGTTACACTCATCGGCCCAGTAGGACCACTTACCTGAGCAGGCGTTCCTCCAAATAAAGCGGCCAGGAAGCCAACTACGACTGCCCCGTAAAGACCATAAATAGCCCCTCCAGGCCCAAGAGCAGCATTACCAAACGCTAAAGCTAGTGGTAATGCAACAACTGCGGCTGTTAAGCCACCTAAAACATCACCTCTAATATTTTTCAGGTGAAAGCCATTAATTAACGCCAATCGACTCTCCTTACTTGATTTGACTTGAGTAAGCCTATCTCTTCAAGGTTCAATTACGTTAAGCATTCTCAATTTTTACATACTAGATTTAGACGAAATTAGAAAAAGATTGACTCTTAGCACTTGAAAAAGCTTTATTTTCATGGAATTGAACGGTTTTAAGGATTATTTCAAAATTCTTGGCATTAGCAGAAATGCTACCAGTCAAGAAATTAAAAGTGCATTCAGAAAACTTGCTAGACAATTTCATCCTGATTTACATCCACATGATGAGAAGGCTGAGTCGGAATTCAAAGAAATCAATGAAGCTTACGAGATTCTTTCTGATGAGGCTAAAAAAAAGTCTTATGAACAATATCTAAGTTATTGGTTCAAAAAAAGAGCTGGAAAATCTAGAGATTTTTATACAGAAAATCATGATAACCAATTTGATGAATATCTAAACTTTGACGATTTTTTGAGTGATTTAATTGGAAGATTTAGTGAAGTTAGTCAAGATATTTATTCAAATATATCTTCAAATAAGAATGCACAATCACTAAATCTTGATGCAGAATTTAATTTGCAGATTAGTTTTTTAGAAGCTTTGAATGGAGCAAAAAAAAATCTTTTGGTGAATAATGAACGTATTGAGGTAACAATCCCAAAAGGAATTGAAACAGGATCAAAAATACGTATTAAAAATAAGGGCAACATACAGTCTGGAAAAGGGAAGAGAGGAGATTTATTGATTGAAGTCAGTGTTAAATCTCATCCGATTTGGAAAGTAAAAGGTTTAGATATTTTTGCAGATTTACCTCTTTCTTTAGATGAATTTGCTTTGGGAACAAATATTACGGTTGTCTCTCCTCAAGGCGATACATATCTATCAATACCTTCTGGAAGTTTACCCGAACAAAAATTGAGATTACAAGGCCAAGGATTACATAACTTAGATACCCAAGGAGATTTGTTTTTTACCCTAAAACTAAAGTTCCCTGAAAATTGGTCAGCTGATGAGCTTAGACTGCTTGAAAAGCTTAGATCTGTTCGAATAGATGAACCTCGATCAAGTTGGTTCGAGAAGGCTAGGACTTAAAGGAAGTAAAATGTAGTTATCTTGATTGGTTCATATGGATCTTACTTATCGGCCCCGTCGTCTTCGCAGAACAAACTCTTTAAGAGAGCTGGTTCGAGAGAACACTGTCTCTGCTTCTGACTTTATCTACCCTCTTTTTGTTCATGAAGGTTCAGATACTCAAGAAATAGCCGCGATGCCAGGTACAAGTCGCTGGCCCATAGATGGATTGATTGATGAAGTTAAGCGTGCTTGGAATCTAGGTATTAGATGTGTCGT
>QCND01000041.1 GCA_003213355.1 Prochlorococcus sp. AG-424-E20
CAAGCATAGAATTTACTGATTGAAAATTGTTTGGTCGAAAATTTAGTCTTTAAGAAAAAGCTTATTATTATTTAAGTGAATACATAGTTATTCTTTAGACTTCCTAAGAATGAAGCATACAGAAATGTCTTTAACCGACAAGAAGATAATTATTACTCGTGCCCAAGAACAGACTTCAGAGGCTCGTAAGATCTTTAGAAAAAATGGAGCTGAGGTATTTGATCTTCCTTCATTAGTTATTGGACCTCCTGATGACTGGGCTCCTTTCTAAAGGAATATTTTTATGAATAGATTTTTTTATTTTATCAAATAAATATGGACACCCATATATTATAATTCCTGATAATCTTTGCTCAAATTCTAATTTTTCTATAGTGTCTATCCAATGATCATTATGATAATCTAATCCAACAAATGGTTTACCTCTCACAAAAAGCTGAGGTATTTGATCTTCCTTCATTAGTTATTGGACCTCCTGATGACTGGGCTCCTTTGGATGATGCTTTAAAGAAAATCTCAACCTTTGATTGGATTATCTTTTCTAGCGCAAATGGTGTTAGAAATGTTGAAGATAGAATGAGAGAAATTGGATTATCTTTGTCGAAAATTTCTAAGACTATTCAAATTGCTGCTGTAGGAAAAAAAACAGCCTCTTTGTTATCAGATATGGATGCAGAGATTAGTTTTGTTCCTCCTAGTTTTGTTGCAGATAGCTTGCTTGACTATTTCCCTCAGAATCAAAAAGGATTAAAATTATTTATTCCTAGAGTACAAACCGGCGGCAGGTCAATATTATCTGACTCTTTCAGATTAAACGGAGCAGAGGTTACTGAAGTAGCTGCTTATGAATCTTCTTGTCCTAAAGATATACCTCAAAAAACCATAGAAGCTTTGAAGAGTGGAGAAATAGATATTATTGCTTTTACTAGTGGTAAAACAGTAATCAATACTGTTAGCTTATTTAATAAATATTTTGGTGGAAATTGGTTTAAATTGATTGAAAAGATCAAACTTGTTTCGATTGGACCTCAAACAACTATTAGTTGTAAAAAACTTATTAGAAAACCTGATAAAGAGGCTGAACCACATGATCTAGAAGGATTATTAAAAGCTTGCTTAGAACTAAAATTTAATTAAATTCAAGCTGATTTTTCTACGAGTTCTTTAAACCCGTCAAGATTTTTCTGTAATTCTTTTGTGACCATCCCTCCAAGAATATTTGCTTTCATTAGATTTGCTAAAACTTGAGGCAATTCATAAGATATTTTTAATTTAACTACAGTTTTAGAGCTCTCTTCATTATAAAACCGTACTGAACCCTTAGTAGGTAAACCACCAACTGATTTCCATTCCAATTTCTCTGCATCTACTCTTTCTGTGATTTGAGCTTTCCATTTAAAACGAAAGCCATTAGCTGCAAGTGTCCACTCTGTTAAATCAGGAAGTGTAGAGGTTTTTTGATCGACTGCCTTAACCGACTCAATCCAAGTCATCCACAAAGGCATCGAATCTAAATCACTCCAAAACTTCCAAACAAGTTCAACTGGAGCATGTATTTCACTTATCACTGTGTGATCAAGCCACTTTCCCATTTCTTAAGCAACCGAAGAATTTTTTGCTAGTGAAACAGACTTTGAGAGCATTGCTGAAGCAGCAAGATGTCCGCTCATTGTTGCTCCTTCCATAGAGTCAATGTAGTCCTGTTTTGTGTAACTGCCTGCTAAGAAGAAATTACTAAAAGAAGTTTTTTGATCTGGTCTATATGGCTCCATTCCAGGAGCCTCTCTGTAGAGAGAATGAGAAACCTTGACCACATTGCTCCACAAAAGCTTTAAATCTCTTGAAGAAGGGAAAAGTGTCCTAACTTGTAAATCAGTATGTTTTACAAGTTCATCAGAGGACTTGGTGATCCATGGATCTCCAGGGGTTAAAACGCATTGCAGTAAAGAACCCTGACCTTCTTTTTTATAGTCTTCTGGGCTTGATAAGGCTAAATCTGCAAAACAACTAAAATCAGCATCGGCTGTGTATAACAAGTTGTCTAAACCAGATGGATTGTTTAGGTTTTTTTGAGCTTGTTTATTATTGATCTCTGTTACCCAGCCATCATATCTAAGTTGTACAGTCGCGACTGGGACAGCATCAAGCTTAAAAAGTAAGTCGAACTCTTTAAAACGTCTCCATGATCTAGGAATTATTCTTTTTATACCAGACACATCGCAAGCAGCTAGATATTTGTCTGCTTGAATTTTTTTTTCACCCTCGCGAGTTTGGAGAGTTATCCCAGTAACAGATGGATGATCAGAGTCATCTGAATGAATTTCTTTAACAATATTTTCTAAGTGAAGTCTTCCGCCTCTTTGTTCAATGTAATCGAGGATTGGCTTAGTTAGCCATTTGTGGGGTGATCCCTTCAATAGGTTGAGCTTGGATGCCTCTGTCTTAGAAGCGAACATCATAAAGATGGTAAGCATGCATCTTGCAGAAATGGCTTCACAATCAATGAATCCCAGCGCATATGCAATCGGATTCCACATTCTTTTGATACTATTTATGCTTCCTCCATGGTTCAGAAACCATTGTTGAAAGCTTATAGAATCTAGTGATCGTATTGTTTTCATCGCACCCTCGTAGTCAATCAGCCCTCTTACTATCGGACTTGTTCCAAGTGCAAGAGCATTCCTTAGTTTGTCAATCCAATTTAATTGAGGTGTAGTGAAGAAAGCTTTTAAGCCGTTAAAAGGAGCTCCCGCAAAAAATCTAAAATCAAGTGATTTAATGTCACCGCCCTTATTAACAAAAAGGTGAGTGTGGTCTTTTGGTAAAAGATTTTCAAACGCGCCTACTTTTCTCATCAATTCAAACAGATTTGCATAGTTGAAAAAGAAGACATGCAAACCCATCTCTATGTGATTGCCATCGGAATCTTCCCAGCTTCCAACTTTGCCTCCCATAAAAGGTTTTGCTTCGTATAGGTCGACGTCATGTCCTTCATCAACAAGGTCAACTGCAGCAGTTAATCCTGCTAAACCTGCACCTATTATTGCGATTTTCACTCGTTTAATTAGATGGATACACTAACTCTATGAATAAAAACTCTTTTTTGGCACTTTTAAAATCGAATATAATTAATAGAGTGTTATTAAAGTTCAGAAAAACAATGAGTGAATCAAGCGCACCGCCCACAACTCATAAAGCTCAAGGCGGCAAAGGAGTTCTTATTACTACTCCTGCTTTGGATCAGTTGTCTAGACTTTGCAAAGAACAAGGCTCAGGGAAATTATTGAGAGTAGGAGTACGTTCTGGAGGATGCAGTGGTATGAGTTACACAATGGACTTTGTGTCTGATGATGATATTCAAAAAGATGATGAAGTCTATGAATATTCAGTAGGCACAAGTTCTTTTAAAGTGATTTGTGATCCAAAGAGTCTTTTGTATATATATGGTATGCAGTTAGATTTCAGTACAGATTTAATTGGTGGAGGTTTTAACTTTACTAATCCAAATGCGTCACAAACTTGTGGCTGTGGAAGTTCCTTTGCAGTTTAACTTTAACTAAAAGAATTTTTAAATAACAATGGATCAACAAGATGAAAGCCTTTTTGAAGAAGCCCTAAATCGATATAAGGCTGGTTCACCAGCAGATGAATTGATTGAAGATTTTCAGAGAATAGCTTCTACTACTCCAAATAATGCTGCTGCATGGACATGCTTGTCTTGGTTGCAATTGTTATGTGACTCGCCTCAGGAAGCCTTGCGCTCTGCTCGGTATGCAGTGAAACTTAACGGTCAAGATCCGCAGTCAAGGATAAATTTGAGTCTTGCTTTGTTAGAAACTAATTCTAAAGGAGTTAGAGATCATATTGATTATGTCAAAAGAGCTATGCTAGTTCTTCCTGAATTAGAAAAAGAATTAAAAGAATCATTTGAAGATGGTCTTTCACGAAAACCCGATTGGAAAACGTTACTGAAAATAAAAAATTGGTTAGACCTTTGATTTCTAATTAGATTCCAATAAAAATTTTAACCTAATATTGATTTGAAAGCCTCATTAATCATAGGGAAATTGAATTTAAATTTGAGTTTATTTAATCTTTGATTTTGTACATTTTGTCCCTCTAAAACTACACGAGCTCCATCTCCTAAAATTAACTTCAATATTGGCCCAGGAACTGCAAAAAGATTTGGTCTGCCTAGTACTTGACCAAGTGAATTAGAGAACTCATTCATTCGTACAGGATTTGGTGCAACACCATTCACGACACCTGACCAAGCAGAATTTTTCACACTTTCGTTAATAAGATTACAAAGATCTGTTCTATGTATCCAGCTCATCCATTGTTTTCCATCTCCTATGGGACCTCCAAGACCAGCTCTAAAAATGGGAAGCATCTTCCCAAGTGCCCCGCCATCTTTAGCTAATACAATTCCAATTCTGACAATTAAAAGTCGAGTTGCTCTTGGTTTTTCTTTCGCAATAGATTCCCATTCTTGACAGAGATTGGCTAGAAAATCATCACCCTTAATATGTTCTTCAGTGAATTCAGTTTGAGGGTGTGAACCATAAAAACCAATAGCTGAGGCATTGATCAGGACTTTTGGGGGTTTTCTTAGATCCCGTAAGTTTTTAATAAGATTCTTTGTTGTCTCTATGCGGCTATTTTTAATTTCTTTACAGTGATCAGTAGTCCATCTTTTTTCAGCAATAGGTTCGCCAGCGAGATTGATAACCCCTTCGCAGCTTTTGAGAGCGTTTTGAATCTCTTCTTGATCCCAAGACGAGGAATCAGCTGGATTCATTTGTATAAACCTTATACTTGAGTCCATGGATATCGTTTTTAATCTTCCTTCTGATTGTCTAGATATGACTGTGAGGCTGTGACCTTCTTTGATTAGCAAAGGAATTAATTCTCTTCCGATAAAACCAGTGCATCCAGTAAGTAGTAATTTCATGATTTCTCTAATTAGATCTGATCAGCTTAGAGGTATTTTGACTAACTTATGGTCTTCATAGATCAAGAACATTTACGTTATGGAACTTGCAATTAATTAATGAAATGGTTTTTACCATTTTGTTTTAACTGCTATTCTTAATTTGAATATTTGAATTAAGTCATTAGTTTATTTCATTAATTATTTAAAATGTCTGAACAAACCGGAAAAGTAGATGATTCACAATCTCCTCCAAAGATACAAAAGAAATTCAGAAAAGGTGATCTTGTAAAAGTTGATCGTGAAAAATATTCAAATAGCTTAGAATCTAAAGCAAGTGATCCAATCTTACCGGAATATATTTTTCAGGGGCCTGGAGAAGTATTATTAATTAAAGGTGATTACTTTCAAGTTAGGTGGAGAAGACCAGTTCCTGATGTTTGGATAAATTCTGATCATATAGTCTCCTACTAGTAAACGAATAAATATTACAGTTATGAAATAAGCCATTCTTTTTTATTGCTTTGTAAAAATTTTCTTTTTTTCTTAGCAATAGAAATCATCGCCTTTCCATCATGGAGGTAGTTGTCAACATAGCCCATTGTGTAGCGTTCTAATTCATTAATACCATCCTCAACGTGTGATAAACAATGATAGAGATCTAAGCTGAAATCCCTTATGATTGAGGGACTGGCTAAAGATGTATAAATTTTTTTAATTTTAGTTATTTTATTTTTACTTTGCTCAAGATATATGCAGAAAGAATCCATTAATATTTCATCATAAGGATCAGCTGATAAATCTCGTATTTTTGAACTTAAAGGATTAATGATTTGTCCTAATAATTTATCAATAGGGAGGTATATTTGTTGAAACCATTTTTTTATATCTTCAGGATTAGAGTAATTATTGGTTTCTCTTTTGTATTCATTATGGTTATGAACTTTTAAATTATTAATTTGATTTAAATTCAGATCTTTATGTTTTTTCTTTAATATTTCCCATGCTGAGTTTACTTCGAGCATTACTGCTGAATCTCCTCCTTTGTCTGGGTGATGTATTTTTACAAGTTTTCTGTATGCTTTTTTAATCTCTTCTAGTTTTGCGCTGGGATGAACTTTCAATATTTGATATGGGTCTTTGCTCATTGTTGAAAGATTATTTCTTTTTAGAGATACTCATTCCCTTTTACTGGCTTTGCGGGGATGGAAGTAAACATAGTTGTTGATAGATATCTTTCACCAAAACTAGGCAGGATCACAACCAAGCGTTTATTCGCAAACTCAGGTTGATTTCCCACTTTTAAAGCAGCGGCTACTGCAGCACCACTGCTGACACCACTTAGCAATCCCTCTTCTTTGGCAAGTCTTCTGCCTATATCCATTGCTTCATTATCATTGATTTTGATGACTTCATCAATTTGATTCATATCTAATACATTAGGGATGAAACCAGCCCCAATGCCTTGGATCGCATGAGATCCAGGATTCCCTCCTGAAAGAACAGGGCTTGATGAAGGTTCTACTGCAAAAACCTTGATTTTTGGATTTTTTTGTTTTAAGAATCTGGCACAACCTGTGATTGTTCCTCCTGTTCCTACTCCTGCAATTAATGCATCAAGCTTGCCTTCGCAATCTTCCCAAATTTCTTCAGCGGTAGTTTTTTCATGAATTTCAGGATTGGATAAATTATCAAATTGCTGAAGCAAATATGCATTAGGAACAGAAGCTACCAATTCCTTTGCTAGATGAATAGCGCCTTGTATTCCCTCTTTGCCTGGAGTTAGTTGAAGCTCTGCTCCAAATGCTCTTAACATTGAGCGTCGCTCAGTACTCATTGTGTCAGGCATTGTAAGTATGAGCCGATAACCTTTTGCTGCCGCAACCATAGCTAATGCAATTCCTGTGTTTCCACTAGTTGGTTCAATCAGAACAGTATGTCCAGGTCTGATTGTGCCCTTCTTTTCTGCAGATTTCACCATTGCGCCAGCTATGCGGTCTTTTACAGATGCTGTGGGGTTGAAACTTTCTAATTTGGCTACAATTTCCGCTCTACAACTAAATTCATTAGGTAAACGATTCAGTTTGACCAAAGGTGTTTGGCCAACTAAGGATGTTATGTCATTAGCAATTGGCATGATTTATTTTAAAAACTTGAATTAGTTTCGAGGCAAAAGTTATTTAATAATTCATTTCTTTTTTAATAATGCTTGAAAATTTGTTTTTCAAAAGCTTTATTGGCCTTTTAGAGATATAAATAGGTGGAATAATTTTTTGATATTGACCCAGAGCATTTCCCACAACTGTAGGCCTCCAATTCTATGGATTTTACTTTTTTGGACCATAGCTTGTGGAGTTGCATTTGTCTCTCTGGGAAATGTGCCGTTAAGAGATTTTGATGAAGCAACTGTCGCACGAGTTGCATTGGAATTAAACCAAAAAAGTGGACTAGAAAGATTGCTTCCTTCTATCTGGGATAAGCCCTATTTGAATAAACCCCCTGGATTGCACTGGATAATATCTTTTGCAATTGGAATTAGTCGAAATTTCCAAGATGAGTTTGATTTTTTACCATCTGAGTTTTGCATAAGATTTTTCCCAGCATTTTTTTCGACTTTTGTTGTTCCATTAGGTGGTCTGATTCAGTGGAACTTGCGCCCTAAAGATCGAATATCATGCATAACTACATCAGCAATTTTATTGACTTTATTGCCAATTATTAGATACGGACGAATGGCAATGTTGGATGGAACGCAGCTTAGTGCTATTGCACTTTTATGGTTTTGCTTATCATCTATAAAAAATAATAGGTCAAATAAATTTAATTTTTTAGCAGCTGGATTTGCATGTAGTTTTATGCTTTTACTTAAAGCCCCTGTAATTATCCCTGCACTATTTGCATCTTTGTTACCTTTGATTTGGGAATATAAATCAAAAAAATATTTTAATAATTTCTCATGGGTCTGGTTCTTCTATGGACTAATTCCAGGGTTTGCTTGGCATGTATGGAATTTCGTTTCATATGGTTCAGGAGCTTTCTGGTTGTGGTGGGGCGATGGAGCAGGAAGAGTTTTATTTGAACAAGGCTCAGGTAGCGAGCTAGGAGTTTTGGTGCCAATAATTGAAATACTTGAAGGGGGATGGCCTTGGATTCTTGTATGGCCAATTGGTTTTTTGTGGGCATGCTTTAGCCTTAATACTCGTTGGGGAGTTTGGGCTTTCAGTACTCAGATTATTATTTCAGGAAGCATTTTACCTCTAAAAATGCAACTTCCTTGGTATATTCACCCATTTTGGTTGCCTTTTGCTTTGGTATGCGGCCCTCCAGTTTCTTGGTTAATTCAAAGAGAAGAGAAAGGTTATATTTTCGCTAGACAATTATTAAGAAAAATTCCTCATATATTTTCTTTACTTGGACTATGTTTCTTTACTTTTTCTTTATTACTTAAGTTCAAGATTCTGAACTTTGGAGAAGGTTACTTTTTTGCAATCTTGTCTATAAGTTTAGCTTGGTTTATTGGAGGATTATTATTATCTAATTCAAGAAAGAATATTAGAAAGGTTGGTTTTATTGGATTGATTTTTGGAAGCATTATTGGTTTATTCTTTTTTGTGAGTTCTAAATTTTGGTTATGGGAAATAAATGAAAATTGGGAAGTAAGACCTGTTGCTGAATTTATATATGGCTTTCCTGATCAACAAATTTTTATTAGAAATAGCTTTGAACGACCTAGTTTAAATTGGTATGCAGGAAAACAAATCAAAAGTTTTGACGAAGAAAATAAAACCAAATGCAAAGTAATTAAGAAAACTAATGATTGGGATCTATATACATGTAATGATTAGATAAAATATTACTATTAACATATTTTTCACTTCTTCTGCTTTTATTTGTAAGAATAAATTTAGTAATTAAGGGCTTCTGAAAAAGTGTACTGTATTGAACTTACTATTAAATTAAGTCCTATGCCTTTGGTAGTACAGAGAAAAGAGCATGGAAATGCTAAGAGGCTTTACTCTGACGTAGTAGATTCTATCGAAAATGGTAATCCAAGGCTCCTAGAATTGACTTGTGAAAAGGTAGAAGATAAAAGAATTACTGTTCTTGTTAGCGAAATTACAGCTGTACAGATTTATGAAAAGACAAGCAGCAGCACTAGTAAACGGCCAGGATTTTCACTACAGAATTAAGAAAAAATAGGAGTCATTCAATTTTGCAACCAACCACTTGGTCTGGCTATTTGGAATTTGATCGAGTCTCTTTTTCTTGGCCCAATGGAGTCAACGTTATTGATCAATGCTCCTTTTCAATTGTAAAACCTGGTTTGTGGATGCTGGTTGGTGAAAACGGAAGTGGTAAAAGCACCTTGTTTCGCTTGATAAATGGAGGAATACGTCCTAACAGCGGAAAAATTTTCTGCTCTCTTAGACCATCAATGGTTTATCAAAATCCAGACCATCAATTGCTTATGCCAACATGTAAAAGCGAATTGATGCTTAGCGTTCCTAAAACCATTCCCCAAACTAATTTATTGGACTTAATTCATTCAGCTCTTGAAAAAGTGGAATTGAGTGAAATGTTGGACAGGCCTATTCATACTTTAAGTGGTGGCCAAAAACAGCGTTTAGCACTTGCTGGAGCAATTGTTAGCAAGTCAAATTTACTTTTACTTGATGAGCCCACAGCTCTATTGGACCCTCAAAGTCAACATTCGGTTTTGAAAGTTATGAAAAAATTGACCAGTTCCTCTGCTGATCCAATTACAGCAATATGGATTACTCATCGATTGGAAGAATTATATTTTTGTGATGGAGCAGCAATTGTTAAAAATGGAGCTATCAGCAATTGGAATTCTGGTTCAAAAGTGTTCCAAGAATTAAAAACACTTGCCCTTAGGTAGCTGGCAAGGGTAAGTTCTTATTGTTGTAATCCTCGGTAGCTCAGCGGTAGAGCGATCGGCTGTTAACCGATTGGTCGCAGGTTCGAATCCCGCCCGGGGAGTTTTTATAAAAGATCTGAGACCCCCCCCATGAGTAGTCATAGGGGGGGTTGCGTTATGACTTGGATGTGAGGGGAAATAGACCTCCATACCTATTCAGGTTACCCCGGATCATTCAATGGGAGTTAGGGATATTTTCGGGAAGAATTAATAAAAGTTCGGGAGGCATAAAACCTCTTAAAAGTGTAAATTTCCCATAAAAAATCCTCCTCACTTAGAAGGATTTAACGAAGAAATAGAAGGTCATGAATGTCTCTTTTCCGTCTTAATTTATGACTGAAAACATAATCTGTTGATATTTATTTGCCAAATGAATGGGGAAAGTGGATATTTCATTCCAAGATTCATAGAGTGCTTTTCTTGCTTTGAGTGCTGCCAACTCCAAATCAAAAGTCACCTTCAGTTGCTTCTGGATTTCAATCTTTCGCTCATGGTTGCGAGGAATTGCAGTAGTAGGTCTAAGGAAGAACGTTTGATCACTTCACTTACACCTGCGATAAGTCATGCGTAACTTTTTTAACTTGTCCTCTTCATCAAATTATTATTCCTCAAGGAGAGCATCTAACTAAGCGCTTTATTAATTGGGAAAGAAAGAGAGTCCTTGATATTGGGTTCTGCCCTGAAGTCGCCTAACCACAACAAAACCTCACAACTTAGTCTCTGAGTATTCAGGTAGTTCTTTTACGAACCCAGAATTGATACATCGCTCTGAAGGTATTGGGATACTTCTCTTCAAACTTTTCCCAGTTTTGTAAGTTCGTTTGTTTTTTATCTTCTGGGAAATATTGCTTATAGAGAGATTTAACTGGTTTTGGAAGCAAGTATCCAAGAAACTCTAATTCATTAGATTTGAGAGTTTCTCGTAGTTGATTAATTGTGAATCTATGTTCTTGTGTGTGAAAGCAAAGATCACGACAGGAAGAGAGTGTATAAAAATCAGAACCCTTTGTAAGAGATTTGAATACTGGTGTTTCACCTGAAAAGATGGTTTCTCTAAAATTACGAATATTCTCTTCATTTGCTTGAAGATTGTTGCTGGCAATATAATTCCTTGCTTCAACAATATCTTGTCTTGCTAGTTCGCTATATAAACCCAATTTAAGAAAACCATTAGTTTTCAAAACCCCTAATAATGCTTTTAAACCTTTTGAGAGATCATCCATATGGTGTAAAACTCCTGAACATAAAATAATATCAAATTTTTCCTCTAGTAAATTAACTTCTAAGATATCCATTTGAATCAATTTAACATTATTGATTTCAAGTTCTTTTATTTTTCTTTGGGCGTAAGAAAGGCTAGATAAACTTAAGTCTATTCCAGTAATCTCAGAATTTTTATAAATTTGATTATATAAAATTTGTTGACCTGTTCCACATCCGGCAATTAGAATTTTTAATTGACTATCTCCAGAACTGGAACTAATAGAATTAGGTTTAATTTCATTATTAATTGCTTGCAAAGTAGATATCTTCTGACTTTCTGAACGATTTCCATATCTCCATCTAGGATATGGATTCTCTTCATATTGAGATTTTACTTTTTGAGAAACTTCATCATTAATAGACCCTATCTTTTTGATATTTTTGGATAATTCAATTTCTTTTAAAGGTTCTAACATTTGTAATTCTATTAGTTCATTAAAACTTTGATTAGAAGAAATAAAAGATTTTAAGGATGATATTTGATCAAGAAGTTTGTATATTGGGAAGTAACAAGACAAAACTGAAATATTTGCTTCATTCACTTCACCATCTTTACATCTATTGATAATATTATTAATAGATAAATTTTCTTCCTCTGTTAGTGAGTAAATATATTCATTCAAGAAGCATTGCTCTCCTAATGCAATAACAAATTGTAATTCCGAGTAATTAATAGTCTTTTTATTTTGAGAGATATGATTGCATATATTTCTTCTAACTTTGGTTAGAAGTTTCTCCAATTTGACATTACAAAAGATAATTTTTTTCAGTGCATTAATTATGATTTTATCCTTGATAATTAATCCTATTTTGGAAAAGTCTGAATCAATTTTTTCTAAATTAATGATTATTTCATTGCTATAAACAAAGTTAAATGCTTTTATTAATTCATTATGATTTAAATCATTTCTCTCAAGTAGAAGATTTAATATATTTCTTAAGTTTGATTGGTTCAACTGAGATGGATCTGAATCTCTTAGAAATCTAGTAATTAAGATGTAAAAACTAGAATTTTTTGGA
>QCND01000042.1 GCA_003213355.1 Prochlorococcus sp. AG-424-E20
TTGTTTACGACCCCCTTTGATAATTGCTGATGAACCTACAACTAGTTTGGATACATTAGTAGCTGATCAAATTATGAGTGAACTGAGTTTACTTTGTGATGAAATTGGAACTGCCTTACTATTAATTAGTCATGATTTATCTATGGCATATAAATGGTGTAATAAAATTGCAATACTTGATAGCGGTCAAATAGTAGAGTCTGGAAATATAAGAGAAATAGTTGTTAATCCAAAAACTGAGATTTCTCAAAGATTAGTTAATTCAGCAAGAATTTTAGATGGTTCTGAGAGAGAAATAATGAATAAAAGTGATGCATTATTGAGAGTGAATAGATTACGTTGCTGGCATGATTTAGGCTTTTGGCCCTTCAGTTCTTTTTTGTTGAAAGCTGTTAATGAAGTTACCTTCTCTTTGTATGAAGGTGAAACTCTTGGGATCGTAGGTCCATCAGGATGTGGCAAGAGCACTCTGTGTAGAGCGTTGACTGGCTTATTGCCTACTAGAGGTGGAAGTGTTTTTTTTCTTGGAAAGAATATTTCAAATATGAAGAGAAAATCTTTAAAGCAATTACGTAAATATATTCAAATTATTTTTCAAGATCCTTCTGCTTCTTTGAATCCTAAGATGTCGGTAATGGATGCAATTGTAGATCCAATTCTTATCCATAAATCTCTAAGTCGATCTCAAGCTAGAGAAAAAACTCGAACTCTTTTAGAACTAGTTGGTTTGACGCCCACAGCAATGTATGAACAACGCTTACCTTCTCAGCTTTCAGGAGGACAACAGCAAAGAGTAGTTATTGCAAGAGCACTTGCGCTTAGTCCCAAAATACTTATTTGTGATGAAAGTGTCAGTATGTTAGATGCTGAAATTCAAGCAGAAGTTTTGGAGTTACTACGCTCTTTGCAAGAAAAATTAAAATTGTCTATGTTGTTCATAACCCATGATTTATCAGTTGCGGCAGGCTTTTGTCACAGAGTATTAGTGTTTGATAAAGGGAAAATTATCGAAGAGAATTCTGGTAAGAATTTGTTCAATAATCCTCAAAAATATCTCACAAAAAAAATGGTAAATGCATGTCCTAGACTTCCTAAATAATATTATTTTTATATTGTAAAACTTTTAACAGTCGTTCAAAATCTATAGGTAATGGAGCTGTAAACTTCATTTTTTCTAATGTTATTGGGTGTATTAAACCCAATTCAACTGCATGTAAAGCTTGGCCACCAAGTTTAATAGGCAATTTTTTACACCTACTGTAAGTTTGGTCTCCAATAATAGGATGACCTATGTGTGCACTATGAACACGAATTTGATGCGTTCTACCCGTATCAAGTTTGAATTTAAGAAGAGAAAAATTTCCCAGATTTTCAATTAATTTCCAATGTGTACAAGCATACCTACCAGATCCCTCATTAACTACAGCATATTTTTTTCTATCTTTTGGATGTCGCCCAATACATCCGACAATCATACCTTCATTGTCTTTAATAGCTCCATGGACAACAGCAATATAATTTCTTGAGGCTACTCTTTTTTGTATTTGAATTTGTAGTTTAACTAAGGCTTCTTGAGTCTTTGCTACGACAATGCATCCAGTTGTATCTTTATCTAAGCGATGAACTATTCCAGGTCTTAATTTACCTCCGATCCCTGGTAAGTCTGGGCAATGATTGATTAAACCATTGACTAAAGTTCCTGATTTATTCCCTGGTGCAGGATGAACTGCTATCCCTGCTTTTTTATTGATCACTATAAAATGATTATCTTCATATAAAATATCTAAATCAATTTTTTCTGGTTTTAAGTAAGGAAGAGGCTCAGGTGGTGGAACCCAAAGTTGAATAATGTCACCTGGCCGAACGGGAGTTTTTGCTTTTCCAGTTTTACCGTTCACTTTTGCAAACCCCGCTTCAATGAATTTCTGAATATGAGCCCTACTTTGTTCTGCTCGTTGACTTACCAGCCATCTATCAAGACGCATAGGCAAAGGTTTCTTATATTCACTCTCAAATAATTCACCTGGTCCCTGCCCAAATTCATGTTTGATTTCTTTATTCATTAGGGGAGTTCAAGAGAAATATTACCCAACAAATTTTTGCGAAAATCATCAAGTAATCTTTGAGACATTCTTCGAGTATCTCCAGAAGTGTGACGTTTTGCTGCTGAAAGTAGCCATAAAGATTTGTCTTTAATTGTCTCATTGACAAATGTTCCATATCTTTTTTGAAGACACATTGACTTGATTCCCGCTTCTCGGTTGTTTTCTAATGTCTCAAGAAGCTTCATAAAGTTAATGGCTACATGTTCAGTATCGTATGCGGCTTGACCAATATCATCACAAATGGCCAATTTTAACGCGGCATTCTGATCTTCAAATCTAGGTGGCAGGACACCAGGAGCATCCAATAGATCAAGATCTTGTCCCAATCTTACCCATCTCAAACTTCTTGTGACCCCAGGTTTCCTTGAGCTAGATACAACCTTCTTTTTAACGAGTCTGTTAATGAGAGCAGATTTCCCAACATTTGGGAAACCAAGAGTTAGAACTCTAATTGCACGATTTTTCATTCCTCGGTCGAGACGTCTTTGATTTAACTCTTGCCCAGCACGAATAGCGGCTTGTTTGATTTGGAGAACGCCTGTTCCAGCTTTTGCATCACACCACCATGGGACTTTCCCTTCTGACCTTAATTTTTTATCCCAAGCTTTATGGGCATCAACATTAATCATGTCTTTTCTATTAATAACTAATATTTGCTTCTTTCCTTTTAACCATTTTTGTAGATATGGATGAGAAGTGGCGAGAGGTATCCTTGCGTCTCGCACTTCGAAAACTAGATCAACTTTATTTAGATGCTCCTTTAATTGTTTTTCTGCCTTAGCAATATGTCCTGGATACCATTGTATAAGCTGCTTATTCACTGAATTTTAAAAAGAAGTTGGTTTAAATTGAATAAAATTGTCAAGGTTGATTTTTGATTTCTTTTGGGAGAGTGGTTTTACCAATTCTATGTTCAACTTATCATCTGAAAAGATTAATTAAGTTGATAATAATAATTGAATTATTCAAAATATCCCGATGGTAGTTAAATTTTATTGATCAATCTAGATTGATAGAATTACAATATTTAATAACCTTCCGGTGAGAAAAATTCTTCATTCATTAGATTCAAAAAAAAATTAATTTTTACCCTTACATTATAAGTTTACTTTATCTAGTAATTGCAGTGCTTCTAGGGGTAATTAATTATTTTAACCACAAACTTTAAATATCTAAAGAGCGGTTTTTAGTTTCTTAGGCGTTTAGGCAGATTTTTTCTGTGTCTTAGTAATTACCCAATTAGTGCCTTTCAAGAGCTATGGTCACTCAGTTTCCTTTCTGAATCCCATACATTATGTCTAAGCGTTCCCTGTCAAGTCTCGGCGCTGAAGACTTATGCGGCAAACGTGTTTTAGTGAGAGTTGATTTTAATGTCCCATTAGGAGATGAGGGGCAAATAACTGATGACACAAGAATTCGTGCTGCTTTACCAACTATTAATGATCTGCTTGAGAAGAGCGCAAGAGTTATTCTTTCTGCGCATTTTGGTAGACCAAAGGGAGAGGTTAATGAAACAATGCGTTTGACTTCTGTTGCTCAGAGACTAAGTGAATTGCTTGGTAAAACAGTTCTAAAAACTGAAAGTTGTGTAGGAGCTGAAGCTAAGTCAAAAGTAGATGCTATGTCCAATGGCGATGTTGTTCTTTTGGAAAATGTTCGATTTATTGCTGGGGAAGAAAAAAACGATACAGAATTTGCAAAGGAATTAGCTTCTTTGGCAGAAGTCTATGTTAATGATGCTTTTGGAGCTGCCCACCGCGCTCATGCCTCAACCGAGGGAGTTACAAAGTTCTTAAGTCCTTGTGTCGCTGGTTATTTAATGGAAAAAGAACTTAAGTACCTTCAGGGAGCTGTAGATCAACCTAAAAGACCCTTGGCAGCAATAGTTGGCGGTTCAAAAGTAAGTAGTAAGATCGGTGTTTTGGAGTCTTTGATTGATAAATGCGACAAGATAATTGTTGGTGGAGGGATGATATTTACTTTTTATAAAGCTAGAGGATTATCTGTTGGTAATAGTCTTGTGGAAGAAGATAAGCTTGAATTGGCAAGTGCTTTGGAGAAGAAAGCGAAAGATAAAGGAGTTGAGTTTCTTTTGCCTAGTGATGTTGTGTTGGCCGATAATTTTTCTCCTGATGCAAATAGCAAATCTTCAAAAGTTGATTCTATTATCGAAGGTTGGATGGGATTGGATATTGGAACAGAATCCGTTTCCCTTTTCCAGGATGCGCTGAAAGATTGCAAAACTGTTATTTGGAATGGACCGATGGGTGTGTTTGAATTCGAGAAATTTGCAAATGGAACAAATGCCATTGCGAATACTTTGGCTGAACTCAGTGCTCAAGGATGCTGCACAATTATTGGAGGTGGAGATTCAGTGGCAGCAGTTGAGAAAGCAGGTTTAGCGAAAAATATGTCTCATATTTCGACTGGGGGTGGTGCTAGCCTTGAACTCTTGGAAGGGAAAGTTCTTCCTGGTGTTTCTGCTTTAGATGATGCTTAATAAGTTCAATTTAATTTAATGATTAATAAAAGTAGGTTTTATAAATCTACTTTTATTTTTTTTGTAATTAAATAAATCCCTTCTGGATGCGTAATGATTGCTGAGATAGTTTGAGAACCAGGTTTTAAGGGCGCTTGGATATATTTAAATAGACCACCTGATTGATTCGGCTTAATCCGAAATATATCATTTGATATTTTCTTATTATCTTCGTTTTTAAGTACGATCATTCCACTTGCAGTTAAGGAATTGTCTAATGGGTTTTCAATAATTAAATTCATTTCATATTTTTCACCAGTAAGAACTTTGTCTGGAGATATAATTTTTATAATAAGAGGTGATTTTTGGCTATTCATAATTGATTCTTCATCAATAACTTCATATCCTTTGATTTTATTTTTGTAAGTCTCTAACTTGACAGTTTGTTTTGTATGTAGATCATAAATTTGATCATTAATTATTCTTGTAGATATGATTTTGATATCTAGAAATGATTTATTTTGATCATTTCTTATTGGTTGAATTGACCATTTTGCATTTTTATATTTCTTCCTGAAGTCTAGATACTGCTTACTAAATTTACTGAATGATTTTTGCATAAATAGCTCTTTTAGCAAATTATCCTCTCTTTGGTTAAGAAGTTCCTCCAATTGATTAATTAATAACTGATTATCTATGTTTTTGCTAAAAGCAGAATTGATCATTAGGGGATATAGCAATAAAAAAATTATTGATTTCGCTATTAGTGAATGTCGCACGCCTACCTTTTTTATTCAATATAACTTAGTCTTAAAGGATAAGTTTATTTAGTGTATGCCTCGCCTTTTAATTGCTGCAAGCGGAACGGGTGGGCATATTTATCCTGCATTGTCTTTTGCTGAATCACTGCCAAATTCTTGGGAAATTGAGTGGTTAGGTGTGCCAAATAGGCTAGAGATTGAACTGGTTCCCAAAAAATACAATTTAATAAAGCTGAAAGTCGCAGGATTACAAGGAAATATTTTTAAAAAAATTTTTGATTTATTTAAATTACTCTTTGCTTCTATCCGCGTCTCTTTTCTATTACGTCAAAAAAAAATTAACGTTGTTTTTACTACTGGTGGATATATCTCGGCTCCTAGCATTCTCGGTGCAAAACTGACTGGCATCCCTGTAGTTTTGCATGAATCTAACGCTATGCCAGGCAAAGTTACTAGGTTGTTAGGAAGACTTTGTGACCATGTTGCGTTAGGAATTCCATCAGCATCTGACTATTTGCCAGGGTGTAGAACAAGTTTTACTGGAACACCTGTAAGGTCAGAATTTATTTTGGATCAGTCTCTTCCTCCTTGGGCTCCACTAGGAGAGGGGATATTGATTGTTGTTATGGGAGGCAGCCAAGGTGCAATACCAATGAATGAGATGGTGAGGAATATCTTGCCTTGGTTGCTTGCTAAGGGTTGTAGAGTTATTCATCTGACCGGTAAAAATGATTATTTTTATAAAGAATTAAATAAAGTTACTACTAACGCCAATTTGGTTGTAAGACAATTTAGTAATGAGATATCGGCGTTGCTTCAAAATGCTGATCTTGCAATAAGTAGATCAGGATCTGGTGCAATTTGTGAATTAATGGTAACTAAGACCCCTTCAATTTTAATACCTTTTCCAGCTTCTGCTGATCAACATCAAGAACTTAATGCTGCTTACATGGCTAGATATGGAGGGGCTGTAATAGTGAATCAACATGATCCAGAAAAAGATATTTTGAAAAAAACTATATCTAATTTGATAGACTCTAATTCTCTCAGTGAAATGAAGTCAAATATGAATAATTATGATTATATTAATTCTGAAAATAAGATATTTGAGATTATCAATTCGATTATTTAATATACTCTTTTAGAGCATTAATAATTTGAATATTTTGGTTTCTTTTTTGGAGACTTATTCTGATCCAGTTTTCATCTAGAGTTGCAAATGATCTACAGTCTCTTAATAAAATTCCTCGTTTTTTTAAATTCTCAACAAGATTTAATATAGAACTCTCACTTTTGATTAATTGAAAATTCGTAGTTGTGGGTAGAGGCTTAATAGTCGAAAACTCTGACAAACTTTGATGTAACCATTCACCTTCTTCTTCTACCCATCTATGGATTTTAATTAATCTTTTTTTATGCATTTTACAATCTCTCATGATCATATTAGTTGCATTTATTGCTAGTGTATTTAATGGCCATGGATCTCTTATCTCTTTCCATTTTAATAATCTATCTGAGTTCGTTACGGCGTATCCAATTCTTAATCCTGCAATACCTAGAAACTTAGTTAAACTTCTTATCACTATTAGGTTCTTATGGCTTTTAGTTAAATTAATGACTGATTGATTTTCCCCACCGGGTGTAAGAGGAATAAATGCTTCATCGCAAATTATGAGTTTATAGTCATTTAATAATTTTTCTATCGATGAACGACTCCATAATTGCCCAGTTGGATTGTGTGGGTTTGTAATCCATAAGACATCTGTTTTTGGTCTAATGGGAAATGACTGTGGATTGCTATTAGTCCAAGATAAAGGAATAGGATTATGAATATAAGAAGCATTCCAGCACTTTAAAGCTCTTTGATAGTCCCCAAACCCAGGCGAGGGTAGAGAACTTATTCCTATTAAACTTGCATCTCTTGCTGCCCATGTAAATAATTCAGAGGCTCCATTACCAGGTATAACCATTGAAGGGTAAATATTATGCCATTTCGCAATAGAATTTTTGACTTCAAAATAACTTCTATCAGGATAATTTTTTATAGATCCATTCTTTAGACTATTAATGAGATAATGATTTAACTTTTTAGGTAATTTAAAAGGAGCTATTGATGCACTTGCATCGATTATTTTATCTTTTGAAAGTCCTAAATTTCTTGCTTCTTTCTCAATATTACCCCCATGAACATCAAAGTCTATTTTCATTATATTTGTTATAATATTATGTTCAGTTTAAATATAATCATAATTAATTATTGAATTCATTTGTGTTTTTATTTCCATGGTTCTTCGGAACCGATGACCTCTTTAATATTTCGGAATCCGTGTTTTTCCATTTGCAGGGTTAATCCATCTAAAATTTCTGGAACTAAATTTGGCCCCTCAAATATCCAACCTGTATATACCTGAACCAGTGATGCCCCAGCGGCAATTCTTTCCCATGCTGTTTGTGCTGAACTGATTCCACCTACACCAATAAGCGGTAAAGCCTTATTAGTACTACTCCTAAGCCTTCTAATAACTTCCAGTCCTCTTCTTTCTAAAGGGAGTCCACTTAAGCCTCCATTTTCTTGCTCTAAAGTATTTCCAGTTTTGATTCTTAAGTTTTTCAAGTGAAATCTATTTAAGCTTGTATTGATTGCAATTATTCCATCAATACCATTCTCAATTGAAACTCTCGCAATCTCATCAATCTCTTCATTTGATAGATCTGGAGCAATTTTCACAAGCAAAGGAGGACAATTTGAAAAATCTTTTAGCGTGCTTATTAACTTTTTAATTTCTTTTGTTCCTTGTAATGAGCGAAGGCCTGGGGTATTCGGCGAACTAACATTGATAACGGCATAGTCTGATATGGGAGCCAATAGTCTTAAAGATAAAAAATAGTCTTTATGGGCTTCATCTAGAGGTGTGATTTTTGACTTTCCTAAATTGATTCCCAAAAGACACGGTCTATTTCCAGGGGCTGGGATTTGTTGTTTTTCTAGGGTTTTAAGAAATTTTTCAGCGCCTTCATTATTGAATCCCATTCGATTCAATGCAGCTTTCTCCTTGGCAATTCTGAAAAGTCTGGGTTTTGGATTGCCTTTTTGGGCATGCCAAGTAATGGTTCCTAATTCTGCAAAACCAAATCCAAAATAATTCCAAAGACCTGCTCCTACCCCATTTTTGTCAAATCCAGCAGCAAGCCCTACAGGGTTTTTAAAGTGCGAGCCAAAAATGATTTGATTTAAGCTTGAATTGCTTCTTTGAAAATCACTCGATGCTTTTAGAAGGATATTAGAAATTATTGGAAAATTTCTATTTAATGAAGCCAATTTAATGGCATTAAGAGCTGAATTGGTAAGTATTTCTGCATCAATACCCTCGTCTTGAGATAGAAGCTGACCAAGCAGAATATTGTATAAATCGTTTTTTTTATTAGTTGACAAAATCTTTTAGCTGTATTTTTCGACCTTTAGAAAAAGCTACAGCAATTGCATCAACTCTATCATTATCCTTTTCTCCGCTGTGTCCCTTGACATATTGAAGTTTGATTTTTGGTAGTTCAGGGTGGTCAAGGGCTCTCCATAAATCTTGATTGAGAACTTTTTTACCAGATGCAGTTTTCCAGCCTTTTTTTTTCCAATTTGAGAGCCATTTTTCCATTCCATCAATTAAATATTTGCTATCAGTTTTAATAGTTATTGAAGGGTCAAATTTTATTTTTTTTAATTTTTCGAGAACAAATAATGCAGCCTTTAATTCCATGCGATTATTTGTTGTCTCAGGGCTGAAACCACCAAATTCAACCTCGCTTCCATCCTGGAATCTTATTAATGCTCCCCAGCCACCCGGACCAGGATTACCACTACATGCACCATCAGTTGCTGCAGCAATCGCTAATTTTTCTTCTTTAGACATAAAAAAACCGGTCTGAACAGACCGGTTTCATATAAGCAGAAATTAGGTGTTTTTCCAGTAACGATATTTATTTTAAAGTTACTTTTCCGCCAACAGCCTCAATTGCTTTCTTTAAAGCCTCAGCATCTTCTTTTGTTGCTCCTTCTTTAATTGTTTTTGGAGCAGCTTCAACTAAGGCTTTTGCTTCGCCAAGGCCTAAACCTGTGGCATTGCGAACTTCTTTAAGGACTTTAATTTTAGATGAAGCGTCAAAGCTTTCTAAAACAACCTCAAATTCAGTTTTTTCTTCAGCAGCATCAGCACCATCGCCACCAGCAGCAGCTCCTGGAGCGGCCATGACAACGCCGGCAGATGCGGCAGCAGATACACCAAAAGCTTCTTCTATTTGCTTGACAAGCTCTGAGGCTTCAAGTAGTGAGAGGCTTTTTAATGAATCTAAGATTTCATCGGTTTTTGCAGACATGGTTTAAATCAGCAACTAAGTAAGTAGAAAACAAATTGTTAAAAAAGGAGGCTCAGCTCTCGCTGTTCTCAGAATGTTGTTTAAGAGACCTTGCAAGTCCAGATGGAACCTCGTTGATACCAATAGCGATTTTGCTTGTTATGGAATTCATTGCACTAGCAATTTGTCCCATAAGTGCTTCCTTGCTCGGAAGTTTGGCAATCGCTTTGATTTCATCTTGAGATAAGAGTTTGCCTTCGAAAAGACCTCCTTTTGTCTCAGACTTTTGAGTTTCCTTTTGAAATGCTTGTACAGCTTTAACAGCACTGCCAACATCTCCTTTGATTAAAACAAAGGCGTTGGTTCCAGTAAGCAATGAATCCAAACCAGTCCAGGAATCTTTTCCCTTTATGGCTTGACGCATCAAGGTGTTTTTAGTGACCTTGCATACACCATCGCTTTGTTGCAATCTTGAGCGCAAGTCAGACATCTCTTTTGTGGATAAGCCCTTGTAATCAAGAACTAATGCCATTTCGGAGTTATCTAATAGATCCTCTATCTTTTTGACGATCTGCTTTTTGCTTTCCAGCGTGCGGCCCATAATAATTGGATCGAATCGGGGGAAGAACTGGACATGCGGCCATATTCCCTTATGGGAATCGAGGCCGCTAATGATTCAATCCAAAAAGATAAATCCTGCGTATTCCTCGGCGGGGTTTAAAGATTCTATTAAAGGAAGGTTTAATAGATCAGACCTGCTGTCTTTGGCTGGGCGCATGCCCTTGTGGCTATGCCACTTAGCTAATTTACAGCAATAAGGGTCACTTTTCTTTCTGCAAGTCTTGTAATTCGTTTATATCTACTTCTACTGATGGTCCCATGGTAGATGTAATAAAGAAGCTTCTCCAAAATTTACCTTTTGCACCGCTTGGTTTATTTTTTTCTATTGTTGCTTGCAGAGTCTTCAGATTTTCAAGGAGTGCCTCTTCTGAAAAACTTGCTTTACCAAATCGAACGTGAACAATTCCTGCTTTGTCTGCTCTGAATTCAAGTTTTCCTGCTTTAAATTCTTTAATAGCTCCTTCTAAATCGGTCGTAACAGTTCCTGCTTTTGGATTAGGCATCAGCCCTCTAGGACCAAGTACTCTCCCAAGTTTGGCTACCTTAGGCATCATATCTGGAGTTGAGATTAGAAGGTCAAAGTTCATTTCTCCTTTGTTGATTGAATCAACTAAATCTTCTTCTCCAGCCAGATCAGCGCCTGCTTTTGTTGCTTCATTCACTTTCTCACCGCGTGTAACAACCGCTATTCGTATCTTCTGACCCGTCCCACTTGGCAAGGCAACTGTTGTCCTTAGTTGCTGATCAGTATATTTTGGGTCAATACCTAGTCTTATATGAGCTTCAATAGTCTCATCGAATTTTGCATTAGCATTCTCCTTGACTAGCTTTATAGCTTCAATTGGAGAATATGAACGCTCTTCCACTTTGGAAAGTAACGTTGTCATCCTTTTAGAAGAATTTTTCATAATTAAAGTGGGGTGCATTCGACTTTTAGTCTCCCCCTAATAAGAGAACGTTAATGATTTTACGATTTAATTAGTCCTTTATGGAAACACCCATATTTTTTGCGGTTCCTTCAATAACTTTCATTGCTGACTCGATGCTGCTGCAATTAAGATCAGGAAGTTTGGTTTTAGCAATTTCCTCAAGTTGACTTGTACTAATCGAGCCAACAGATCCTTTTGCTGACTCACCTGAACCTTTCGCGATTCCTGCTGCTTTAGTTATCAAAACAGAAGCAGGAGGGGTTTTTGTTATGAAAGTAAAACTTCTATCTTCGAAAACTGATATTTCTACAGGAATAACAAAGCCAGCTTTGTCCTGGGTTCGCGAATTGTATTCCTTGCAAAACGCCATTATATTTACCCCGTGTTGACCAAGCGCAGGCCCAACGGGAGGAGCAGGGTTGGCTTTGCCAGCCTGTAAGGCCAACTTGATCAGGGCTACTACTTTCTTTGCCATCGGCTGAAAATTGAACTAATGCGGAAAACCTGAAATTAATCAGATTAAATTATCTATTAAACTTAACTCCTAGACTGACCAGACAGCAAAAGGAAATTAAAATCAATTTTGTTTAGTTATTTGGGAAAATTCAAGCTCAACTGGAGTTTCTCTACCAAAAATTGATAAAAGAGCTTTAAGTTTGTTTCTTTCTCCTGAAACTTCAATAACTTCTCCTTGGAAATCTTTAAAAGGACCTGCAGTTACAACAATCTGATCACCTTCCTCTACATCCAACTTGACAACAGTTTTCTTCTCAGCTGCTCGTTTGAAAATCCTATTAACTTCTTGCCTGCTAAGAGGGCGAGGTTTTATGTGTCCGCGTGCTTTACCAGTAGCTCTGCGGTCCTCTGCACCAACAAAATTAATTACATTCGGAG
>QCND01000043.1 GCA_003213355.1 Prochlorococcus sp. AG-424-E20
TTTTTAGATAGTTTTAAAAACTTTTCTTCATTCTGAATATTTTTTACTTTTTTAGTAACAACCAATGTCTCTTTTATATTAGTATTACTTAATTCACATTTAAGCTCCTCGGCCTTTCGCAAGATTGAATTGGTTGGATTTTCTTCTGGTAATAAATGATTAAATATCCATCTATCTATATCTTTTCCTCCTAACCGAAGCCCTGATTTACCTAGAACTTTTGCTGTGCGAAGAACTTGTGTACTTTTCCCCTCTAAATTATTGCCATCAAATCTAACAAGCTGTGCAATTGGTGAAGCTTGTCCTTCCCCTCCCTCTAAAGCAACAATTGACATGTCAATTGTGCTTCCTCCAAAATCTAAAACAAGTAATGTTGACCCAGGCTCTAGTCCGGCTCCCATTGCAGCAGCAGTGGGTTCATCAACTAAAGCAATTTCTTTTACTTCTAAGGAATTACATACATTGACCAACCAAGTTCTATATTCTCGATATGTATCTACTGGAGCAGTTAATACTAGTCTTTTGATATTGACCTTCTGCGAGACTTTCTCCCAAATACTGTGAATTAAAATCTCACCTGCTTTTTCTGGGGTGATTTTTGAATCATATATAGGTTCAATTTCCGTAGATCCTATCCATCTTTTAAAATCTTGACTTAAGTTATCTTCTTTTTCATTAATGAGATTTAAATCTATAATTTGCTGACCAATTAAATATGATTCTTCTTTTTCTGATGACTTCCAAATTAAACTTGGTATCTCTCCAATCGATCGACTAATTGGAGGTAGATCTAAAAGTTCAGGAGGCTGCCCATTTTCTTTTTGAAAAACAACAACTGTTGTTGAACTTCCTAAATCGATGGCTAATGTTCCAAAAACATTTTTATTGATTTCAGGTCGAAGGATTTTTTCGAATTCATCAATGTTATTTTTTTCCATCTTTCTTAGTGAATTTTTAATAGGTGCAACAAGACTCAATCAGTAACAAGTTAGTCTAGAAAAACTAACATCACACCCAATATTTGGTGAAAAAGATAGAAATGAACTATTCTCTCATAGAATAAAGTATCAATAAAGTTTTAAGTGTGATTAAATCAGGTTCAGGATTGAATTCCAACGATTTAGCAAAAAGAGGCGAGAGTCTCATCAGACACTCAACTAATCGCTACCTCACTACTGTGAGGATTGCTTTTAGAGCAAAGCAAAGGAGATTTGACGATTTTGATGGACTTTTAGAAGAATCCACAGTAAAGCCAGTACAAAGAGCCATAATTGAACTAAGTGATGAACAAGATCAACCTGATTTATTACCTGGTTAGGTGATCAAAAAAGAAGGTCCGGGTTGGAGAATAATTTTTGATTCATCAAGAGATAACTTTTCTACGCTTATAGGAGGAGAAACATGGGCCATAGAGTTGGATAAATCCGAATGGGAAACTTTAGTTGAGGTGGTAATGGAATTGTGTGATCAATACAAATTAGTGAAGGAGCAATTAATGGGCGATGAGGATATAACTTTGGAATTAGAACGTAGGCCTTGGTTAGCAATTTTGAATGGTGATCAATATGGGTGGAATCTTAGGTTGATATTGGGTGGGAGCGGTCTATTGAATCGAGGAGCAGAGGTCTATTGGCCTAGACATGTGACTAACAATGTTGCGAATGCAATGAGAACAATGTGGGATTCAGACTATTTGTGAGAGAAGTTAACTAAAAGTTTTTCAATTTTTTCCCCAAATCCAACCGGATTCATCTCACAGCTTTTCCACAGAATCAATCCGATTAATGAAGTTACAACTATTTACTGTGGAAAAGGGCGGAGGTTGATGATTTGAATTTGCCTATCATATGGGTCTGGTTCCAATAATAAGTAATTCTTATAACTTCTTTTGGAAAGCAGTTGAGTACTTGATCTGAGAATGAGACTGCCGAGAAAGTGTTTTTTACAGATCTGATTTTGAGTGTAGTTTGCTTATGGATTAAATTTTCTAAGAGCTTTTTAAATGAAAAATATTGATTTTACGGAAGATAAAAGCTTGATCCAAAGTTCGGAGGTTTTGGAATCTGAGGATACAATTAGTTTTCAAACAGAAATACCAAAGCAAATTCAACAAGCGATGAAGGTTTACATTGAGAAACACCCTAATTGGGATCAATATAGGCTTTTACAAGCTGCGCTTGCAGGGTTTCTAATCCAAAATGGCATCAGATCCAGATTGATAACACGTCTTTATATTGGCAATATGTTTGGATCTCATTCTTTTTGAATTAAGTTTTCTTGAGCTTTATGAGAAGCTCCAAAGCGATATCTTTATTAATTGGCATAATTGAAAGCCTGTTCCCTTTACGAACTAGAGTGAGCTCTTCAGACGTATAAATTTCAGATAGCTCCTTTAAAGTAATCATATGTTTAAATTCACAGATATATTTAGTCTTCACGCAATCCCATCGAGGATTATCTCTTTTTGAATTTTTGTCGAAATACTTTGAACTTTCATCAAACTGAAATGGGTCGATTAAGTTTTTTTCAATAATTTCCATCAGACCAACTATTCCAGGTGGTTTAGTGTTTGAATGATAAAAAAAAGCTTGATCACCAATTTCCATTGACCTCATAAAGTTTCTAGCCTGATAATTTCGAATTCCATCCCAGAGAGTTTCTTCTTCTTTTTCTAAATCTTTAATACTGTAAGCATCTGGCTCACTCTTCATTAGCCAATAGTTAATCTCTTTTGGTGCCATGGGATGTCAGCGAAGATGCAAGGTCTGAATAAAGTTTGAAAAACTTTTTATCTTTTGGATTATCTCTAAACATTATCCCTTATGGGGAGATTATGTTCTAGCCCTATTTGCAATTCGACCTCAAAGAATTCTGTCGAAAATTGAAGAAGCAAATACAACTGCTTTCATAATCAGCTATAAAGAAGTCTTTATAGCTACTTTTCTGTGGTGATATTAGTTACCTCTTTTTGTCCTGAAAGTACGATTAAGGAAATAGGAATCAAAAAACGTCCGAAAAGGACTTGTGATGCAAGTCCTTTTGATTGGACATATGACGATAAGTAGACTTGCTACTGTTTATCAAGCTGGTTTAGAAATTTTCTACTTCTCTCGTGTTTTGCATTAGAAAAGAAAATATTTGGAGGAGATGTTTCTATGACTTTACCTGAATCCATAAATAAAACTTGATCACTGACGTCTTTAGCAAAACCAATTTCATGTGTTACTACAACCATTGTCATCCCTTGCCGAGCAAGTCTTCTCATCGCATCGAGTACTTCGTTGATTCGTTCTGGATCTAGAGCGCTAGTAGGTTCATCAAATAGTAGTAATTCAGGCTTTAAGGCTAAAGCTCTAGCGATGGCTACTCGTTGCTGCTCTCCTCCGCTAAGTTGACTTGGGTATTTTTTTGCATGTGAATCTATTCCCATTTGATTCAAAAGATACATGGCATATTCTTCCGCATCAGCTTGACGACGTTTTTGCACATGAACTGGAGCGAGAGTGATATTTTCAAGGATTGAGAGATGAGGGAATAAATTGAATTGTTGAAAAACCATTCCTACTCTTCTTCTTATTTTTTGGATTTTCCTTTCATCATGAGTGGAATCAACTTTTATTCCTAAAATATTTAGTTCTCCTCTATCAAAATTTTCAAGACCATTAAAAGTTCGAATCAGAGTACTTTTCCCTGAGCCTGAGGGACCCATGACTACTAGGACTTTCCCCTGATTAACTGTAAGAGAAACATTATCAAGAGCTCTTAATCCTTTTGTGTAAGACTTAGTGAGATTCTTCGCAACAACAATAGGTTTCATGAATTATCAGAAATTAGCTTGATTAATGGTCATTCTTTGTTCAAGATGTCTTGCAAGAACAGCCATGATTGTACAAACGATCCAATAGACACATGCTAGCCAAACATAAACTTCAATATATTGACCAATAAATTCTGGATTAGCCAGGATACTTCTGCCTATGCCAAGTAACTCCACTAACCCTAAAATAGCCATTAACGATGTATTTTGAAAAAGTCCAATGGATTGATTAGTGAGAGCAGGTAATGCAATGCGTAAAGCTTGAGGAATTAATATGTATTGTATGATTTGGTATTGATTAAGGCCAAGACTATTTGCTGCCTCTATTTGAGTGTTGGGAATTGACTGTAGTCCGCCACGAATGTCTTCCGCTATGTAGGCTGAGACAAATAGGGTAAACGCAAAGATAGCTCTCCAAACTCGATCAATTTCTATTTCAACGGGAAGAAATAACGGTATTAGTAGTTGACCAAAGAAAAGCACTGCAATAAGCGGTATTGCTCTCATAACATCTATAAAGATTGAACTTAGCTTTTGAACCATTGGCAATGAACTCTGTCGACATAGTGCTAAAACTATTCCAATAGGTAATGATAATAACGAGCTACAAACAGTTAGCAGTATAGTTAGAGTTAATCCACCCCATTGTCTACTCATTATAGGCGATAATCCAAGTCCACCATAAAGTAAATATAGACCCAATGGTATTGTTCCTACCCACACTATTAGTAGGTTTTTACGTAGCCATTTCCACTCAGGCCCCCAAAGAGTAAAGATACTGAGTGAAAGAAGACTAATGATCCAAGTAGCAGGTCTCCATTGTTCATTAGCTGGAAAACTGCCAAATGCGTATAAAGGGAGATTTGATATTACAACTTTCCAATTAGCCTTAAATATGAGCCATTCAAAAGTATTAAAACAAGCTACGCTAATAAATAATATAATGAGTAAAGTAATAATTGTATTGAATGAATTTGAAAACAATGTCTTTCTTGCGTTCTTGAAGGAAATTGTTGATGAAATTGTATAAAGTTTTAACATATATTAATCGTATCTTTGTGATTTTAAAATTAATCTATTTATGATTTCCATGGCATTGGTTATCAATAGATTTAATAGCAAGAAACTAATAAGTAATATGATAAAACACTCAATAGCTCTTCCTGTTTGATTTATAATAGTATCATTAATTGCGTAAATATCTGAATATCCAACTGCTATTGCTAAGGTACTATTTTTAGCAAGGTTAAGGTATTGACTTGTTAGTCCTGGAATGATCGCTGGTAATGCCTGTGGAAGTATTATGCGGATAACTCCTTTTCTTTCTGAAATTCCTAAGCTCCTAAATGCTTCCCACTGCCCTCTAGAAACAGAAAGAATGCCTCCGCGGATTACCTCCGCTATGTAAGCACTCGTAAAGATACTTAGACCAAATAATAATGCTAGAAACTCCGAGGAAAAAGTTAATCCTGAAAGCTCTATTCCTTTGTTTGAAATGTTAAATATATTTTTTATTTGGATAAACATATTGTCTTTTAAACCTAAGAACCCAACAAAATACCAAAACATAAGTTGAAGTAAAAGAGGGGTTTGTCTAATTATTGTGATGTAACCAGCCGAAATGAGACCTAGTAATGAGTTTGTACCTGTCCTTGCAAAGCCTATTAGTGTTCCCAAGAAAGTAGCCAATATTAATGATGAGACAATAACCTTAAGACTGTTGAGCCAACCTATAAATAAAGCCCAAGCATAGCTATCTGAAGAGGTATATGGTAAGGGGTGTTCCGCTAAAGCAAAACTTGCTGGTTTTAGAAGCCAGCTAAAATCAAAACCAAGACCTGTTCTTATTAGATTTATTGTTAAATTATTAATTAGTATCCCAATCAAACCAAAAAAGATAATAGATATTCCGAATTGCAAAAATAATTTTTGATTTATTTTCATTCCTGCAATCAATTATTTTTAGTTAAATGGGGGTGAAATATGTACGCCTCCTTTCTTATACAACTCATTTTGTCCTCTTGGAATAGGCACTTCGCTATTTTGTCCTAAATGTCTTTCGTAAATCTCTCCATAATTGCCAGTTGATTTAATTACTTTAACTACGAAGTCATTGCTAAGTCCAATTTTTTCTCCTAGTCCCCCATCAATACCTAAAAATCTTCTTAAAGGTTTTAACTGAGGATTATTCTTTGCAATTTGTACTTTTTTGTCAATATTTGATTTTGTTATCCCTTGCTCTTCAGCCGATATAAGGGAATAGACAACCCATCTCATGGCATCAGCTAGTTTCTGATCTTGGCCATCGGAAGCGGGAGCAAGTGGCTCCTTGCTCAATACATCATCAAGAATAATATGTTCTTTTGGATTCTTAAAGCCAGATCTAGCCGCAGCTAATTGTGAACGATCAGAAGTCATAGCTGAACAACGACCCTGTAAATAACCAGCAACTACTTGATTAAGATCTTGATATTTGATTGGTGTATAAGGCAGTGAGGCACTCTCAAATGCATCATTTATATTTTGCTCAGTAGTGGTACCTGAGCCTACACATATAGATTTATTTGCAAGATCTTTGAGACTACTAATTTCACTTTCCTTCTTGACCATCAATCCCTGGCCATCATGGAAAACAACTGGTGCAAAAGTTAATCCATTTCCTCCTGAGGAATCTCTACTGAGAGTGAAAGTGGTATTTCTCGATAAAAGGTCAATTTCCCCAGTTTTAATAGCTGTGAATCTTTCTGCTGCAGTTAGAGGTCTATATTGAATTTTTTCTGAATCTCCTATAATTGCAGCGGCAAATGCTTTACATATATCGACATCTAGTCCTTGATAAGTGCCATCACTTTTCAAAAAACTAAATCCAGGAATTTTTCCACTTACTCCACAAATCAACTCATTGCGATTTTTTATTAGGTTAAGTCTAGAGCTATTGTCTTGATTTGTTGTCGCACAGCCAGCGGATAGAGCTGCTAGACCAACTATTACAGATACCAATCGACGCATAAGTTTTTAATCATTAAATTTGATTTTCGCGAGTTATTTCTATTTCCTAGACAATTAAAGAAAATCTTTTACTTTTTCTTCATTGAAAGTTGTGATCACACAAATAAAGCCCGCTGAAACTTTTAAACGTATTTTTGTGAAGTTAAATCTATTTCTAAAGATGGAACATTTGTCTTTCTGTTGAAATGAATAAACTGAAATCAACGAGATCAATTCCTGGTAATGAAAAAGCCTTAGGCTCACTCCTCATTATTCAATAGTTGATTTCATCACTATCAAATGATTTGTAAATATGAGGCCTGAAAAATTTAGGAACTTTTCTATATATAAAAAAAGGGTTTCTTTTTATTGATTATTTTTCCCAAAAGTAGATGTATTGATAAAGAGTATATTTTGTGGAACAAGGTCTTTATTCTTTATACATTTAATCCATTCTTTGTATTCTTGACCAATAGCTAACTGATCTCCAATATTGAGATGGTCGGTTCTTTTAAGCATATAACATATAAGGTCTGACATCGTTTCCTCGACAGAGTGATGAAATGACATTGGCTAAAAGTAGCTAATCTAAATTACCTTCTCAGACCAGTTTGTAAACTTTCAATAACTTGGCTAAAAGTAATTTTAATATTTAGAAGAATGAGCGTAAGCCTCTTGCATTGTTGCTATAGAAGTATCTCGCCGTTTATGAATAGATATATCTATTCAAAGTAGTTGCATTCAATCTAAGCTGTATTAAAGCCAATTCTTAATGTCTGCCCTTTATTTTTCTATTATATAAGCTGTGAATTGTATATATTCAATATTAAAGGTGAATCAACTTTTATTACATTAAAATTCCTTTACTATCTATTTTGCTTGAGAATAGAAAATATGGATTCTTAATACGATTTCAAGCATTTGGGTATGAAAAATTCCAACACAAAAAAAATAATCAGAGCTTTGTCAGTAATAGCTTGTCTTACTATCTCTTTGTTTATTGGTTTTATAATTAGCATTAACCTTATAGTTGATCCTATTATCTATTGGCTTGCTTCGACTGGAGGTGCCAGGTTAATTATAAGCTGTTTTCTCTCTTGGTTTGGAGTGTCGACACTTTTCGACTTGTTTTATAAGCGTTATAGACGTCGTAAAAAATTGAAAAGGTTTAACGCTCTTAATATTCCTTATCCTCGAACTTTTAGGGGTAAGAAATGAGTATTTTAGAAAACTAAATAATGCTTACAGCTTTAAAACACTTCATTTATTCTTCAGAGGAAGGCTGGGCAAATATATAAAGATTGTAGAAAGGAATAAATGAACAAAATGCCCATAAAATTAAGTTTTCCTTACCTATATCTCTCAGCCTTCTGATTAATAAAGCTATGAAAACCAAAAAAGATGGAATGCTATAAAAATAACTCCAGTCATATCCCTCAGCGATGTTATAAAAATCATTTGGATCATTAGCAAGGTTGTTATTAGACAGTATTGAAATCACAGCACCTATTAATCCATCCAGAATAAAAAAATGCCAAAAAGGTATTCTACTTGTTTTATCTTTGTAATTAAAAATCTGACTCCAAGCCAGAAAGTAATTTGAAAGAACTCTCTCTAAAAAATTCATCCTTATTCTTATCTCTATAAATAATTATGTAAGATCTTACTCACAAAAGGCGCTAAAGTTTTTTATCTCATAAAAAAAATAATGAACCGTATCTTTCTTGTGGCTCTATCTTTTTCTCTTATATCTCCGATGGCAGTTAATTCTGATGATCGAATTTATGAAACTAAGAACATTTGTGGACGATACTATGCTGTCGAAATTAACGGTGCTGATGCCGCAAGGTTATTAGGATTAAAAGATTCTGGTAGGGTTAGTTCAAGAGTAGAGCAGTACTGTAATTTCTTTCGCTAAGTTTCTTAACTATATTTTTCTGAAGTTGCATCCTTATTCCCTATTTCATAGTTGATGTAACTGTTGAAATAGAATGTAATAGCTATTTAGCAATAACAGAGTTTATTTAGAAATTTCATGTTCAAACGTTGGAAAAATTCTAGAGGACTAGGGGGTATTATTTATAAGTTAGCTTTAGTTAAGGACGTGAGGACTTAAGCTGTGTTGATTAGTCTTGTTAATGCTTCAACAGACTTTGGAATAAAAAACCTTTTTAAAAATTTAGATCTTCATGTAAATAAAAAAGAGAGACTTGGTTTGATTGGTCCAAATGGATCTGGCAAGTCAACACTTTTGAGAGTCATTGCAGGAATAGAACCTTTGATGGCGGGAGAAAGGAGATGTTTATCATCTTTGCGGATATCTTTAGTTGGGCAAGAAACAAGTTACAACAGTGAAAAAAGTATTTTGGAAGAAGTTCTTGAAGGGTGTGGAGAAAAAAGAAAATTATTACTTAATTTCAGTCAGCTAAGTAGAAAAATCGCCCAAAATCCAGAAGATGAAGACCTTTTGAAAAAGCTAGGTCAGGCGAGTGAACTTATGGATGCCGCTGGGGCATGGAATTTAGAACAACAATGCCAAGATGTTCTAAGAAGATTAGGTATAAAAGATTTAGATAAGCCAGTAAAAGAGCTTTCTGGTGGTTATCGCAAAAGAGTGGGACTTGCCGCTGCGCTTGTCTCTAAACCAGACGTCTTGCTTCTTGATGAACCTACTAACCACCTAGATGCATCTGCAGTGGAATGGCTTCAAAATTGGTTAGACCATTATGAGGGTGCTCTTGTCTTAATAACTCACGATAGATATGTTCTTGATCGTATTACCAACCGGATGGTCGAAATTAATAATGGAGAAGCTCGCAAGTATTCGGGCAATTATCGTGAATTTCTTCAACAAAAAGTTGAACAAGAGCAATCAGAGGCATCTACAAAGAAAAAGTTCCAGGGTGTTTTAAGAAAGGAATTAGCTTGGTTAAGACAGGGTCCCAAAGCAAGAAGTACAAAACAAAAAGCACGTATTCAAAGGATTGCTGAAATGCAAGCGAAACCGAAAAGTCATGTCAAAGCTAATTTAGAAATGAATTCACTGAGTAGAAGAATTGGAAAAATCGTAATTGAAGCTGAAGGTGTAGGGCTATCGCTACATAATAAAGAGAATAATTTGGATCTTTTAAGAGATTTCACTTATAGCTTTAGTCCAGAGGACCGAGTAGGAATTATTGGTCCAAATGGCAGTGGTAAATCCACTCTTTTAGATCTAATTGCGGGTAAAAGATTGCCTACAAGTGGGAAAATAAAACTTGGAGAAACGGTTCATATTGGCTACCTAGATCAGCATACAAATGACTTGAATCAAGGGAGTGGTCTAAACCGCAAAGTTATCGATTTTGTGGAGGAGGCTGCATTACGAATTGATCATGGAGGGAAACAAATTACAGCATCTCAACTCTTAGAAAAATTCCTCTTTCCACCAAGTCAACAACATAGTCCTCTGCTAAAACTTTCAGGGGGAGAAAAAAGAAGACTTGCTCTATGCAAAATGCTCATACAAGCACCCAACGTATTATTGCTTGATGAGCCTACGAATGATTTAGATATACAAACACTAAGTGTGCTAGAAGATTTTCTTGATGATTTTAAAGGTTGTGTTGTAGTTGTATCGCATGATAGATATTTTCTTGATCGAACTATTGATCGAATTTTTAATTTTGAAAACGGTCAATTGCGAAGATATGAAGGAAAT
>QCND01000044.1 GCA_003213355.1 Prochlorococcus sp. AG-424-E20
CGAATACAGGTGGAACATCCTGTTACTGAGTTAGTTACAGGTATGGACTTAATTTCAGAACAATTACGTATCGCGGGAGGAGAAAAATTACAATTTTCTCAAGCAGAGATCAAGCTTGAGGGACATGCAATTGAATGCAGAATTAACGCAGAAGATCCAAGTCACAACTTTCGACCTTCCCCAGGAAAAATCACAGGTTGGTTGCCTCCTGGTGGACCGGGCGTAAGGGTAGATAGTCATGTTTACACTGGTTACGATATTCCTCCTTTTTATGATTCCTTAATAGGAAAATTAATTGTTTGGGGGAAGGATAGAGAAGCTGCACTAAAAAGGATGGAAAGAGCTTTAAATGAATGTGCAGTCACAGGAATCACTACTACTATTGATTTTCATTTGAAATTACTGAAAAGAAAAGAATTTATACACGGAGATGTTCATACAAAGTTTGTTGAACAAGAAATGTTGTAAATAGCCATGAAGATCAGAATATAATTTGAGTTAATAAACCTTGTTGTCCAAGAAACAATTCGCGAAATAGACTTAAGAGACCTACCCAGATAATCGGAGTAACATCTACGCCACCGATCGGAGCAACAATTTTTCGAGTAAGCACCAATATTGGTTCAGTTGGTAAGAAGATAATTGGCCACAAACCAGTTCTTAAATCTATTTTTGGATACCATGTCAAAATAATTCTTAGAAGGAATGCAAGGGTAAGCCCACCGATTAAAAAACCCATAAAAAAATGTAGGGTTGGAAGACTTTTAACTAACAGAGGCATCACAAAGCTCAAAGCATTATTGAATAGATGGTCTAAATCATCTTTTATTGCTTAAGATTACTCGGTCTTGCATAAGAATTAGCTGAAATGGCTTTTCAATTATTAAATTTGCTCCTAACTGCTGGAGCTTCTAGTGAAGCTGCTACAAGTTCTGCTGTTGGAATGATTGGGAGTTTTCTTGCGGCTGGAGCTCTGATAGTTGCACCTGCTGCTGCTGCGTTGATCTGGGTTAGCCAAAAAGATGCATTGAGTAGATAGCCCTAGCAATCACCTATTTATGCCATAGACTGATCACAATAGGTTGGTTTCAACCTGAAAATCTTTATTAAGAGGGCAAACTTGGTCAATGCCAGTCTCAATTGGGCCAGCATTGTTGGCATAGTTCTTGCTGTATGCGGAGCTGGCTTATATTTTCTTAGATCTTTTAAGCCAGCTTTGGCAAGGGATTATGACGTATTTTTTGCCGCTATTGGTTTACTATGTGGCGGAATTTTGTTTTTTCAAGGGTGGCGTTTAGATCCAATTCTTCAGTTTGGACAGTTTTTGCTAGCCGGAACTACTGTTTTCTTCGCTTATGAAAGTGTTCGGCTGAGAGGTATTGCAACAGATCAAGCACGAAGATCTTCATATTTTGATGATGAACCAGAATTGCCCAGATCTTCCAGAAGAGGTTTGTCGGATGCAGACTCTGATAGGAATTATGATCGATTTGAGGAATCTCGACCTATCAATAGAAGATTTGCAGGTAGGGAAGATTATCAAGAAGAATATGCAGATGATGAAAATTATGGAAGACGACCATCGAGGGCGGTAATCCCTGAGCAGGCTGTCAGTAGAAGGCCAAGAAATAATAGTTCTTCAGAAATCAATTCTCGAGGAGAGAAGAGAGACAGGAGAATGGAACGATTTAATTCCGAATCTTCCTCAGATAGAGCATCAAGTTTTGGAGATAGGCGAACTAGCCGACAAGAAACTAGGCAAGGGACTCGCCCTTCAGCAAGTGCTCAAACATCAAGTCGAAGAAGAAATGGAGCACCCCCTAATCTATCTCAAAAATCATCTTCAAGGCTAAATTCTGATAATTCAACTAGGCCTTCGCCTGGATCTAATAGGCCTTCTAAAACGAACAACAACATTGAAGAAGCTGCTTTTTCTAGTGTTGAAAAAGGCGTAAGACGAGCTAGTAGAAGAAGTTCAAAAAATTCTGGTACAAACCCTGCTAACGAAAGACCATCGTCTAAAAGTACTTATTCATCATCCACAAGAAAGTCGAGACCAAGAGATAACAGTTCAAGATTTGATGATTAGTACGACATTTATTATTTACTAATTATTCCAGCCCATTCTAAAAAAGAGATTTTGCTAAGTGCTTCAACAAGTAGAACTGCCAATAGACCTATCATTGCAAATCTTCCATTGATTCTCTCTGCATAGCCACTCCAACCAAATTCAGGAATATCATTTGTGGTTGCGCTAGGCGAAAGATTTTTAATTTCTGAATCAGCTTTTTCTTGCTCTGTTGACTGACTTTCTTGGGCTTTTTCAGTATTTGAGTTCATAGAAATAAACTAGTTCTCAGTAAATTGGTAACTTTCAGCAGGCAATAATCGCCAAGCTTTGTTCTCAGTTATTTCAAGCACATTTTCATGATAGTTCTTCAAGGTTGGCCTATGACCAACGCTAATGCAAGCCATCTCGCGTTTGTTAAGAAGTTCATAAAGATGTCTTTCTGTATTTACATCTAATGCACTTGTTGCTTCATCTAAAACAACATATTTAGGGGAATTCAGCAAAAGTCTTGCGAAAGCTAGCCTTTGTTGCTCTCCCAGAGATAATAGTCTTTGCCAATCTTGTTTGATATCTAGGTCAGGATACCTTTGGATGATTTGAGGTAACTGGACTTCTTCTAAAACGGCTTTTAGGTGCTCATCACTGAATCTGTTTTTATCTAATGGGTAACAAAGCTGTTCTCTTAATGAGCCAAGAGTCATGTATGGTTTTTGTGGAATAAAAAGTAAATCACCATTGGAGGGGGTTTCTATCTCACCAGATTGTATTGCCCATAGACCGCTAATAGCTCTAAGTAAAGACGTCTTACCGCAACCAGACGGCCCTACTACAAGTAAACTTTGACCCGTCTCAAGACTTAGATTTAAATTATTAATGAGGTAATTATCTTTCCCAGGGGTTTTAATACTTACATTTTTAAGAATAATAGAATCATTGGTTTTAATTTCTACTTTAAAGTCATCAAATTGGTTGTTTCTGATCTCATTCATGTTTGATTGAAATCCTTCAAGTCTTCCTATAGAAGCTGAGAATCTAGCTAAAGCCTCTATTTTGTAAATAATAAAAAATAATGATCCTTCGAGAAGGTTGTAGTTCAAATTGGCTTGTTGAAAACGTCCATAGTCCATTTGGCCGCTAAGAATAGGTCCTGCGAGAATAATAAAAGGAATAAATACACTTCCATAAATTCCTGAGCGTTGGAGCACTCTTAATAATGCTTCCCATATTATTAAAAGATTAAAGTTTTCAACTACAGACTTTAGTCTTCTACTTACCTCTTTTTCTTCTTGATTTTCACCAGAATAAAAAGCAATTGATTCTGCGTTGTTTCTTACGTGGACAAGACCGTAACGAAAATCAGCTTCAAATCTTAATTGATCATAATTTAATTTAAATAGCTTTCTACTAGCAAAAAGTAGTAAAGATGAAACTAATGTGGCATAAACAATTAAGGCAAGTGTTAGTTCTTTACTTATACTGAGTAAAATAAAAATGTTTAGTGAAAATACTAATAAAGAATCAAAAATATTTAACGATAGATCAATTGTTTGCGCAGTAAAGTCTCTTGCATCTTCTGTAATTCTTTGATCCGGATTATCTACATTAGTTTCAGATTCATCGTTGGGATTTAATATATAATATGTCCTGTCATCTAAATAGTCTGTTATTAGGCTTTTGGATAACCACTCTCTCCATAAGAGCTGAAGCTTTGCTGAAAAATAAAATTGAAAGCTTCTTATTGGAAGTGCTGCAATAAAACAAATTCCAAGAATCCACAAATTTTTATAACTTTCACTTTCATCTTTTTGTATTAAGGCATTAGTGATATCTCTAACAAGAAATGTAATTCCAGCGTTAATTCCATTGACAGACAATAGCATCAATATAATTACCCCTAGCAAAAGCCAAGGAAGCCATCTCCTTTGCCTTAACTGACCACGAACTGTGATAAATGAAAAAATTCCTAAGGCAAACAAGCTTGAAATTATTATTCCCGAAGGACCATTCCAAATCACTTTTAAGGAATTTTGAACTCCTCCTAAAAATTGGTTGGTTACCTCTGGAGCGAAATTGGTTAACAGGCTCATTAAACCTGTGAGTAAAAATAGAACTGTTCCGCCTACGCAAAATAATAAAGCTATTAATAAATAGACAAATAGCCAGCCATTGTTTTTTGTATAAGGTAGAAAATATGGCTGAGTAAGCTTTCTTAATTTAATTAGTTGGCTTACTAGTCCTTTTTGAGCTTTCGAAATTGATGATGTCATATTATTTTGATTATTTCAAATTCAATAAATACTTGATTAGCTATAAGGTTAGCTTATTTTTTAAAGTTAAATTTGACACTTTCTGAGAGCAAAGCTCATTAAAGTAATTTATTTCTATATCTTAGCTAAAGCCCAAATATGTTTTTATTATTGTTGGTATTGGTAGGGACGAAATAAGCTTCATATCAAAAGTATGAACTGCAGGAATAGTTTGATCTAACGCCCAAATAACCAAAAAAGGGGCATTCAGGATTATCTGCCATTGCCATTTATAAGTTAAAATTGACCATATTCTTTTTAAAATAGATTGCTGGTTCTCACTAAGATTTGACCATAAATCTTGTAAATTTGTGTTTGCTTTAGTAATAATGCCGTTTTTATCTTTAGCAGTTTGGAAATCCATCGATCAAGATTAATTCACTATCTTATAGCGCATGAATGGGTGGAGATGAGTCAGCAACTAAGCCAGTAAGGTAATCGTGCTGATTGATCAAGAAAAATGAATTATTTATCCAGGTGGCCAACTTAATTTCCTTCCGCCAATGATATGAATATGTAAGTGAAAGACTGTTTGACCTGCTTCTTCTCCTGTATTTATTATGGTTCTCCAACTTTCTAAACCAGCAGAATTGGCAATTTCGGTCCCTTTTAGCAGTAAGTGCCCCAGTAATTCTTGATCTTCTTTTTTTATATCTTGCAGACTTGGAATAGGTTTTCTAGGAATTATTAAAATGTGAGTAGGTGCTTGAGGGGTAATATCTTTGAAAGCTAGGCATTTGTTATCACTAAAAACTTCATCACATGGAATTTCACCGCTAAGAATTTTATCGAAAATTGTTGTCATTGAATTTGTGTAGAGAGTAATAAGCAGAATCTAATGCGATTCTTTATAGCTTGAATTGAAAAGATTTTTCAATTCGTTTCTTTTATTACATCGCTTCGCTTGAAGTTATTCTCATTTAATTGTTTTTTCAGCTCTTCTTCATCAGTTACTTTATCAACAAAACAGACTCCATTTAAGTGGTCTATTTCGTGCTGAATGCATCTTGCCATTAGACCGTCTGCATTCATTTTTTTTGGTCTACCCATTTCATCTCTATAACTTAATTTGATTGAGGAGGGTCGTAAAACATTAAGGTAAACTCCAGGGATACTTAGACAACCTTCTTCATATGTATCTAAGCTTGCACTAGATGAAATTATCTCAGGATTTATAAAGACCATCGGTGGGGAATTTGGATTTTCAAAATTTAAATCAATAACTAACAATCTCTTTTGTATTCCTACTTGAGGTGCTGCTAAACCAATCCCTTTTGATGAATACATAGTTATGAGCATATCTTTCGCTAACTTTCGAATTGCATCATCAACTTTGACGATACGATTAGCTGGAGTTCTTAAAGCCTCGTCACCCAGTTGATACACCTTCAAAGGGGGATTCTCGACAGGTTCTTTAGAAACTGAAATTGAGGGCTTCTTTTTTTCTGCATTTTTTGCAAGTTGAGCAAAACTGCCAGCCAAAGGAGTCTTAAGACAACAACTTTTATACTTTACTTTGTTTTAAGTTCAATGAGTGCATTAATCATTGACTCTCAACATCAATAAAGAACAAAACAATGAGAATCTTGGATGCTGAAAAAGTTTATGGAGAAGCCCCCATATTTAAAGAGCCTCGGATAATAGGTGATTGGGTTTTATGGTTAGAACAAAGACCAAACGAAAAGGGAAGAACTACAGCTTTAATTAGACCTTGGGGTCAAAAAGACGTATTACCTCAGGAGTTAACACCTTATCCAAGTGATTTAAGGACAAAAATTCATGGATATGGTGGTGCTCCGCTAACAGCTACTCTCGATGGATCGGATTTAATATTGACTTGGGTCGACAATAAAGACAACTGCTTATGGATGAGAACTTGGTTTTATGAGGAAGAAAATGAAAAATCCTTTTCTTTTAAATTCATACCTAAAATACAACCGATTTGTCTTACAAAAAAACATAATAATTTTCTTGCAGGTGGTGTGATTGATCTTGAAAAAAATTTTTGGATTGGTTTAATGGAGGATGAAGAAGGGGATCATATAGTTTCTTACTCTCTAAAAAAAACTGAGCAATATCCAAAAATTATTTATTCATCTCAGGGTTTATTAGGTTATCTTGCGCTTAATTCTAAAGATAGAAAATTAGCATGGGTCGAGTGGAAAAATACATCAATGCCTTGGGATTTAAATGAATTAAAACTTGCTAAATTGGGTGAGAAAGAAAAAATATTTAATATAGTAACTTTGAATAATGAATATTTGAAATGCACAGGAAAAATATCATTTTTTAATCCTATTTGGTCCGCTACAGGTGATCTTTTTGTGGCTGAAGATAGTAGTGGCTGGTGGAATTTAACGCAGATACAAACTGACTTCAATAATAATTCAATTACTATTTCCCAGAATCAATGGACTATAAAGGCTGAAATTGCTTTCCCTCAATGGGTCCTCGGGATGTCGAGCTTTTCATGTGTGGGGGATAATGTCGTTGGGGCTTTTGCTCAGGAAGGAATTTGGACTTTAGCTCTATTTCAAAGCAATGGATCTATCAAGACTTTTGATCAGCCTTTTATTGAGTTCTCAGGTATTCATTCGCATAAAAATCGCCTTGTTGCAATTGCTAGTAGTTCAGAAATTACTGAAGGGATTTTTGAAATAGATTTATTGAATCAAAGTTGGGAACATACGCCTGCCTCTTCATTTAGCTTGGATTCAAAGGAAATAAGTATTGGCGAATCTTTTTGGTTTATGGGATCGAATGAAGAGAAAGTACATGCTTGGTATTACCCTCCTCTGAATAAACAAATATTGTTACCTCCTTTGTTGGTGAAAAGTCATAGCGGACCAACTGGTATGGCTCGTTGTGGATTGGATCTTGAGGTGCAATTTTGGACATCAAGAGGTTGGGCGGTCGTAGACGTTAATTATGGAGGCTCTTCTGGTTTTGGTAGGGAATATAGAGATCGATTAACAGGTAATTGGGGAGTAATTGATGTTATGGATTGCACTAAGGCAGCTCAGTCATTGTGTGTATCTGGGAAGGCTGATAAGGACCGTATAGCAATTATGGGGAGTAGCGCATCGGGTTTTACAGCTTTAGGTTGTTTGATATCTACTGACATTTTTAGTATTGGTGCATGTAAATATGCTGTTACTGATTTGATTGGTATGGCTAATTCAACGCATAGGTTTGAAGAATTTTATTTAGATTATTTAATAGGTAATATAGAAACTGATTATGAGAAATATCTGAAAAGATCGCCACTTGAAAATGTCAATTTCATTAATATGCCATTGATTTTGTTTCATGGATTAAAAGATAAAGTTATACCCTCTAATCAATCTATTGCGATTAAAGATGAATTGTTAAAACGTGAAATTCCTGTGCAAATCAATTTATTTGAGAACGAAGGCCATGGATTTAAGGACGGCAAAATAAAAGTTGAGGTATTAAATAAAACAGAGGCTTTTTTTAGACAATATCTAAATATTTAAGAATTTTTCTTTAAAAAAGAAATTACTGATTTAAGTTCTTCAGCAAGAGAATCAATTTCTGATGGAGTAGATGTAAAGCTCAAGCTTGCTCTAGCTGAGCTTTTTATGCCATAAAAGCGATGAAGTGGTTGGCAGCAATGATGACCACTCCTTATGCAAATATTGCTGTTATCAAGTAACTCAGCAACATCATTGGAGTGAATACCTTTAATATAAAAGGTTGCTAAAGGCCCTCTATCTGGCTGAATTACAGGGCTAGGACCAAGAATTTTTAAATCATCTATTTCCTCTAATTTTTCGAAAAGATATTTAGTTAATTCTTTCTCATAATTATGGATTTCGTTTAATCCAATTGACTGTAAATACTTAAGTGCAGTTCCCATACCGATCGCTTCCCCAATAGCTGGAGTACCCGCTTCAAATTTATGTGGTAAGTCTGCCCAAGTGCTGTTATTTTCAAAAACTTCATTAATCATTTCTCCTCCACCAAGGAAAGGAGGAATTTTTTTTAAAATTTCTTCTCTACCCCATAAAAAACCTATTCCAGTAGGCCCGCAAAGTTTATGAGAAGATCCTGCCAGAAAATCAATGCCAAGTTTTTTAATATCTACCCGCTTATGAGCAAGACTTTGGCAAGCATCTAAAAGAACTAAGCTACCTTTTTGATGTGCAAGGTATGAAATTTCCTCGATAGGATTACAGCAACCCAGTGTATTACTTACATGAACAAGGCTGACTATTTTAGTTTTATTACTCAATTTTTTCCTAAAATCATCCAGATCTAATTCTCCATTGTTATCAATATCGATATAAACTAGCTTGCACTTTTTTGCGTTGGCTATTAATTGCCAAGGGACTATATTACTATGATGCTCCATTATGCTTATTAAGATTTCGTCGTTTTCCTGAAGTTCATAATTGCCCCATGTATAAGCTACAAGGTTGATAGCTTCAGTAGCATTTCTAGTAAAAATAATCTCTTTTTCATTATGACTATTAATAAAATTTGCTGTTAATTTTCTTGAATTCTCAAATTTTTCTGTTGCGATTGCACTTAGCTGGTGGGCACCTCTATGAACGTTAGCATTTTGAAAGCTATAGTATTTCTCGAGAGATTTTATAACTTGCATAGGCTTTTGACTAGTAGCTGCATGATCTAAATAGATTAAATTATTATTTATATCTCCATTAAATAATGGGAAATCATTTCTACTTTGTTCAGCAATATTTTTTACTAGATCGTTCACTTTGTTATGTCTTTTATTAATTTTTCAATAAAGTTCCATTTGCCAGCACTTTTAGTAAAGTGTGAAATCACTTCATTATAATATCCTTTTAATAATAAAGAATTAGCATGTTGATTATCAATACCTCTACTTAGTAAATAAAATAATTCCTCATCTTGTAGTTGGCTTACAGTTGCTCCATGAGTACACCTCACATCATCAGCAACTATCTCAAGCTCTGGTTTTGTATCTATTCTGGCGCGTTTAGAAAGTAATAAATTTCTACTTAGCTGAGCAGCTTCTGTTTTTTGTGCTTTTTGAGGAACTTCAATCGAACCATTAAAAATGCAATGTGAATATTCAGATGCTACTGCTTTTTGTAATTGATCCAGCTTTCCATTTGGACCTTCAAATCTAATTAAAGAGTGCGTAGCTATTTGTTCTTTTGACTTTGTGACTTGAAGCCCTTTGATAATTGTTGAAGCGTCTCCTTCACTTTGAATTATTCTTGGTTCAAATCGAGCGTAATCCCAACCATGAAGAATTGAATGTAAAGAGTATTTACTCTTTTCTGATTGATCTACAGCTAAAGTACAAATTGAGGAGGATTCATTCTCTTCACCCAAAGAAATCAACCCATGAGTAAACTCTGCTTTGGATTCTAGTTTTATTTCGATTAAATGATTTTGAGCTGAATTATTTTTGCCTAGAAAAATTTGTAAAAGATCTAATTTTGCTCCTTCTTCTATGAGGAAGAGTATTCTAGTTGAGATTGACTTGCCCTCTATCGATGGAATTATTATTTCTAACGAATGATTGAAATTACGCTTAACTTTTAAAGCTAAAATCTCTAAGCTAGATGCCTGATTAAGACATACTGATATATCATTTTTTATATTAGTTGACTTAACTATGTGACCGAGATTCTCTTCAATCTCTTTGTTATTTAGCTCTTCAATTCCATTTGGCAGATTAATATTTAAGATTGAATTTTTATTAGGATTGATTATAATTCTTTGTCTACTTTCATCCTTTTCTGGAAAGATAGATTGAATATCTTCGTTATCGACAGTTGTTGGTAACGACAAAAAACTATTTAACCTCTTGAAGTTGGATAATCGCCACGCTTCATCTTTGTTAGAGGGCAACCCTTTCTCTAAGAGAAATTCTCGTCCTATTGATTGTTCGTTTTTTAAATAACCTTCAGTTGAAGGAAGAGAGTCAAGCCACTCTTGGCAAATAGTTGATGATTTCATTTTGCCATTTCCTTCTCTTTGGTA
>QCND01000045.1 GCA_003213355.1 Prochlorococcus sp. AG-424-E20
AATAAGCTTCCTTAAATTCAGAATTAATTTTGATTGCATGTCTAATTGATAATTCTGCTTCTTCTAATTTACCAAGACTTCTCAAAATGTTTCCCAAATTGGAATGTGATTTTTCGTAATCAGGATTAAGTTCAATTGCTTTGCGAGTAGATAATTCTGCTTCTTTTAGTCTTCCTAGGTCTTTGAAGATGCTTCCAAGATTGGAATGTGCCTTTGCGTAATCAGGATTAAGTTCAATTGCTTTGCGAGTAGATAATTCTGCTTCTTTTAATTTGCCAAGATCTTTCAATATTATTCCTAGATTAAAAAAAGCATTTTCGTAATCAGGATTAAGTTCAATTGCTTTGCGAATGTATGATTCTGCTTCTTTTAATTTGCCAAGACCTTTCAATATGACTCCATAATTAGAAAAAACCCTGCAATCGTTGTATCCCTTATTTATAAAATATTGATAATATTTTGACGCTTCTGAAATATTTCCTTGTGTATGAAAGTCAAATGCTTTCTTGATAATTTCTTCTTTAGTAGATTCGTTTATATTTTTAGTATTAATTGTGATATTCTCTGTGACTTTTCCTAAAGAAAATGGAACGTTGTATATTTTCAGCTCAGAGCCAGCTTGCTTTTTATTACTTCTTTTCTCAGTCAAATTTATTAATTTTACAAAGGATCTATTAATGGTGATTATAACCTGCTCTGAAGTGTTAACTTTGAAAAATATTGATCCGATAATTAATTAGGAGATGTATCGTCTCCCTAAAAATAAAAGAAATTAGTCTAGAGGCATTAGTGATTAATGATTTTGATGATTTCGCCACCGCTTTGCCATAGAGTAAAACTTCTTTTCGTTCGGGAATAAATATCGGGTTGTTTATCGACGCTCGTTACGTCACTGCTTTTACTGTCTTTACTTCCCTTTGAATGGGTAATACAAGGTTTTGCAATTAGGCTAGAGCTAAAAAACAAGAATAGGTAATAGCACATATTTAGCCGCAAATCTTTTTACCAATGGAAAGATCTTGCCGCAGATTTACAGAAAAATCTAACGGACATTAGGGATATCTGGGTGTATTGGAGAATATTTGAGTGGTGAAGTATAATGGTAATGTTGCTTGAGATTGATTGAGATCACTGCCATGTCAACGATAAGGGGCCATAGCTCAGCTGGTAGAGCACCTGCATGGCATGCAGGGGGTCAGCGGTTCGAGTCCGCTTGGCTCCACTTAATTCTTAAAGAATTAGACATATGATATGGTGTGTTGTGTGGATATTTTTTTAAGTAACTCGATTTATGGTTAAATCTATAGTTTAAAAAATAATTTACAAGGAATACAAAAATGTCGGATAAACCTATAAATAAATACATTCGCTGTAGTTTAAATGGTTGCGGATGTAGAATTAATCCATTAATCTGGATCAGTAAAAAACATAAGATTATTTATTTAGAAATAGCAAAATGTGGTTCTTCTTCAATAAAAAAAGCGCTCGATATTTCTATAGTTAAAGAAGATTATATAAATGCTTATTATCATAGGGGAGATTTAAATATTGCAAATCTTAGTAAAGAGGTAATAGAATTATTATCAAAAATAAAGTCTATTGAAGATATAACAGAAGATAAATTAAATTATGAGTTATCGCTAGGAATTGAAAGAGGGATTTACTGCTTTCAACCTTACTTTAATGAGATAGATATTCTCTTAGAAAAATTGCCTGATTTTTTATACGTTTCAAATATTAGAGATCCTGTAGTGAGATTTATTAGTTGTTTTAATATGTTTAGTGATGATAATCAACCATTTAGAAAAAAACAAAGAGAGTCTGTCGGACAATTAGTTAATGCAGGAATAGATAATCTTGATTTTTTTATTGAATCATCTTTAAAAGAACCTAATCATCATTTCTGGGCTTATTCAACTTTTATAAATAAGATTAAAGATGTAAATAATAAATTATTTATAAACTGTGCTGAAATGAATCAAAAGTGGGATTTTATAAAATCGACACTTAATCTTCCTAATTTTCCTAGCTCTGCACCTAATATTTACGTTAACAGATCAAAATCGAGTATAAATATAACGGATTTAAGTGAAATTCAGATAGCAAAAATAGAGAGTATTTACAAAGATGATTTAATTACTTTCAAATCTCTTATTTAGTTCAACTAAATATAGATTTAGCTTATAAATCACAATTATTTACTAAAGCATCCAAATCAGCAAAGTATTGACAATATGCTTATGGTTTAATTAGGAATCTCCATTGCATATAGGGGGCAACGGTTCGAGTCCGTTTGTCTACATTCAGTTTTAGAAGATTGAGTAAGTCTATATGGTGTGTTGTACAGTCATGTTCTTCAATTAACAATTATTTTTAGGGTATATACTTTCTCAAACTAATTAAAATCTTTCAAATCATATTGTTTGATAGATATATAAATAATATAATTTAAATTATTAAAAAAAATAATTCTTAATTAACTAGAAGATTTGTATTATACTACATTGAAATTTTATATCATTCAGAAAATCTATTACATATTTTACTATAGTTTGTATCCCTTAGAAAAAACAAAGATAATAATATATAATGATTGTTATTGTTAAGCAAAGATGACTACGTTAATAATTACAGCCGCAGGAAAAGCTAGTAGATTTCATGATGTTGGATATGATCAACCCAAGTATCTTTTACCGTGGATAAACTCTAAATCCATTTTAAAAAATATCATTGATGAACTTACCTCATCCAAGCTAATTAACTACGTTCAAGTAGTAGTTAATAAAAGAGAGCAATTTTTTGAAGATAAAATTAGGAATGAACTTCCTGAAGACATAAATTCAGATATAGTATTCGTCAGAGATACTATGGGGCAGGCTCATACTACTTTATTAGGGGTAGAAGAGATTATTAGATTAGGACTAGGCGATAAAAATATTATAGTGCACAATAGCGACACCATATTAAAAAATAGAAATGTGAAAAAACTGACAAATTTCTCAAATGATCAAAATATCACAGGATTTATAGATACTTTTCAATCTGATAATAGGCAATATTCCTATATTCTAGAATCTGGTGGAGTTTTACAAAGATTTCTTGAAAAGCAAGTAATTTCTCCATTGGCATCATCGGGATTAATTTCTTTTAATTCGGCATACCGCTTTCTTGAAATTTATAATAAATATAGTAGTAAAATTGATAATACAACAGAAGTCTTTATGTCAAAATTTATTGATTGCAGTTCTCAAAGTGGAGACATATATAAAGTAAATTATAATCCTGAAACATTAGATACAATTGTGCTTGGCACACCTGGGGAGTATTGCGCAGCATATACTATAAATGCAACTGGCATCAAAGGTAATTAAAATATGCTTGAAGATAAAATTGATATTTTGCAGGTTTTTAAAGGGGGCTCACTTTCTTCGACAAAACTTATTAATCATCCAAAATTTAATAAATGCATCTTAAAAAAAGTTTCAAATAATCTTAATAGAGAGTATGGATTTGTAAGATTTTGTTCTCAAATCAAAAGGCATTCGTATCTGCAAAATTTAGAGCCTGAATTATTTCCAAGGATTTTAGAGATAGGAATTGACATTCAAAATGAAAACGCATTCTGCATATATGAATATATGGATGAATATATGTCAGTATTTGACTTTCTCAATTGTAATAAAATTTCAGAGGCTAAGTTAAATCAAGCAGCACTTAATCTATTAATTTCTCTAGCAAAATTACATAAACATGAATATAAAAGCCCAATAATAAAAGGATCTTTAGATTTTTATTTGAAAGAGGAGATGATTAGACCTCTTATTAAATATGAAAAATATTTAGATACAGCGAATAAAACTTTTGAAGATATTGAGGTTAAAAATTGTGCCTATACAATATCAAAAATTCATAACTTATATGAACAAATAGATAAAACATTACATCACAAATATTGTATGATTCATGGTAACGCAACATTAGAAAATATTCTTATAAATCCTAAATCATTAGCAATTTCTTTTATTGACGTATACGATGAAACATATTGCGATATTGGTTTAAGTGATTACTCTCAAATTCTGCAATGCAGTAAATATTATTATGGGATTAGAATGAGAATGGAAAAAAAGGAGGAATATGAATCAAAATATAAACTAATGGAGGCAAGTAATAATTTCAAAATTTTCAATAAAGTCATAGAAAATAATTTATTATTAAGCAAAGAACAAGAAACTCTTTTGAATTTATTAACAGCTTCACAATTTATTAGGCTTTTACCTTTTAGGATAGAAAGTAATGATATAAGTAATGCTGTCTATTTTTATTCATTAGCATCATGGATTTTAAGTAAAATTAATGATTAATAATTTTATTCAACAAAAACAAAAATTTTGGGAAATTAATTCTGAGGATAAAGTGAATTTCCAAATCATTTATACTCACTCAATTTTATCTCAACTAAAAATCATTGAAGAACTTTCAGAAACAGACAGAGTCTTTTTTTTAGTAGATGAAAATATTTGGAATCTTTATAGAAATCAATTTGAACTAATTATTCAAAAGTCAATAAAAAAAATCTTTATAAAAACGATAAGACCTGATGAAGAAAATAAAAATATTGATTCCGTAATTGAAATTATTAAATTCTTAGACGATAAATCTTTAAAAAGGAGGTCGGAACCAGTTATTGCAATTGGAGGCGGTGTTGTTTTAGACATCGCATCTTTCGCATCTAGTATTTATAGAAGAGGTGTACCGGTAATAAAAATTCCCACTAATCTTTTATCCATAGTTGATGCTTGCGTTGGTGTGAAAACAGGTATTAATTTTGGTCTTAAAAGGAATAGAATTGGAACTTATTACCCGCCACAAAAAGTACTTATTGATAAATCATTTTTAAAAACTTGTCCTCAAAGACACATAACAAATGGTTTAGGCGAAATATTTAAGATTGCATTGATTAAATCAAATTCTCTTTTTTCTCAATTAGAAGCCTATACTGACACAGTTGGTATTGAGGAAAAGCTATGTGTAGGAGCCTTAGCTTCAAAAATAATAAACGATTCAATTTCATTGATGTTAGAAGAACTTCAACCTAATCTTTGGGAAAAAGATTTAAAAAGATGTGTTGATTTTGGCCATTCGTTTAGTCCTTATATTGAACTGAAAAATCGCAATGAGCTTCTTCATGGAGAGGCTGTGACGTTAGATTGTTTATTTTCAACATGCTTGGCATTTAATTTAGATTTAATAAATGAACAAAAACTTTTTAGAATATATAGACTAGCTCATTCATTAGGTTTACCTATCTTTCATCAGGATTTTACAAACAAAAAACTTTTTCATATCAGCCTTGCTGAAACAAAAGCCCACCGAAATGGCAATTTAAATTTGCCAATTCCCTCCGATATTGGGCAATATATTTTCATAAATGAACTATCAGATGAGATTATAGATAAAGCAATGAAATTGTATAAATCTATGAAGGATAAATTATGAATTTTCTAGAGGATCCTTCAGATTTCTTTTACAAAAATAAGAATTTTAATTCTGATAGGCAACTTAATGGTGTTTACAAAGATTTATCTAAGACTTCTTGCTTTACATCGATTTTAACAGCAGGATTATGGAGACTTTATGGAGGACATGTTGAATTTAATAAGTCAAAAAAAATTTTTTTTAAACTTATTGAATCAGGGATAAATCATTTTGATTTAGGAAATAATTATGGAAGGCCTCCAGGATCAGCTGAAGAATTCTTTGGTATCGCGTTAAAAGAAATTAAAGAGATAAGAGATGAATTAATTATCTCCTCTAAAGCAGGATATGAAATGTTTCCTGGTCCAAACGGATCAGGATCAAGTCTTAAACATTTAAGAAGTCAAATAGAAAAAAGTTTAAAAAGAATCGATATTGATTATTTAGATATCTTTTATACTCACAGATTTGATCCCTTATGTGAGGTTGAAGTAGTTGCAGATAATTTAAAATTTTTGCATGATTTAGGTTTATTTAATTATGTTGGTATAAGTTCTTATCCAAAAGAGAAACTATTTAATCTAGTAGATTTATTAAACGAAAGAAAAGTCCCTATAGCATGTTTACAATATAATCTTTCACTTATTTCTTTAGATAACTATTTAACTTGCAAAGAGTGTTTTGAAAAGTGGAAAATAAGTACAATTGCTTTTAGCCCACTTGCACAGGGTATTTTAACGGATTCTTTTTTTAATAAGAAAAAGACATCTGAATCTAGAATTAATGAAAATAAAACTACAGTAACTGAAATCACAAGTGAAATGAATATCAGTTTGCGATACATATCTGAAATAAGCAAAAAAAATAAAATAAATGTTGAGTTATTAGCTATGGCTTGGTTATTATCTAAAGATTTTATATCTTCTGCGGCATATGGCCCAAGAACACATGAACAAATATTTAATATGCATAAAATCAGAGAAATTATTGTTAACCTAGAAACTGATTTTGATTTAGATAAGCTCTTTTTATATTCTATTCCAGCAGTGAATCAGTGGACGACTAGAGACACTAAAGCAAAATATAATATTCTCTGATTATAAGATAATTTTTTAGAGATCTAAAATTTTATTTTTGTTACTCTTGAGCCTAGGACTTGAATTATACAAAGGATACTTATGCATGCAGGAGTACTAGAGATATCTAGAAAAAAGGAACAAGTAGTTCTTACTATATTAATTCTTTTGAGCATAATTATTTACAAAGAATAATAGTGCTTTGCAAATAAGAATAGATTTTAATAAATTTATTTTCTTATATTTATTACAGGAAAGATTATTTGGTATATTAATTGTAGGGTTAAATTTTTTTAGATATTTTGATTTAAAATGGAGAAAGAAAATCAAAAGCAAGCTCTTTCAGACGGAACAATATTCTACGTTCCACTAGCGATAGATGAAATTAACGAAAATATATATATTACTACTAATACCTCTTCTAAATCTTCTAAAGAACAAATAATTAATCAAGCGTTTAAGTTTCATTCACAAGGAAAAATTACAGAAGCTAAAAAATATTATCAAAAGTTCATTAATCAAGGATTCATTGATCATAGAGTTTTTTCTAATTATGGAATAATTTGCAAAAGCCTTGGAAAATTACAAGAAGCTGAAATATTTACTCAGAAAGCTATTCAATTAAAACCTGATTTTGCTGAAGCTTATTTCAATTTAGGCAACATATTAATTGATATTGGTAAATTAAAAGAAGCAGAGATATCCCTTCGCAAAGCTATCGAATTAAAACCTGATTTTACAGAGGCTCATCTAACTCTTCGTCGTATATTAATTGAATGTCAAAATATAAAAGATTCGGATAATAAAAATCTGAAAATAGCAGTAATTATTACAGGAGATGTGAGGGATTGTTCTGCTAAAAGTTTATTAAATGAAATCTTTAGAAATTATGATGTGTTTTGCGCAAGTTACATAAAACATAAACAATATATATTAAAAATTGGAAAAAATAATTTTTCTAAGTTAATTAATCCAGAAACTGATATTCGTTTGCCTAGGGGTGTTACCAAGCAAAATATGCAAGGAGGTATGTTGCAGTGGCTGCATCTAGATAACATTATTCTATCGTTTGAAGAAAAATTGTTAGAATATGACGTCATTTTAAAATTTAGATTTGATTATTTAATCAAGGATAAATATTTCCTTGATAAAATATCTATTCAACCAAATACATTATTTAATGATAGTGATAGGATATTTTATTCTGATAGCTCAACTTTTATAAAGATTTTCAAGGGTTTTTATGATAAAATAACTAATTACACTTTTAAATTCGATAGAGATATTCATGATGATTCTTTGAAGACAAGTTGGAAATCTGAACTCTCCTTATTTTTGCATTTACAAAATATTAATGTCATTAATGCTTCACTTCAATTTAGGAAAGGGGTTATGGATCGTGGAAAACACCAGAAAGAATATGCTGATGGCAATAAAAGATTATACTTAGATAATAATTCCTTTTCTTCTAATAAATATTGGGCGTGAGTGAAGAAAACATGAATTAATATTAAAAATTAAATGCTTTATGAATTTATTAATAAAAACCTTAATGATTTATTATTTGAAAAAGAAGTAATATCGATTATATATCTTATAAGCTGTATTGTAATAACGATTTATCAATTTTAAAAATGACCATAAAAAATTAGATTAGATAAATCTAATTTTACAAATTTATAGGAATAAGAATTACTAAAATTCTGAATTTTGTTAATTAAAACTGCCAAAGGATAGAAGAAAATAATCTCTCTCTTCAAAAAGCATCACAGTTAATCGCTGTAAATCTAGAAGGGGGTCAATCTTTACTGAAAGGTTAGTGTGTTTTAAGCATTATTTGCTCCAATATGCTCTGGCAAGTTAATCGGTTAATCTCTAACTTATAAGTATTACTAAGCTTTTTCGTTGATATGTAATGGATTTCTGAAACTAATTTGCCTGAATGGCATGCAGGGTTCAGCGGTTCTAGTCCGCTTGGCTCCATTTAAAAATCTAGCTTATAGCAATAGATTTTCAGTGATTTACGACTTTAAGTAGATACTAAGATCTTGTCTTACATGTATCTTTTGCATGTACTTACATGGTCTTTTTTACTTTCTATCCCTAGGCAAAAACTTTTTAAATGTTAACTTAACTGCTAATTTTTTGAAATAGATATTAATGATACGTGATTCAAAAATATATCTCTTTTTAATAAGGATGTATTAAATTTATTGTAAGTCAATATAAGCAAATATTCGTACTTTGTTTTTACATGTAATATGTGTTTTCATGATTTTAATTGCTTTAAGATAATTCATGATCTTTAGATAGATAGTAATTTTTGAATTCTTGAATACCTTTCTCTCCAGTTTGATTTATTGGATAGCCACACTTTTCAATAACTCCTACTGCTATTTTCTCTGAAAGTAAATCTTTATTTATATTATTAAAACCTTTCCTTTTATTAAATACTTGATTATTTTCTTTTATTGAAAAGTTCATAGCGCTTTCCTTGGATAAACCAAATCCTATAGCGTTACAGAATTTTTTTGTATAAGACAGAGATACTTTTTTTAATAAAGCAGAATCAGCACTTTCTGAGGCATGCAACTTCTCAGCAGAAAAAATAAATAATGTTGAGGACATTAAAAAAACAATGGTAAACAGACTAGAAATTATTCTCTTGAATTTATCTTTCATAATCTATTCTTAAATTACTAAAATATACTAAAAAATCATATTGAGGTATATATTTAAAATATTTGTAATAGCTCTTCGCGTATATGAATAGAATTCACATTAATCAGAAGTAGCTATTACGAAGAAAGATTGTGGTTAGCGTATTTAAAAAAATCGTTTATACAAGTGAGTTCAAATTTCCTCTGCTTGCGATTGGCCTCATAAGCTCATCTTGTGCTTTATGATTTTAATCAATGTATAAATTGATTGAATAAAGTGGCTTTACTAGGACTTGCTATTCCCTTTGACTTGTTGAAATCTGCCTCAGTTGCTTATATCCACTATTTGAGCTTTATGATTTGTTTTGGAGCATTGGTATATGAACGTATTTCATTGAAGGCCAATCCAAATAGGAAAGAAGCAATATCTATGGTTATTGCAGACATTATTTATGGAATTGCGGGTGTTGCACTTTTGATAAGTGGGATTTACAGAGTTTTAAAGTTTGGTCAGGGCTCAGAATTTTACACGGAAAATCCTATCTTTTGGACAAAAATCATTGTTTTTGCTTTGGTTGGCTCTCTATCTCTATATCCAACAATTACTTATGTTTTATGGGCAATCCCACTAAGCAAAGGAACTCTCCCTCAAGTAACGGAGTCTCTGGCTTCAAGGTTAAGGTTAATAGTTAATGTTGAACTAGTTGGTTTTGCTTCGATACCTTTTTTAGCAACTCTCATGGCAAGAGGCGTGGGATTAGTTTGAGAGGATTTATATCCCAACGCATCTACTCTAAAACTATTTTCTTGAACTAATTACTCTCCTTGCTGTATGCGAATCAGCGACCCACTGTTTAGAAGGAAGTTACTTTTATCTTGTAAAGCTATTAGCGTTAATGTGCACCCTATATCCATAACAAGATTAATTAAGAATATTCATTCTGTAACTTATTGTCCGCTTTATTTCTTATTTGTTTGTACAAAAATAGAGGTAAAAAGGTAAGCCCTCAATCGTAAATCTAAACTAGATAATAGGTATCACTCCTTAGATACAAAAGTCGATTTGTGCTTCTTTAATCATAATTTTAACTCTATAAATGATTAAATCGGGTAGAGCCGAAAGGAGAAAAA
>QCND01000046.1 GCA_003213355.1 Prochlorococcus sp. AG-424-E20
GAACCAATTCGGCTTGCAAAAGACATCTTTGATCAAGGCAGCATTTTCCCCTCAACCAACTCTTAGCTCTAAACATTAAGTCCTTCTAGACTCTGGGGGTTTGGTCTTTCATCATCAGTAGCAAAGTATTTTTGTACTAGCTGCTTCAGAATTGAGACGAGAACAACATGAGCAAAAAAAGAGCTTTATTACCTCCGAAGCGTGGGCATAACGCTTTCGCTCCAGCGCAATTGAAGCTCCTTAGAAGCCTCCAGACCACGGAGTAGAGAAGAGAGTAAAACCATAGAAATAATAAGCGTTGAGAAAGTTCCCGATACTATTCCCTAAGAGAAACAAGTTTTACCCAACATAAAAGCGGTGGGAAATTTTCAATCGTCCTTATTTTTATGAAACTTAAGTAATTACTTTCCCTTGTAGGGAGATGGTCCGTCCCATGCCTAAATAAAGGGATCAATATCTTTTCAAAGCTCTAACTGGTACGAAAAACTGAATTACCCTCTATTTTTTCTATAGAAGGATATTTATTATCTATAATCATCACAAAAACTAGCCAAAGAAGCTTCTGAGAAAATTTCGCGAATCTTCCAATTAATTTCAAAGCGAGGTTTTGTTTTTCTTGATTTCAAGGAGGCCTTCATTAAGTGAATGAAATTTATGTGAGATAAAAATTTAATCGATTTTTAAGGGGTTGTCTAAAAAAATTTTTCATAACAAAAATTTACGAAGAAAATCTCAAAGATAAACTTAAAAAAACGAATAAATCAATCGGCTAGTAACGTAAAAAGTTCTCTTTAGAGAGATAGTTGTACATTATGATACTTTTCCACATTTTCGTGTTTCCCTCATATTACAAAAAGTTTTGTCCGAGATTTTTAACAAGAACATCTTAATGTATCAAGATATACACAATCCTTGAAATGAACTGCTGCAGCTAAGATTTAATGGCTAGCTTTCTTTTTGTAATTAATCCACTTATTCAATTGACATGAACCCTCTTGAGATTTTTTTAAATTATGATTTTTTGTGGAAAAGTGGAAAAACCCAAATTAAAATGTCAAAACCATATTTCTTTTTTATTTAAATTGAAAAAGAAAATTAACCACAAATATAGTTTTTATATGATTAAAAGAAAAACAACTAAGGAAGAGGGACAAGCTTGCTACTAGACAGTCTAGTCATTATAGCTCAAGCGAATTTGTTCTTCTTCTACGTCCTTAGTTAAAAATTCTAATTCCTTTTCAAGAGCATCGATTGTTTTAAAGCCTAAAACTTCAATAGTTTCATTACCTAGAGAATTTTCAAAAAGAACGGTTTTCATAATCATAATTTTTCTGTAAAGTAGATAATTAACCACTAATTTCAATTATTTATGTTGAAAGTAAGTTTTGAAATAAACCTATCAACTAATTAATTTATTTTGCTGACTTTGAAACCGAAAAAAGATAATTTAGAGCATATTAATTGTATGCGTAACCCTTTCACCATTTATTGGAATAAAAATTGGACCTTTCAAATAGTACATATGGAAGGTGGAATTTATTTAGAGGCAAAAGGTCTAGGCGTTCTAATAAGAAAGCCTTTAAAAGCTACTGAAAGTCCATTTAATGCAGCAGATAATTTAGTTTATATTGAAGATAAAAATAGAAAATATTTATTCAATTCTTGGCAATCCAACAAGAATTAATAGTTTAAATTCTTGTTGAAATTAGAATTAGGTTTTCCTCCACACAGCAGCTAACTTCCCCTGAATATGGACGTGTTCAGCATCAATTTCTATAGGGTCATATGATGTATTAGCAGCCTCTAAACGAACTACACCTCCATCACGAAAAAAATGTTTCAAAGTAGTTCCCAGTCCTGGGACCATTGCGCTAACAATAGTGCCGTTTCTCAGACGAGCAGGATCATTGACAGGCTCTATTAGAACCATATCTCCGTCTGCAATAAATGAATCAATCATTGAATCTCCATTTACCGTCAAAGCAAAAAGTCCCTTTAATTGAAGAACAGAATTTAAGTCCAGAGTTTCCTGTACGTCATCAAAAGTTTCAACCAACCCACCTGCAGCTATTGATCCCAAAACAGGAACGCCCGAAAGGCTCTCCTCAATCAATTGCAGTGTTCGTGCCTGACCTTCTTGCCATTTTATCCACCCTTTCTGCTGTAAATGTCTTAGACGGCTTTGGATTGGTGCTGGAGATCTAAGGCCCATAGCTTGCATCATTTGCCTAATTGAAGGGCTGTGATGATGATCTCCAATAAATTCTACAAGCCAGTCATAGAGTTCTTGCTGTGCCGTAGTTAGAGCTTCTTCTGGCATTCGAGTGGATTAAGTACATTTGTCCTTCAATACATATGTACCTAAAATATTTCAACATCGCAACCCTAGATACCTCCCAGCTGAACAGCGAGCAAGGCTTGCTGTACATGAAGCCTGTTCTCAGCTTGATCAAAGACATGAGTACTTTGGCTTTCTAAAGCCTCCTCAGTGATTTCTTCCCCTCTATGAGCAGGCAAACAATGCAAAATGATCACTTTCTCATCTGCAAGTCCTATTAATTTTTGATTAACTTTATAGTTTTCAAAAACTTTTTTCCTCTTCAAATGTTCTTCCTCTTGCCCCATAGAAGCCCAGACATCTGTATAAATCACTTGCGCTTCCTTAACGGCCTCTAAAGGATCATTAGAAATAGATATTCTCGAACCAAATTCCGAGAGCGATTTCGCTTTTTCTATAATTTGAGAATCAGCTTCAAAACCTTCTGGAGAGCAAATTGTCACATTAACTCCCAACATTGCACCGCATATCATCAATGAGTTGGCAACATTATTGCCATCTCCGATATAAGAAAGATTTATCCCTTTAAGCTCTCCAAATTTTTCTTGAATTGTTAAATAATCAGCCAGTGCCTGACAAGGGTGTTCAAGGTCAGTTAAAGCATTGATAACAGGAATAGAAGACCATTTTGCATATTCTTCTATTTCTTGCTGAGAAAAAGTCCTAATTGCCAGTGCATCACAATAGCGACTCAAAACCCTTGCTGTGTCTTTAATAGGTTCGCCCCTACCAAGTTGAGTTATTTGAGGATTCAAATCAACAGTCTGGCCTCCCAGTCTTGCCATTGCCACTTGAAAACTCACCCTTGTCCTCGTAGAGGCTTTTTTGAAAATCAAGCCAAGAACTCTATTTCCAAGGTCAATTCTTCTATTACCTGTTTTTAGCTGTTTAGCTAATTCAAATAAAGATAAAATTTGATCGCTATTTAAATCAGAGGAAGAGAGGAAGTTGCTTTTACTAAAAGAAGTTAATTTAGAAGCTACTGAAGCCATAAATAAGCCTCAAATATCCTTTATCGTGGATAAAGGTTACAAAGTCAAGAGATTTAATTAGAAACTTTTTCAGGCATTACGCTGCTTGACAGCATTTTAATTAGGTCTTCTCCTTCTATAACTTCTTTCTCAAGAATTTTCTGAGAAATATCTTCAAGTAATGAAAGATTATTTTTAAGAATGTTTAGAGCTTTTTCATGAGCATCATCTACCAAACTTCTAACTTCTTTGTCAATTGCCTGAGCGGTGGCATCACTTAATTCTCTTCTAGGATTATTGTTGCCTCCAAGGAATTGTCCTCCTCCTTGCTTGTCATATGCCAATGGGCCCAAGATATCGCTCATTCCATATGTACCGACCATTTGCTCTGCAATGTCTGTTGCTCTTTGTAAATCGTTAGAAGCGCCTGTTGTTACTTTTCCAAATATTATTTCTTCTGCAGATCTTCCACCAAGAAGAGTAGCGATTTGCCCTTGAAGTTCCTCTTTGGAGTTTAGAAATCTTTCCTCTGTTGGAAGTTGAAGAGTATAACCTAAAGCGCTCATACCTCTAGGTACGATTGAAATTTTTGCCACTTTGCTTCCACCGGGCATTAAGTGTCCCACTATTGCATGGCCAACTTCGTGATAAGCAACTATTTTTTTCTCGTCGTCCTGCAAAACTCTGCTTTTTTTCTCAAGACCCGCAACAACTCTTTCAATAGCTTCATTCAAATCTTGCTGCTCAACTTCTGGTCGGTAAGCTCTTGCGGCTAAAAGAGCAGCTTCATTGACCATATTTGCTAAATCAGCCCCTGCAAATCCACTAGTAGCTTGAGCAATTCGATCAAGATCAATTTTTTCTGAGAGTTTTACTTTCTTTGTATAAATTTCTAAAATTGTTTTTCTACCGGATAGGTCAGGTCTATCCACAAGAACTTGTCTGTCAAACCTACCTGGACGCAATAAAGCTGCATCTAGAACCTCAGGTTGGTTGGTAGCGGCAAGTACAATTACTGGCTTATCGGTTGAAGAAAATCCATCCATCTCGGTGAGTAATTGATTAAGAGTTTGCTCTCTTTCATCATTACCTCCAACTACGCCCATTGAACCAGATCTGCTTTTACCAATAGCATCTAATTCATCAATAAATATTATGCAGGGCGCTTTTTTCTTGGCTTGTTCAAATAAATCCCTGACTCTAGCCGCACCAGCACCAACAAATAATTCAACAAATTCAGAACCAGAAATAATAAAGAATGGAACCTCTGCTTCACCCGCTACGGCTTTTGATAAAAGAGTTTTACCAGTTCCTGGAGGTCCAACTAAGAGGACTCCTTTCGGTATTCTTGCGCCGATATCTGTATATCTCTGAGGTTTTTTAAGAAAATCAACTATCTCAGTAAGTTCATCTTTTGCCTCATCAACTCCTGCTACATCGTCAAAAGTTACTTTTGATTCATCATCTGGAACATAAACTTTAGCTTTGCTTTTGGTAAAACTGAGAGCTCCTTGTGCTCCACCACCACCCATGCTTCTTCGAGCAAAGAATTGAAGAACAAGGATGAAAATCAGAGGTGGTACAACCCAGCTTAGAATTGTAGTAAAGATATTAGGTTTCTTAGGAGGTGCGGCTGCGAACTCGACGCCTTTTTTCTCGAGCCTTTGAGGTAACTCCATATCAAAAATCGGAGTAGTTGCAAGAACAGATGGAGCTCCTTCTTCTGCTGTAGAAAGTTCGTATCTAATCTGATCTTGAGTTATGTATGCACGTTTAACTTCTCCATCATCAACTTGATTTATGAAAAGTGAGTAAGGAACTCTTGGTACTTGTGTATTTTGGCTTGGGAAAAAGCTACTAAAAAGAAGAAGGGCTCCAAAACCAATTAAAACTAAATTAATTATTCCAAAGCGTTTATTTGGCTGATTTTCGTCCTGTCGTATTGGCATTAGCAAAAATTTAATTTATACCAAGTTAATCAATTTTCATCCCAAATCGACTTGTTTAACTGGAGGGAGATCCGAACGAATATCTAATTCTAAAAAATTAACCCTCTAAAAAAGCAGTCTCCAACAAAGATCTTCTCCTTTTCGGTCTAAAAAAGAATGTTGCAATTTATAGGAAGAATTTATTGATTCAAATCCAAAATTGTTCAAAGGACTCATCGAAGACATCCCTCCTAAGAGTTTTGGTGCTACAAAAACTACCAATTCTTGAACACAATTTGCTTCAATTGCACTTGTAGCTAGTTGGGGGCCGCATTCCCAAAGAATTTTATTGCAACCTTTTTTCGCAAGTGAGGAGAGCAATTCGGATGGATTATCCGAATTTAATCTCAATTTCTCTGGACCATCTAGCAAATCAGAAAAGAAAGATTCATCACCCTCTGGCCCATAAGCAACTATTGTTCTAGCGATTTTTGTATCCCAAAGTTTTGCAGATTGAGGCAAGTTCAAAGTTCTTGAAAAAACCACCCTTAACGGCTCTAAATCTGATTTTCCCCTTGAAGTTAAAAGTGGATTATCTGCCCGAACTGTTCCTCCTCCAACTATTACTGCATCGCACTTGGATCGAATTCTATGAACCGAATGCCTCGCAGGAATATCTGTAATCCACTTACTACAACCATTTGGCAAGCCAATTTTCCCATCTAAGCTCATTGCCCATTTAAGAATTCCCCAAGGACGTCCATGACGAACTCGAAAACTAAATTCGCGATTAATTGATTCACATTCTTGACTCAAAACCCCCTCTATAACTTTAATTCCAGAGTCTTTCAATCTTGAGATTCCATTACCTGAAACTCTTGGGTCAGGATCGACCATCCCAACAACAACTTTTTTTAGACCTGCTTTTATTATTGCTTCTGTACAGGGAGGTGTTAAGCCTTGATGACAACAGGGTTCTAAAGTTACAACGATTGTTCCATCAACCGACTTCTTTCCCGCCTGCGCAAGTGCTTCTATTTCAGCATGAGGATTCCCTGCGCCTGCATGAAATCCCTCTCCAACAAGTCTTCCATCCGAATCCAAAACGACAGATCCTACTAAGGGGTTTGGACTTGTCCTACCTTCTGCTAATAAAGCCAGTTGGATTGAGCGTCTCATCCATGGCACCCATTTTTTTTGATCCTCAGCCAAATTAATCATTTTTCTTCAGCCAATGATCTCCATTCACTTACTAAGTAAGGCGGTATTGGTAAATCATTAATCAATCCTGGCAAGCTGAGTCTCAAAGGTCTATTTTTATCCAACTCAGCAATTAAAGTGCTTAGGTCAAATTCGGCAGCAGAGTCATTCAAGGCGTCAACATCGATTTTACTGTTTTTTGTAATGTCATTCAGATCCCAAGTCTTTCTACCTGAATTAACCTTCAAACTCGTTGGATGATCAATCCTTAATGAGCCTGGATAACCCACAATTCTTAAAATTAAATTCTTGGACTCTTTGGAACTTGGATAGACGATGATTTGCCAAGTTTGGTAATCCAAGTCTTTGAGGCTCTCTAAGCTTCTTTTAATCTCTTTTTTCTGATCATTTGAAGTGACTTTAAAGTCTGCATAACTTTTATTAGCGCTAGTAAAAAAACAACAAAAAATCAAAAGACAAGAAATTATCAGACGAAATGAACTACGAAATCCTTCCATCACTAATATCGTAATCTTCCGATTCAAGTAGTGCATCTAATGCAATTGCTGAGCGTACGAGTGACTGATATTTCTTAATGATACGTTGATTACGTTCAACTATTTTAGAAGGATCATATTTTTCTGAATTATTAATAGGGCTTTCAAAGACTTGGACATTATCGTCCATTAATTCTAAATCTTTTTGTTGCTTAATCAGAGCTATCAAAATTTCATGCAGGCGGGATCTTCTGGTTAAGGGTTTCTCAGCTTCATTTTTTTTAAGATTCACAAAACTTTCAAACTAACTATTGAAGTTTTAGTTGATTTTCATCAAAAAAATAGTAAAGCTATAAAAAAGAAATTTTTCTACGCCCATTCATTCAAACCATGCCTGATGAGTCAAAGCAGATACACGTAATAGGAATTGATACTTCAAGTGTTGAAAGTTTTTTTGAAGCTAAAAAAAAACCAATTTTTAGAGCTGAACGAATCACTGGCCCACAAAGAATTCTAGATTCATTCAAAACTTGGTTAAAGGACAAAAATATAAAAAATCATAAGTTCGAGTTCATTGCAACTGACAAACTAAATGATTTTATAGATCTATTAAAAACGGACAAGAAAAAAACAATTGTGTTTTCTGGTGGTGATCCTCTTTGGTTTGGAATTGGTAGATTATTAATTCAAAACTTTCCTTTATCAAAACTTTATTTTGAGCCAGCTGCGACCTCTTTCCAACTCGCTTTTTCCAGACTTGGCAAACCTTGGCAAAATACGCAATGGATCAGTCTTCATGGAAGAGACTCGCTTCAATTTGGAAAAGCAATTAAAAAGCTTCCTTCTTCACTTGTGGTTTTAACAGACTCAAATAGAGGAGGCGCTAAGGAGGTTTATCAATTACTAGATTCCTCAGAACTTCAGGAAAAATATGAATTTTGGACTTTCGAAAGACTTGGATATCTCAATGAGAGAATTCTTAAAATATCTTCTATTGATGATTTCCCCATTGATCTTGATCCATTGCATCTTGTGATTCTTTTCAAAAAAGAAGAGCCGCTATTACAAGCAAAAGATTTACCTTTATTTGGAATTGTTGATTCGGTTTTTCTTCAAAATGCAGACTGCCCTGGATTAATGACAAAAAAAGAAGTTAGGGTTCAAATTCTTGCCGAACTGAATCTCCCAAAACAAGGAATAATTTGGGATATTGGAAGTGGAGTTGGGAGTATAGGTTTAGAAGCATTAAGGATATCTCCAAATCTAAAATTAGTATCCATTGATAAAAGAATTGGAAGTAAAAATATAATTGAGGAAAATGCCAGAAGGCTTGGTGTTAAGCCGTCATTGATAATTGAGGATGAAGCATTAAATATATTCAAACAAAACAAAATAACATCTTGTCTTTCAAATCCAGAAAGAGTTATTATCGGAGGTGGCGGCTCAAACTCACATTTAATTCTTGAAGAAGTTTTGAAGCTAATAAATAGTACTTGTATAATAGTAATACCATTAATATCATTAAAATCCATATCAAAATTAGAGTCGATTTTAAAGCCTAAAGTCCAGAAGATATCTATTAGTCAGCATCAATCGTATAGAGGTGTAAGTATTGGAGAAGATATAAGATTATCTCCTTTAAATCCTGTTTTTATTTTGAGGGGTGAAATTAAATAATTTCTATGTTTTATCAGGTTTCGCAACGTGAGGGAGTCCCCAACCTAATTTATTTCTTAGTACTTGAAAGAACTCATGATCTGAAAGTCTAATGAACTTCACTGGATGATCACTTTTTCTAATTAAAACTCTATCCTCTGGCCATACATAACAGCCTGCACTACCATCAACTACCATCATTAATCTTTCAGGTGTGGCAGGAAAAACCGTCACTGGCTCTTCGTTACTAAAGACAAGAGCTCTCGATGCTAATGAATGAGGAGATACAGGCGTAAGCTGTAAAACTGGACAATCAGGAGTAATTACAGGTCCCCCAGCACTGAGTGAATAAGCAGTTGAACCAGTAGGAGTAGAGAGGATTACACCATCAGCAGAAATATCGACGGGAGCATGCCTACCAACGGAAATTTCAAAATGACACATACTTGTCATAGGTTCTCTATGCAATGCCATTTCATTGAGGCAAAGAGCTTCCCATCTACATTGATCACCTCTCATAACACTCACTACTAGGCTTGTTCTCTCCTCAATATTCCATTGCCTTGCAACTAAATGTTTGAAAATTTTATCTACATCTGAAAGATATGCCTCAGCTAAAAAGCCTAAATGTCCTGTATTTACAGTGAGTATGGGGATGCCCAATGGTGCAGTTTGTCTTGCTGCAGACAAGACCGTCCCATCCCCTCCCAATACAACGGCAAACAAAATTGAAGAATCAAAACCATCAGGAATACATGAGTTGTATCCTTGTGAACTCATATATTGATCAGGATTAGTAAAACCTAATAAACCGCCTGCACTACTTACTCTCACGACCTCAAAACCAGAATCTTCTAGTTTCTTCTGAAAAGTTTTTGCTGTCTTAACAGCAAGCTCTTTCCCGTCATTAACGATCAGTCCTACTCGGGGCACCGATCATACTTCACAAACTATTTCTCAATATTAGCAATTGAATGTCAATATTATTTGTTTAATCAATTAAAATTTAATTCAAAAATATCCAACTTTAAAATTGTTCTAAGAATCTGAGATCACTTGTATATAACTTTCTAATATCATCTAGGCCATGAC
>QCND01000047.1 GCA_003213355.1 Prochlorococcus sp. AG-424-E20
GTTTAATGCCCTAAACTATTCCCACTCAATAGTTCCTACCACATATAGGGTGTCAAAACGCAGTCATAGACAGGGTTTATTTCTTTAATAATAGCACGGTGAAGTCACGGTGAAGTGATAAAGCAAAAACACTTCTTCTAAAAAAGGTTTTTAGTTTTTAGAATCTCAATAAAAATAAATGATGCAAAGAAATACATGCCTTTTAATAGTTCAGTTATTACAGAGTATTTGATAAATTAAGATATAAAGTTAATCATATAAAGTTTGAATATATGTCTGAAGAAAATTCTATTATTTTAGGAACTGAGCAAGTATTAGTTGATGGCGTAGTAAAAGAACAAATTTATTTTAATGAAGGGAAAATTATTGTTCCGACAAATAAAGATGATTATTTCTTTGGTGAAACTGTGCATATAGGGACAAAATTATTAAATCTTGGAGAAGGCAACGACCATATTAAATCTACAGGACCTTCAATTAATTCTGATCACACTACCTTCTATGTACCAGAAGATGGACATCTATTTATGGGTGATGGTGATGACATCATAACTGGAATTGGCAATGACTTACCCAGTCCAGGTGATGAGGCAATTTATATCAATGGTGTAATAGATATGGGTAACGGTAATGACGTAATTAAAGGAGATTCTATTGGTATAAGAGGTCCAGGTTCATCCTTAAACATGGGAAGTGGCAACGATATTGTGGAAGCACCATTGGAATCTTTAAATAATAGTGGATTCATTGATTTTGGAACTGGAATTGATTATATGCATATTGTTAATGGTGATTATTCTTTAATACAGATACAAGATCATATTAGCTTCAGCGGTTTAAAAATTTATAACTTAGAGTATGTAGTTACTGCTTATGGAGACACCTTAGACTTCAAAGAAGGGAATCTTTTCATTAAAGGTATAACTGATGACTCTCAAGATGGAACTTCAAACACAGATACATTTGTAGGTCATTTTGGAAATGATACTTTTGATGGAAAAAACGGAATTGATACATCGATTTATAGAGGTTTATTTTCAGAGTATTCATTTAATAGATCTTCTAACTCATTAGAGATATCTGATCTAAGAACAGGTCCAAATGATGGAACAGATACTCTTTCTAATATTGAATTTATTCAATTCTCAGATCAAACGGTAGAAGAATCAAAAGTAGACGTAGTTAAAACATATAGCGGTAACTTTAGTGATTACAAATTCTATAACAAAGGTAATGGGGTTTATCAAATCAAAACTAATTCTGGTTATGACGATATCACAGGTCTGCCTCTATTGACTTTTACAGGAGAAGTGGCAACAAGTTCCTTTAAAGAAATCAGTGCAATTATTGATATCAAAGGAACGTTTGATCAAGTCACGGGTTTAAATACAGACGATGCAAAGATGTTCCGTTTATATAACGCTTCTTTCAAACGCCTTCCAGATCCTGATGGATTAAAGTATTGGATCGGTAAATATAGTTCTGGAGAAAATGATGATCGAGCAGTAGCGTCATCATTCTTAGTCTCTACTGAATTCAAGGAGCGTTACGGAGACAACGTTTCTGATTCAACCTATGTCAATAATCTCTATAAAAATGTGCTTGATCGTGAGGCAGATGCTGGTGGATTGAATTATTGGTTAGGTCAACTTAATAGTGGTGCGGAGACTCGCTATGAAGTTCTTTTAGGTTTTTCTGAATCAGCGGAAAACAAAGCACTCTTTACTGAAATGACTGGGTTTGGTTGATCTACAAATTTTTATTATCTGTAGAGAAATCATACATAAACAACAAGTTCTTCGAAATCAAAATAAGACTACCAAGTGTAGAGAAAGCAAACTATCTACGATTTCTCCATGGAGACGGTAAAAGTGTGCCACGTGAAACCTACGTGAAACCATACAAATCAAGTTATCACTAAAAAGTAGACGTTTCCGTTACTCCCACTCAATAGTCCCTACTAAAAAGAATGAGGATATAACTGGGTTCTCAAGAGATTATTTTCTTGTGACAAACCCGTGACAAACTGACAAAGTTCAGAAATGAAGAGCATTAGTTCTAGTCTATGAGTTGATTTTCTGAATAATCGTAGAAAGTTCACTGGAAATATTAGTTAATCTTGCTCTATAAGTATTAAATGATTTCAGAAAGAATTAATAAGGATTGAAATTAGTAGTAAAGTCGGAATAACCAAAAGAGAGAAAAGATAAGAGATGGTGGATAGTTCTAGTCAAGAAGGAGAAGTAAAGAAAAAAGTGAATGAAATTACAACATTCCCAGTTCCCTTTTCTTTAGATGAAATCAAAACCAATATTTCTATTAATACCAATAGTCCTTATAAACCTTCTCAAGAACAAATAATTAATCAAGCAATTCAGTTTCATTCACAAGGAAACATTTCAGAAGCAGCAAAATATTATCAACAGTTAATAAATCAAGAATGTAATGATCACAGAATTTTTTCTAATTATGCAGGAATTTTGCAAGGTATTGGCAAATTACAAGAAGCAGAAATATCATTACGCAAAGCAATTGAAATTAAACCAGATTTCGCTTATGCTCACTCCAATCTTGGAAAAATATTAAAAGATCTTGGCAAGTTACAAGACGCAGAATTATCTACTCGCAAAGCAATTGAAATTAAACCTAATCTCGCAGAGGCGCATTACAATCTGGGAAACACATTAAAAGATCTAGGAAACTTACAAGACGCAGAATTGTCATACCGCAAAGCAACTGAAATTAAACCTAATCTCGCAGAGGCGCATTACAACCTGGGAAATGTATTAAAAAACCTTGGCAAATTACAAAACGCAGAAATCTCATACCGCAAAGCAATTGAACTCAAACCTGATTTCGCAGATGCTCATTACAATTTAGGAAACATATTGAGAAATCTGGGCAAATTACAAGAAGCAAGATTATGTTCAGAGAAAATGATGTCTTTAAGATCATGGTCAATTATTGGTTCATATAGTTTGAATCGTGAGATGAAATTAGATTGATTTCATAAAGCATAACTTTAGTCAACATCTTGGAGACTTCGTTGTCTATTAACTGAGACTCATCAAGAATTTTTCTTCTGATTGATATATTTAATTCAAATATTCTTAATAACAAATCTTTTGTAAGATCAATACCATCAATTCTCTTGGTAATCTCATTAAAGTAATCATATGGCAACCTTGAATGATTAACATCAGCGATAGGCAAACCCTCTAAAATAATTTTATTGCCAGATCTTGCTATTTTCATAGAATCATCTTTAAGACTCTTTCCCTTACAAGAAATATGAATATCAAAATCATTAATAATCATTGAAAAAGGGATTGAAAATACTATGGTTTCTTCAGAAAAAAAACCGTAAGAAAAAAAACGATTTAATGGACTCATATCGTTATATGCAAATCTTATCTCACAGTTTGAAGTGGGATAATTTGGAGTGCTTATTCCTTCCTTATTAATAATAAAATTCAAAGATTTTACTTTATGGTTTACAAGTTCCCAGACAGGGGCAATAACTGAACTATTTCTAAATTTAACTCCTCTAGCATTCAAGAATTGATTTTTAATAACATTTTCCCAATTCCCTTGATGCCTTTCTTCTAAATCAACTAAAGCATATTTTTTAATTAATTCCTTTAAATTTGAATTAAATAAACTTAATTCCTTCTCAAATAATTCTGTTGTTTCTTTCCCTCCAGATCCCCATGAAAAGTTATCTTGGTAAAAATTAAAAAAATTTCTAATTTCCTGATTATATTCCTTATCTTTTTTAATTCTTAACTTATTATCTTTTAAATAAATATCATCTTTTTTGACCAGTAATTTTGATGGAGTAAAAATTCTCGCTTTCAGACTTGGATCAACAGAAAAAATACCTCTCCCATATTCCCCTTCCTTTTGGCATACATTATCTGCTATTCCGCCAAGTCTACGAAATTCAGAAAGTAAAAAATTCCAATTCTCGTCCATAAGAGATATCACCGCTACAGGATTTATGTCTTCTATTTAATCTAGTTGAAAAAGCAAAGTTGACAAAACCGGGAAAAGTTTGAAGAAAATCATTCCAATACCTTCGCAGGTATGTATCAGTTCTGGTGTTCTAAAAAGGAGAATTGACAACTTCCAGAACAAAAAATATTTAATTTTGTAGAGAAAAAAATCTTTCTACGATTTCTTCATGGAGACGGTAAAAATGTGCCACGTGAAACCTACGTGAAACCCACCCATCAAAACCCTAGTTATATCAGCATCATTCTTCTCACGTGAAACCTACGTGAAACCATAAAAATCAAATTATCACTAGAAAGTAGACGTTTCCGCTACTCCCACTCAATAGTGCCTGTGGAAAAAATTGAGTGGTGGACAGGGATTTCACCCCTTATTATACGGTGTGGAAGTGGTGTGGAAGTGGGTTTTTGAGTGGTGCACTAGTTTTTACTGCCCTAAACTATTCCCACTCAATAGTTCCTGGTGGTTTACTTGTTATATCTAAAACAATTCTATTGACTCCTTCGACTTCGTTAACGATCCGGTTAGAAATTTTTTCTAAAACTGTATACGGTAAACGAGACCAATCAGCCGTCATTCCATCCTCACTAGAAACACAGCGAACAACAATAGGCCACGCATAAGTTCGTTGATCTCCCATTACTCCAACTGAATACACAGGCAGCAAAACCGCAAAAGCCTGCCAAATTTCGTTATACAAGCCAGCATTATTCACCTCCTCTCTCACAATTAAATCAGCATCTCTTAAACAATTTAGTTTCTCATGAGTAACCTCTCCTAAAATTCTTATAGCCAATCCTGGACCTGGGAATGGATGTCTTCGAACAATCTCATCTGGCAATCCTAGTGATTTACCAACTTTTCTAACTTCGTCTTTAAATAAACGTCTCAAAGGCTCTACCAATTTAAATTGCAAATCTTTTGGCAACCCTCCCACATTATGATGACTTTTAATTTTAACAGCTATTCGTTCGCCAGTTTTTGGATCAATATTTGTTCCAGAACTTTCAATTACATCTGGATAAAGCGTACCTTGAGCCAAGTAATCAAAAGGACCCAATCGAAGACTCTCTTCTTCAAAAACCCGAATAAATTCTCTACCTATAATTTTACGCTTTTGCTCAGGATCAGTTACTCCTTTTAATTGTGAAATAAATCTTTCTCTGGCATTGATGTATTGAACATTAATTTTGAACTTTTCATCAAAAAAAGACATTAGAAATTCTGGCTCACCTTTTCTCATAAAACCTTGATCAATAAACATGCACGTCAATTGAGGTCCTATTGCTTTGTTTAATAAAAATGCAAGAGTTGATGAATCAACACCACCAGATAGAGCCAATAAAACTTTTTTATCGCCTACCTGTTGTCGTACTTGAGCAACAGCTTCATCTATAAATAAATTTGTTGTCCAATCCGGCTCACAAGAACAAATATGATATACAAAATTTCTTATTAAAACCATTCCATGAGTGGAATGAACAACTTCGGGATGAAATTGCACGCCATAAAAGCTCTTATCATGCAAAGCAATAGCTGCCTCTAAGGTATTTGAAGTATGAGCTAATCTGACAAATCCCTTGGGTAATTCCTGAACTGAATCACCATGACTCATCCACATTGTTGATCCACTAATAACATTCGTTAATAACGCTGTTGGATCATCAACTTCTAAAGGGGCCTTTCCATATTCGGCTTTCCCAGTAGCAGGTTTTACAGATCCTCCTAGCTCATGAACCATTAATTGCATTCCATAACAAACACCAAGAACAGGAATTCCTAAATTAAAAATCTCTGGATCACAATATGGAGCACCTTCTTCATAAACAGATCCAGGACCTCCGCTTAAAATAATTCCCTTAGGCTTGAGAGAACGTAATTGGTCAGCAGATGTTGTGTAACTCATAACTAATGAGTAAACCTCTGTCTCTCTAATCCTTCGCGCAATTAATTCTGAATATTGAGACCCAAAATCGAGAATTACGATTGCTGGATTACGTTTTTCAGCTGAAATCTTTGAAGCCATATCAACCCGATGAATCCTTATGAAACATTCTTATCAAATAGACTAATTAAGAGAATAGGAATATGCCTATCACTTAAGAATTAACCCAAAAGAATTAATCTGTTTTAAACCTTCAAAACCAGCCCAACGAAGTTGTCTTTTACGATCAAATAAAACAGATCCTATTTCCATTGATGAAGACAAGTATCTATTCACATAACTTCTGCTTTTAATTTCAATTTCTTTAGCCATCCTGCTCCATATCAAAGACACAGCCTCAGGGTTACTTACTTCAAGAGTTAATAAAGCATTCTCCACCGAGTTTGATTTACTTATTAACTCAATCAAATCAAATGAGATACCCTCTCTGAATGCAAGTGAAGTGAGAATTTCAATTCTTCCATCAGCTAAATGATGATGTGTATGAAAAACGCCACCAGAAAGTTTTATTAGTTTTCCATGATATCCAAATAATAAAAGTTTCTTAACTCCATTTTCAGCAGCAGCAACAAGAAGAGGACCTAACCAATTTCCAGTTTTAATAATTTGATTAGCAGGAAGTCCATATTTCATCGCTAAATCCATTCCATTTTCGCCAATCACAAAAGTCAAACATCCATCAAATGTTGCCTCAGAGCATTTGTGCTTCAAAATCTCTTTACAGTTTTTCAACTGATCGGGAGAAGCACTAATTTGAACCTCAGCTTGGGTCCCAATTAGGGACAATCCATCTACAACCCCAAAGGCTTCATTGCTTGTCTTTGATGCACGATCTTTCCCTTCAGGTAAAATAATCTCCACTTTAATTGAACTACCTTTGGGTAAAAGGGGGTAAAGGTTAATACATAGCAAATCTCTTGCAAACTGGGATATACATGGCTGACCGGATGATTGAAATTTACCCACTCCATAACCGGCATGAAAATCAAGCCACTCAGGAAAACCATTTTGAAATTTCCTTTTAGATTGAAAACTTCCTTTACTTAATTGAATATAAGCCCAGATTTCTACTCCTCTTGTTATGTCAAGAGGCAATCCAGACTGACAATGACTTATTGCCAAAGATCTCTCACCGTTATCAAGTAAAGCAGAAGAAGAAATAGGTACCGAAATCGATTCTTCGTTATTTGGTAAATCAATTCTCTCTTTATCCCTAAATTTATTGCCAATAAGAATGCTTGTTGCTGACTTTGCAGCCGCAACGACCCAAACGGGAAGAGTAAATTGATTCAAATCATTGGAAGAGCTGACGATAAAGGAAATTCCCTAAATAATTTTTTAAAATGATATCAATCTAGATTTGAATAAGTAAATGCAGGACAAACTCAATCTAATGATTCCTGGACCAACACCGGTACCAGAAAATGTTTTGAATTCTATGAGTAAACACCCCATTGGTCATAGAAGTGGAGATTTTCAAGAAATTGTAAAAAAAACAACTGAGCAACTCAAATGGCTTCACCAAACCAACGCAGACGTCCTAACAATTACAGGAAGTGGTACAGCTGCAATGGAGGCAGGAATAATTAATACATTAAGCAAAGGTGATCAAGTCATTTGCGGTGATAACGGAAAATTTGGTGAAAGATGGGTAAAAGTAGCAAAAGCATATGGATTAGATGTAAAAGTTGTAAAAGCTGATTGGGGCACCCCTCTTGATCCAAAGCAATTTAAGAGGATGCTGGAAGAAGACACTAACGAAAAAATTAAAGCGGTTATTTTAACTCATTCAGAAACTTCAACAGGAGTTATTAATGATCTTAAATCGATTAATAACGAAGTTAAAAATCATAGTAAAGCTATTACAATTGCGGATTGTGTAACAAGTCTTGGTGCGTGTAACATCCCCATGGATGAATGGGGAATCGATGTAATAGCTTCAGGCTCTCAAAAAGGTTATATGATTCCACCTGGCCTTAGTTTTGTTGCTATGAGCAAAAGAGCTTGGGAAGCAAATAATCAATCAAATTTACCTAAGTTTTATTTAGATTTAAAGCAATATTTAAAGACAGTTAATCAAAATAGCAATCCTTTTACTCCTGCAATAAATTTATACTTTGCATTAGAAGCCTCACTAACAATGATGCAAAAAGAAGGATTAAATAATATATTTACTCGTCATTCTCGTCATCAAAAGGCAACACAAGAGGGAATAAAAGCAATGGGTTTAAATTTATTTACAAAAGAAAATTTTGGAAGTCCAGCAATAACAGCTGTTAAGCCTGAGAATATCGACGCTGAAAGTATAAGAAAAGCAATAAAAAATGACTTCGACATACTCCTTGCTGGAGGTCAAGATCATTTAAAAGGAAAAATCTTTAGAATTGGACATTTAGGATTTGTCAATAATAGAGATATTATTAGTGTAATATCAGCTTTAGAAAGCACTCTTGATAAAATGGGCAAACTAAACGTCCCCGTTGGCCAAGGAATTGCAAAAACAATTTCAGTACTAAATAACGAATAATATTAAGAGATCAATAAAATAACTATATTGTTTTAATCAGATTAAGCACTTGTGCTCTTACCCCAGGAGCTCTTCTGTCCTTATCAAGTGCTTCCAAAAATCAAGCCAGCACATCATTGCAAATCTCCTCCCTCACCATACAAAGATGCATTACTAAAGAAAAAGCAAACTTCTTTTAAAAATGCCTTTTTTTGACTTGAACTGTATTTATTATTATTTTTTTAAGCAGAAAAAATATTGTTAAATTACTATATCAAAAAATAGATATTAAAGTCATATAAAAAATCAAGATCAAAAGTAAAAATTTGAATTCAATATTTTATATCTTAAAGATTAGGCAAAAAACAAAACACTAATACTAACTAACGCTAGACAGAAGCAAGAAAAATAGATAATTTAAATTTGATAATTCTCTTACAATCATGTCATTAGAGATAAAGCGAAACTTCTTACCAATTTCAATAATTTGTTTAGTCTGCGGGAGCACTTTAGGATTAAGAATGAATGCAGCAGTCACAAATGGAGCAGATATATATTGCTTTATGAGGAATGGGGGCAACACTCATGAACCAAGCTGGGAAGCGGCCTATCAATTTATAAAGAATAAAAAACAAGGTTTATTCAAAACTTCACCAAAACAAGCTGCTTCGTTAATTGTTGAAGAAGTGGTTCAAAATCCAACAAAATATGAAGATTGCATTAATTATTTAGGCGATCTGTATAAGGGTGCATCGAGTTCTATAGGGGTTAATAATGATCAAGACTTAACAAATGAAGTAACTTCTTCAAACGAAAGTGCAGAGAAAACTCCTAAAGGGAAATATATAGATCGTTATAGCTATTAGTTTTATTGATATAAATATAAAAATTT
>QCND01000048.1 GCA_003213355.1 Prochlorococcus sp. AG-424-E20
CTTTAAATGCGCAAAGAGAGCTTAGAGAATCGCTCTCAAGACTTAAGCCTGATTTAGTTCATGCAAGTCTTACGCTTTCTCCATTGGATTTTCGACTACCTGAGCTTTGTCATCAACTTAATCTACCTTTAATAGCAACTTTTCACCCAGCTTTCGATTCAAAGCTCAGAAATCTTACTGCCAATACACAGCAACTTACCTACCAACTTTATGCTCCATCATTAGCTAAGTATGACAAAGTAATTGTTTTTTCAGATTTACAAGCAGAGGTTCTCGCAAAACTAGGAGTAAAAGAGAGCAGACTAGAAGTAATACCTAATGGAATTGACATAAAGAAATGGAACACGCTTAAACCAAATAATTCACAGAATGAACTTCAACTCGAAATAAGGAAAAAGCTTGGTTCTGAGAGAATATTTATCTATATGGGCAGAATAGCTTCTGAAAAAAATGTTGAAGCTCTACTACGTGCGTGGAGATTTGTCCAGCCAAAAGGATGTAGACTAGTAATAGTGGGAGATGGTCCACTAAGGCCAACACTCGAAAATCATTCAATTTTTAATAAAGAAGATAATGTGGTTTGGTGGGGATACGAAGCCGATCAAAATAAAAGAGTCGCTCTTCTGCAAATCGCTGAGGTTTTTTTACTTCCAAGTCTTGTAGAAGGATTATCTATTGCCTTACTGGAAGCTATGGCAACAGGAACAGCATGTATCGCGACAGATGCTGGAGCAGATGGAGAAGTGCTTGAAAATGGAGCAGGAATTATTCTCAACACTGAGGGGGTAACGTCTCAATTAAGGACTCTTTTACCTGTTTTGCGCGATCAGCCAGTACTTACCCACGAGCTAGGTAGACGTGCACGCTTAAGAGTAGAAGAAAAATATACACTTCAACAAAATATTGACTCCCTTGAAACTCTCTATGCAAACGTACTTAGCTCATCTAACTCGAAACTTCCTCAGCCAATTGACGACTCTTCTGCGCTGCCAAAACAACTGCTTCAATTAAGGCGGATCTCAACCCAGCAAGTTCAAGGTGTCGAAGAGCACTAATCGTTGTACCTGCAGGAGAAGCAACCATATCTTTTAGTTCAGCAGGGTGCAAACTCTTTTCTCTCAATAGAGATGCAGTACCTGAAAGGGTTTTGTGAGCTAATTGATTGGACAAGTGTCGTGGTAATCCTGCGGCAACAGCTCCATCAGCCATTGCTTCAACAACTAAAGCTATATATGCAGGTCCTGAAGAAGTTAAAGCCAGAAAGGAATCAAGCTTTTGCTCCTCTAACTCGTAAATTTCACTAATAGATTCAAAAATCTTTCTAACAACTTTCTTTTGATCAAAAGTCGTATCATCTGGCCACGCCAAACCAGTAAGTCCTTGACCAACAAGAGAAGGGGTATTGGGAACTGCTCTTACACATGTGTGTCCAGGGAAAGCTTTCTTAAGACTTTTTAGTGTTATTCCAGCTAACACTGAAATTAATAACGGTTTAGGAAACTGATCATTCGACTGAAATGATGAGACAGATTCTTTGATTTTGCAGAATTGTTGAGGTTTTACAGCCAATATTTTCAAAGGAGCCTTCCATACTTCTTTAGACAAAGAATCTTCGCTAGATACAACTTTTACTTCCTTTGGAAGATCATTCAAGGCAGATGCAATACTTGAGCTCCTACCAACAACTCCTAAAACATTTTGAGGATTGTATTCACCTCTCTCCAACAGAGGAGAAACAATCGCCTTTGCCATACTGCCAAGGCCAATTATCCCAATAGAAATTTCCAATCTATTTAATCATTCAAAGAGCGGTAGCGACTGTCTCCCCCCAAGCGGGCTCTGGCGCAGGAGAGGTTTCCTTGGAAATCAAATCATTACTTTTATTACTCATATTTGAAGGCGAGGCTTCCTCTTGAAATGAATTAGTTACTGTTACGCAAGAAGGCGCGAAAAGGAAAATACTTTCTCCGACTCTTTCTTGATGTCCATCAATAGCAAACGTTCCGCCTGCGACAAAATCAACTGCTCTTTGAGCCTGATCAGGCTCCATCATTGTGAGATTTAAAATAACTGTTTTACGCTCCCTCAAAGCTTGGATCACTCTTGGCATTTCATCAAAGCTTCGAGGTTCCATCAAGCTAACTTCAGAATCATTTGTTGAGATCCCAGGCATACCGATAACGTTTGAGGAAGGAAAACCACTCCTTCCATCAAAAGGATTGGTCTGAGAGATGTGTGCCATTTCTGTACTTCCTTCTTTGTTGCCTCTATTGAAATTCTCAAAGTCACCACTTGTTTCGTAATCGAGCTCATCAAAATCACTATCAAGAAAGTCATCGCCAGCGACGACAGCACGAAGACGGGAAATAAGCGACACCAGTTAATCCTCTCGGGATGATTTGTTAAAAAGTTGGATAAGCCAACAATCGATGCATCTTCAACAACATGAAGGATGAACCATATACTTAAATAACGTTCCTTAACTTAAGGGGCAAGCTTTTTTATTAGTTTTTTCATATCTTCGACAATTTATCTAATTCTGACGTTTACCAAACAAAAGAGATCCTAATCGAATCCAAGTAGCACCATATTGAATAGCTTCTTGCCAATCGTTACTCATTCCCATTGAGCAATCCTTTAATCCCAAATGATTTGCAAAATTCCTACATTCACAAAATAAATCTTTTCTTTGAGAGGAATTAAGAAATATTGGTGGTATTGTCATTAATCCAATCAAATTAATATTCTTCAAAGAAATAATATTAGACCAACTTTTTAAAAGATCTTGTTTTAAAAATCCACCCTTGTTGGGATCATCTATAAATTTTACTTGTAAAAATATATTCGGAGATTTTTGCTCTTCTTTTGAAATTCTAGAAATTCGTTCAAGCAAAGGCAATGAATCAACAGAATGAATAAAGTCAAATTCTTTAATAACTCCTCTAACTTTATTTTTCTGCAATGTTCCAACAAAATGCCATCTGAGTTGCTTTAGATCACTTAGATCGATTTTTTTTGGGATAGCCTCTTGCAAGCGACTCTCTCCAAAATCCAACTGACCATAACCAGAAAGTTTACGTATCGAATCATGCTCATGCCCCTTGCTTACAGCAAGTAAATTTACCCCAAGGGGTATAGAGTCTTTAATTATCTTAAATTCATTAGAGCCAGTCAAAATCAAATCAAATAGAGTTACATGAAAGTTTGACTAAATAATTCTTGCCAAACATCCATATCGGAGGATTTTTCTCTTCTACATTTAGCTATATGCATTTCCGAATAATGTCGAGCATCCATATATGGGATAACTTCAAAAGTTGCTCCCCGTGGTTGCAAAGTAACTAAAAAAAATATTTTTTGTGCATATAAAGTTGCATATACCTCTCTACCATTACTTGCTGGTGACACTAGATATAGCATTCCAAAAGTTGGATGATTTAGATAGCGCTCAGCGTTCAAATCTTATTTTTTTAATTAAGAAGTACCATACATACAACGTAAGCTAATAGCTATCAAAAGCAAAAAAATCGAACTTATATTAATCCACAAATATCTACGATTAATAACAATTCTTGGTCGTAGTTGCTCTGACGATAGCCAAAGCCCCTGCCTTGACATTAATGAATCTGCCCCCTGTTCTGCTCTAAGCAAGATATTTGACAAAAGTCTTTCCCCTAAAGTCACAAATAAACTCAACGAACTTTTAAGTCCCAATTTTTTAAAATCAATTGCCCTCACACCAATTGAGCGAAAGAGGTTTTGGAGCTCCTCTTGAACTAAGGGTAAAAATCGTAAAGCCAAAAGCAGTTGAAAGGATAGTTTCTCTAGAGGGAATCCCAATAGAGTTAAAGGTGAAAAAAACCACCTTATTGCCCAAACAAGGTCTTCAGGAGGTGTTGTAATTAACATCAAATTCACACTGTGAATAACAGTAAAAATCAATGTCGAAGTTTTAATACCTAATTCCGCAGAGCGGCGATCGACAATTAATGGTCCTAATGAAATCCCTCCGAAGTTAAATGGACCCAATCTGAAAATCTCCCATGATCGAGTCAAAACAACTGCTCCTGGTATTTCATCAGATGCTCTTATAGGCAATGCAAAGGATGATTGACTAGCAGGTAAAACAATCGACAAGGATCCAATAACCAAAGAGAAAGCCAATAAAAATACTAGAGATCGCCACCAAATACGTGGAGGGAGGAAACTAAGAAATGTGATTAACAAAAGAACAAAAGCTGTTGAAATCCTCCAAAGGGAATTAGCTAAAATAGGCGTCAGCAAAAACAACAAGATCCAAGAGAGTTTAATTCGAGGATCAATACCACGAAGCCAGCCAGATTTGCCAGAGACATATTGACCAATTGGAATCTTTTTTAGCCAATCCATAAATAATTTCTAATTTCGGACCCCTTTCTGTTGGCGTGCCAAATCTTTTTCGACATCGCGTTGCTGCTTACCTCTCCAAAACAATTTTATAGGTGTACCTTCAAAACCAAGACCCTCTCTAATTTGTCTCTCAATATATCTTCGATAAGTTTCCCCAAACAATTTAGGTTCATTTACGAAAAGAGTAAAACTTGGAGGATTAATGGCTACTTGAGTACCGTAATAAAGACGTCCTTGTTTTCCACCTCTGGTTGTAGGAGGACTTCTCCATTTTAAGGCCTCAGTCAGCACCTCATTAACAACTGATGTAGTGACTCTTCTTCTACTTTGATCAACGGCCAAAGTGGCTAATGAAAAAATACCTTCTACTCTTTGTCCCGTCAGTGCTGATGTAAAGATCATCTCGGCCCAATCGAGAAAATATAATTTTGAACGAATGTCTTTTTCCATTGCAGACATTGTGTGACTGTCTTTTTCTACAGCATCCCATTTATTAATGACTATCAAACAAGCTCTTCCTTCCTGCTCAATTCTACCTGCAAGCCTTTGATCTTGTTCTGTAACGCCATCCAAAGCATCTATAACCAAAACACAGACATCACTTCTTTCTATTGCCTTAAAACTGCGGTTAATACCAAAAAATTCTGGGCCATAGCTAACACTTCTACGTCTACGTATTCCCGCCGTATCAACTAATTTCCATTCCTTGCCCTGATGAGTAATTCGAGTATCAATCGTATCTCGAGTTGTACCTCTAATAGAACTAACAATTGCCCTTGTCTCTCCACAAATAGAATTAAGAAGACTTGATTTGCCTACGTTTGGTCTCCCAATAATTGACAATTGAACAGGAGCATCACTAACTTCATCTAAATCTTTAGAGGGAAACAAATTGACCACATTATCAAGCAGATCCCCTGTACCTGAACCATGTATGGCAGAGATTGGATAGGGCTCCCCAAGACCAAGCTTCCAAAATTCAGCTGCCATTGCTAAACCTTGTTCGGGAGATTCACATTTATTAACCACCACGAGTGTTTTGCAGGAACGAGACCTTAAAAACTCCGCAATCGATTCATCAGCGGTAGTAATTCCCTCTTGGCCATCAACAATTACTAATGCAACTACTGCTTCTTCAAGCGCAAGATTAGCTTGCTCTCTAATTTCAGGGAGGAACTCACTATCGTCATCAAAAACCAGCCCTCCTGTATCTACAACTTTAAAATCTCTATCCCTCCAGAATCCATCTTGATAAGTTCGATCTCTCGTTACCCCCGGCTCATCATGAACAATGGCTTCTCTGCTCTGACATAAGCGATTCACCAATGTAGATTTGCCAACATTTGGGCGTCCAATTATTGCGACTATTGGTAGCGCCAAGTTTCTCTACCTTTCATAAGATTATTGACCCTTTATAGGTCAAAATTAAGATTAATTCTTCATACTACAAGTATGAGCAAAGAGTTCGATTCCAAAATGAAATTTAGAAATCAAACTTCCCTAAAAAGATTGACCAAAAAAAATAGGGATTCATCAACTAACAAACCATTTTTAATAGCAACACTTCTGGTTTTGATAGCTTTTCTTCAAGTTCCAATTTCATTAAAAGCATCAATAAATATTTTTTGCTTATTTTCAGAAATCCGAGAAACAAATCAAACTTTCTCTTTTTGTAATGACTGAAATAAATCAAATTTTACTCTAAAGATGAAAGAGTTATCTCCGATTTTTTTGTCAGGCAATGGGACTCCTAGATCTATAGAGTGTCGGGTTATTCAATCCCCACTTGCAGGAGTGAGCGATCAAATATTTAGGAACTTTGTTCGTAGATGGTCTCCAAAAGCTTTACTTTTTACCGAAATGGTAAATGCTAAAAGTCTTGAATCAGGGCATGGCGAAGAGAAGGTAATTGAGCTTTCAGAAGAAAGTGGTCCAATTGGTGTTCAACTTTTTGACCATAGGCCAGATTCAATGATAGATGCTGCCATCAAAGCCGAATCATCTGGAGCCTTTCTTATAGATATCAATATGGGTTGCCCAGTAAAAAAAATCGCCAGAAAAGGAGGAGGAAGTGCTCTATTAAAAGAACCAGAACTTGCAAAATTGATCGTTAAAAAGGTTTCAAAAGCCATATCAATTCCAGTAACAGTAAAAATAAGGTTGGGGTGGTGTGAAACGACAAGTGATCCAGTATCTTTTGCTTTAGGGTTACAGGAGGCTGGGGCACAACTCATAACTGTTCATGGGCGAACAAGAAGGCAAGGATTTTCTGGCCATGCAAACTGGGAAGCTATTGCAAAAATCAAAAAGTCATTAGATATACCTGTCATTGCTAATGGTGATATTAAAAGCTCTCGAGATGCTATTGAGTGCCTAAAAATCACGAATGCCGATGGGGTGATGATAGGAAGGGCAAGTATGGGAGCCCCATGGCTGGTTGGACAAATTGATGAAGAAATTAAAAACAAAACAACTTTTAAACCACCTGACGCAAAGATGAAAGTGAGCTTATCTTTAGAGCACCTAAAATTACTTGTTTCAAAGAAAGGAAATCATGGGCTTATGATTGCGAGGAAACATATGAATTGGACTTGTAGAGGTTTTGAGGGTGCGTCTACTCTTCGCCATAAATTAGTTAGAGCAAGCACTCCAAACGACGCAATCAAACTACTTGAAGACGAACTGATTAAATTCCACTAAAAAGTTTTAGGGCATTGTCAAAGGCCAAGTTTGTCGAATCAACAGTAAAGAAAAATATGGCCTAGTACCTGAGGGTAGATCAGAGGCCCTAAGAATTTGTTGATCTGAAAATCCTATTCTTTCAGCGAATATAGATACTTTTATTAGATCAAGTTCTTCAAGCAAAAGTTTGACCCATTCCCATTTTTTACCAAGCTTGAGCAAAACAACTACCCTTTTCTTAGACGCTGCATCAGACAAAATTGCCTTTAGCTCGACATATGAGTCTGGCACAGGTAATACAAGTAATTCTTCCTCTTGAAAAGCAAGTGGTAATTTACTTTTCGCGGCGGCGGCAGAAAAAGACGTCACACCTGGAATTAATTTAACAACGCACTCTGGATGATATTTTTCTAACTCCTTTGAAAGATAGGAACCTGTCGAAAAAAGCGAGATATCTCCTTGAGCAAGGAAAACAACTCTTTCACCTTTGTCAACCATCTTCATTAATTCATTCCCAGCAACCCGCCATGCACTTTTTAAAGTGTTCTGATCGTCAACCATGGGAAAATGTAAAGGTAACTTTTTTTTATCCTTGGTTATCCATTTTGAAGCAATTTTTTCAGCAAGACTACCTCCTCCTCTATTGGAGACTGGATAAGAAACAACTGTTGATTCTTGAATGGCCTCAACTGCTGCCAAAGTTAATAAAGAAGGATCGCCTGGTCCTACGCCAGCAATAGTCAAAACTTTCATTTGTTTGGATAACTTCTGTCTACTTAAAAGAGATAATTAACTATGCATCCTTGGCTGATGATGCATTTCCAATAAAGCATCAGACTCAACCTTGGCTAATTTTTCTAGCCTAGAAATAAGAAGATTTCGTTCAAAGCGTTCATCTGCCAACTTCCAATAAATTCCAAAATGCCTAGCCTCGCTTTTTAGTAAGTCGGCGTATAAATTTCGAAGTTCTATATCAGGAGAGTGTATAGACAATAATTTCATTCTTTCATGACTTCTTGCCTCAATAAGTCCTGCAACTAGAAAGCTATCCAACATTCGCAATGGTTCATCTTTGCAAATATTTTTTGCCAGAGTCGCTCCATAGGGAGGTGAGGCTAATTTTTGAAGTTTTTTTCCACGTGCATTTAAAATAGATAAAACTCTCTCAAAATGTTCAAGCTCCTCTCGTGCTAATGGGCTTAGGACCTCTGAAAGCCCAGGTTCACTGACATAACGAAACATAAGTTGCAGAGCTACTCCAGCAGCCTTTCTTTCACAATGTGCATGATCCAAAAGAATTTCCATTGGGTTAGAAATTGCAAGATCTATCCAATCTTCAGAAGTTTTATTTTTTAGCCAACGAATCTTTGATGGCCCTGCAACTTGAGATGTTGAATTATCCATAAACTTTTCAGACTCGATTTAAATAGGAAACTATGCCTTTTAAAGCAAGTTGATAACTATTTGCTCCAAAGCCACAAACCAAACCCAATGCTTTATCTGAAAGGAATGATTTATGGCGAAATTCTTCCCGAGAATAAATATTACTTAAATGTACTTCCACATAAGGAATAGCAACTCCTAATAGAGCATCTCTAAGAGCAATCGAGGTATGTGTATATGCGCCTGCATTAATCAATATTCCGTCAATGGAACCAACACTGTTTTGAATGCAATCAATCATCTCGCCCTCTGAGTTACTCTGAAAGAATTTAAGCTTTGCATCAAGTTCACTAGCTAAAGTCAATAACTCTTCTTGAATGTCTTCTAAAGTTTGCGAACCATATATAGATGGTTCTCTTTTCCCAACAAGATTTAAATTTGGACCATTAATAAGTAAAAGATCCATCTTCCTTATAAGTTAAACAACTTTTATGATCGTATCGATTCCAACCACAAAGGACCAACAAATTCGAGAAAAGTGGCACCATTTACTGTTAATCTCAGTGGGTGGATCGGGTCGGTGCCCGAGTGGTTAATGGGGGCGGACTGTAAATCCGCTGGCTACGCCTACGTTGGTTCAAATCCAACCCGGCCCATCTTTCCACAAGCCCTTGTAGCTCAGCGGTAGAGCACTCCCTTGGTAAGGGAGAGGTCTCGGGTTCAAGTCCCGACGAGGGCACTCAGACCCTCTACCAAGAGCACCTAAGTAGAGTCAAAGACCCCTGAATGGGGTCTTTTTTTATGGTTATTACTTGAGTTTGGAGAAAATCCATTAGTCAAGTCTTGTCAGGTTTATTCGCCTTTAGAAACCCAGAACTGAT
>QCND01000049.1 GCA_003213355.1 Prochlorococcus sp. AG-424-E20
TTTGTTTGAATGACACCATAATTGAATTAGCTATTACTGCTAATAGACCTGATGGTATGTCAATGGTAGGTATAGCAAGGGAAATATCTACAATAACAAATTCAAAATTAACATTACCAACTTTAAATTACAATGAAGACTTTAATATATTTGAACCGAAAATAAGTGATAAAGAAACGATTGGATTAGACTGTATATACTCAATCACGTATATAGACAGTATTGACAATACTAGAAAGACAAATAAAAACATTTTTAATAAATTAAGTTCATTAAAACAAAATTGTATAAATCCTGTTGTAGACATAACAAATTATTTAATGCTTGAACAGGGACAACCCTTACATGCTTTTGATGCAGATCTATTAGATAATTTAATTGGTAGAAAGGTTATACCAAATGATTTTGGTATTAGGAATGGTAAGGAAGGTGAATTATTTGTCGCACTTGATAAAAAAGAATATAAGTTAAATCCAACAATAAAGTTGATTACATGCGACGATATTCCAATAGCAATAGCAGGAATTATAGGTGGAAATAATAGTTCTGTAAGTGATAAAACAACAAGAATTTGGTTAGAAGCTGCTGTATTTACTCCTACTTCAATTAGAAATAGTAGTAGAGAAATAGGTCTTAGGACAGATGCAAGTAGTAGGTACGAAAAAGGAATATCGTCAAACATGACTACTGCAGTTTCGAAAAGAGCTAGTGAACTAATTTCTGTTCAGTTAGGTGGGGACAATATATCCTCTTATGTTAATACTGATTTCAAGAAAAAAAGTATTAGTGTTAATCTAAGAATGGAGAAAATCAACAGCGTCTTAGGTAAATTAAGTAGCTCAGATAGTAATATTGTAAATAATAATTCTACTAAACTTCGATATCTTAATGAAGATGAGATTGAGACACTCTTATCAAAACTTGGTCTCATACTTACTTCAAATGATTCCGGTTGGAATGTTCAAGTCCCTCCTTATAGATCATCAGATTTAACAAGAGAAATTGATTTAATAGAGGAGATAGCGAGGCTAATTGGATATGATAATTTTGATTCAAATATGCCAGAGCCTCTTGAGCCAGGAGTACTATCACCCTCTAAATTAGTCGAAAGACGTTTGCGAAATTCTTTCATCCATAATGGTTTTCAAGAGGTAGTTACTTCTTCACTGGTTGGTCCAGAAAATACTGATGATAATGCTGTATTAATTAAAAATCCATTACTAACAGAGACAAGTAGATTAAGAACAATTGTATGGGATGAACATCTTAAAATACTCCAGAGAAACGTATCTTTTGGAGCTGAAGGTTGTTGGATCTTTGAAATAGCAAAGACATACAAAAAAGATAAAGAATGTTTTGTTGAAACTAATCTGCTATCAGGTGCCTTGACTGGTAGTAAACGACTTAGCAAGTGGGGTGGAGCATCAAAACAACTATCGTTAGATTATTTTGAAGCAAGAGGAAAACTCAAGCAATCTCTTGATGTTCTTGGAGTTGAGACTTTTGATAAGCAGCTTACTGATAAAGATTTCATGCATCCAGGCCGAACTTCAGAATTATTTGTAGAAGGCAAAAGTATCGGCTTCTTTGGTCAAATTCATCCTTCGCAGTCAGAGAAATTTGATCTAATTAAAGAAACTTATTTATTTAACCTTGATTTTGATTCATTGATAAAAGCTGCCTCAAGGAAAACAAATTGGACAAGAATTTACAAGGATTACCCCACTGTTCCTTATATGGAAAGAGATATTGCCCTCATACATTCAAAAAAATATAGCTCTTTAGAAATCATTGGTCTAATAAAAAAAACTGGAAGGCCACTATTAGAGAAAGTAGAATTAATAGATCGTTACGAGGGCTCTTCAATGCCCGAGGATTCAATTAGCCAAGCTTTTCGAATCAGATACAGAGATGCTAAAAAAACATTAGTAGAGGAAGACATCAATCCAATACACGAAAAGATTAGAAATGCTCTTAAAGAAAAAATAAAAGCGGAACTAAGAAGTTAGTCCCAGGAATATCATTGTTGTCTCATAAGTAGTCCAGGAATCAGTCCAACGCAAGACTAATAAGACTGCCTTTTTATAAAAATACATACCGAGAAAAAGCATTATTCGCAGATCGATGTCTTTACTATGGCTAAAAATATTCATTGATGGAAATCACTCGTTTTTACTGTTTTATATATCTATCGCAAAAACATCTCAACAAAAGTCTCTAGTATCTTTTATAGGACACAATATTGGACTAAGTATGAGACTCATGTTGGACTATTAAGACGATATTTGTCAAGGAAATCTATTTCATACATATATAGCAATTGACAAGACAAGAGAAGTTTTCAGCTTGTATTTTGCATAACTGTCTATAAAGCAGTTATGCAAGCCTCTAACCCCTTTTACAGCATGGTGTCTAAGCCTCGATTATTAAAATGGACAAAAATTGGACTGTAATTTTGAGAGTTAATATTTTTTAGAGTTTTCTTATTGGTTAAAGGCTGAAAAGAACGGATAAATAAGCATTTTAATTTGTTGCTTACATGGTAATAGTCATTTCGTTTGAACAAAGACGAAGATTAAACAAGTAATAAAATCGAATTCCTCACAATTTTTATACAAAGATTACATTCTTTCAAAAAGAAAAAATATATTATCTTCTTTGACTCGTTCTAGACACATAATAAGACTCATGGCAAGTCTTACATGGGACATGCTAGACGTCAGTTTTTGTATAGATCTTTTAAAAGTTGATATGCTTCATTTAGCTTCCTCATTGATTCATTTGAGCCCCCAGCGTCTGGATGGTTAGATAATGCTTTATTTTTATATGCTTCCCTGATGAAAGAAAGTGTTAATGATGAGCCCGCCTTTGTGGGTAAACCTAATAATTTAAGTGCTCCATGGACGGTCATGGTTGATTCAAGTGTTTGAAAAGAAGTCACATTATTGCTTCGCTTAAATTTATTAACGAATCTTCGAATGAGAGTAGGAATTCTACTTTTTAGGTTTCTAGTAGAGAATGGGTCTTCTAATGCTCCAGCTAATATGATTACCTGATCAAAAGTCAAATCTTCATTATGCCAATCCTTGCAATATGAATTCAACATTTTACATGCAGCATTCCATGTGAAAGGAATGTTTTCCGTTCCATCGACGTTAGGCCATATATCTCTTGCTAGCCAAATCATTGATGCCTCAAGAACATTGTCTGTGGGTTTTTGTCCGTAAAGGTATATCCAATGTTTTACTGCATCATTTTTAGCCTCTAATAAATCGTTTATATTAATAGTGGTAATTGATGTGTCCTCCATATTTTTTATAGACTTGTCCTTGCTTAAACTTCTCTTAAGATTAGTAGCTTGTTTCCTAATAAACCCAGGTAGTTCAATGCCGGATGTTATCTGATCTTTTTTATTTTTACTGTTATTTTCTAAATCATTTTCTAGTACTGAGACATTCTTTATTTCAATATTCTTATCACCAACTATAACAATTGCTTTTTCTTCAGTCTTATTGTCTATTTCATCAAAATTGTTTGTTACTAAGTCAGTCTTAACACTTTGGTTAAGCTCTAGTTGTTGATTGTTAGTTAAATCTTCCTCTAAGTCATTTGATAAAATGACTTCTAATAACCTCGCAAAGACAAGTCCTCTACTTCTTAGTCCCCACTCTTTACGAAGACGGTCTACACCTTCTATTAACTCAATTGGCAAGTCAATTGAAATTCTTTTTACCTTCTTCGCTTCTGCTTCTGCTTCTTCCACATCAAGCCATAAACTAAAACTATAGTAATAGGGTTTTGAATCTCAACACTCCTATACGTTTGAATTTATATAAAGAGAATCAATATAAAAAAAAAATAAAATCTTTGATCTTATTTAAATAATCACACTTGATACACATTCGCTATAATTAATGTCTATTGTAAATTGAATTAATTTAACCTATATGGACTTCTGTAATTCTAATCAAGATTGGAGCCAAAGAAAAAAGTTCTTTCAAACTAAAAAATTACATATGTTAATATCGATTAAAGAATATTATGAAAGGAAACTTGCTGCAATATCAGCTTCTATTTCTAAGCTAGAGGAGCAAATTGAATCAAATCCTTCTACTGTAGAAAGTTAAAAAACATTTTTAATAGTTTAAATTACATCTTTTAAAATAGATTCTGGACCAAATTTAATTAACATATCAATATCTGATCTTTTTGTTCCAAGAAAGTACCCTGCAAATCCAAGTGCATTTATATCGAAACCATGAGACCTATCCTTTGATCTTACAATTAGTGAAATCCATTTTTCAGTGATAAGAAGATTATATGGCTTTAATGGTTTATCATCATTATTAATATTACCTAAATCCATTTCAATAATCATTGACTTGTATGAATTAAATAAGTCATGAGCATCTATATCTAATTTACTCATTCTTGGTTTAATTGAAATACTTTGTTTGATATCAGAGTTAATACCTTCACTATTATTTAGTAAAGAACAAAACCAATCATATCTAGGACAAATATTTTCATATGTATTCCTACGTAATAATTGAAAATGACGATGAGGCTGGCTCGCTCCAGCATCCTTACTGCTATTAAAAAACCATAATCCTGTTGTATCGTTATCAACTTTTGAAATTGCTTCAAAATCGTCGATACTTAACCAACTATTTTGTGGTTTCCAATAATTACTAATTAATAATAAATGCCCTAGTTGTACAGGATATTTATTTAAAATTAAAGTGTAATTATCATTTACTGCCTGAACTTCAAGTCTTCTATCCCAAGGAATAAAGGGATTTGCCTTTGGACCATAGTCAATTAAATTTTTTGGAAAGGTTCTTTTTAGAAACCTCAATTCAAAGTCAAAACATCTCTTAATAGATTTATATTTATAAGTTTCTAATGGAATAACAGCTTCACAATCTATAGCTTTTCTGCTGGTTTCAAGAGCTTTCGACCATATTAATTCGCTCTTCACCTTCAATAAACCTTATTCATTAATATGATTATTATAGATTTAAGTACCTAAAAAGTTAAAACTCAAATCAAAACTTATTAACTAATTAAATTTCAAGGCATCTGATCTCAATAAAATTTGCAGATTATTTTTTATCTTTCTTTATTTCTAACTCAGAGAAGCATCAAATGACTGAAAGGCATAAATACCTGTCTTCATTTGATTGGATGCTCTACAGCCCTTCTAAACGGTCATTCAGGCTATTTAGCGTCTTGGGTATGGTTTTGAATTATTCAAGAATAAAAAAATTATTTATGCGAACAAATTCTTTTGTTGGCAAGCATTAAAAATTGATTTAATTCTGAAAAAATATTTTATGTTCAATGACCATATAGAAACGCTTGTGCTGGAATAGATCTGAAGCAAGAATAAACGATTTTTAATTTATCCTTTTGCAAAAAAGTTTAAAAATCTTGACAGTTTAGGTTGACGTAAGCAGGGGGGAAGGAGTTAAAACCTCTTTCAGTAATGTGTCCTCGATGGATTGGGACTTTTCTGAAGACGGAGCATTTTTGGCTCTTTGTGACGCTTTTCAAGAGAGCGGCGAAAGCTCTGCTATGGAATTTTTAGCCACTGGTGAAGGAGCTTTTCATTTTCAAGAGTTAACTCAAAATGCAGCTGGAGAAGGAATTGATTTAAGTGACTCAGAATCAATGGCAGAATTTCAAATAGAAGTATTAGAGGCGATGGATGAAAATAATATTTAGATTAATTAAAAGTTTAAACAATTAAGTCAATTAATTAAATACCGAAGTATTTAGCTACTGGATGTAAAGCAACAATTGCAGTAGTACTTTGTTCTGGATGCAGTTGATCACTTTCGTCCATAGATATATTAATTTTACCTGCATCTAGCCAATCTAATTGCTTTCTAGAATCTGATACTTCTGGGCAAGCTGGGTAACCAAATGAGTATCTACAACCTCTATATTTTAGATCCAATATATCTTTTATATTATCTGGTTCTTCATATTCAAAACCACACTCTATTCTAATAACTGAGTGTATATATTCTGCTAGGGCTTCAGCTAATTGTACAGTTAAACCATGGAAAAATAGATAATCAGAATAGGAGTCTTCGCTAAATAATTTATGGGAGTAATCACTAGCTTTTTCTCCCATTGTCACTGCCTGCATAGGTAAATAATCAGAAGGATAATTATCTACTAAGTCATTATAAAAATCAGCGATGCAATATCTCTTTCCAGATCTTTGTCTGGGTAATAGAAATTTTCCTAAAAGAGATTTATGATCAGTGTCATATACATTTAAGTAATTCCCTTCTCTCCCACATGGAAAATATCCATATACCAATGATGGTGAGATAAGATTTTCATTTATGATTTTATTCATCCAATAATCTAATTTTGGCTCAGCCTTTTGCTTAAGAAATTCCTTATAATCTGAAGCCGACATGTCTTTGGATCTTTTCATTTGCCATTGTCCAGCAAATAATGCATTACGGTCTAAGAATTTATAAACATTAGATAAGTCAATATCTTTTTCTAATAAGATCTTGGGCCCTAAAAATGGAGGTTTAATAGATTTTACTGAAGATATATCTTTTGATCTGGAATTGTCGATAACTTTTTTTACCTCTAAACCCTGTTTTATTACTTTTGGATCTGAATTAGAGCTTTTATAAGTTCCAATAGTTATCCCCTCAGGAGCTCCTTCGGAAAAACCTGTTTTGTTATCCCAATTATTAGCTAATTTAGCTTTCATATATGCGTCCATAAATTTCAAATCAGTGAAGGCATCTCTCCCATAAATAACCTTGCCCTTGTACACACTTGCGCAATCTTGGTTAACAAATTTAGGGGTTAATGCAGCCCCACCTAAAATAATAGGTACATCAATATCTTCCTCATTTAAAGCTTTAAGATTATCTTTCATAAAGGCAGTCGATTTTACAAGTAGGCCACTCATTGCAATGCAATCGGCCTGATGTTCTTTTTGTGCGTTTATAATTGCATTGACATCTTGTTTAATTCCTAAATTAATAACATCATACCCATTATTCGACAAAATAATATCTACTAAATTTTTTCCTATATCGTGAACATCGCCTTTGACCGTAGCTATAATAAATTTACCCTTTGATTGATTTACCTCAGATTTATCCATAAAATCTTCTAAATATGAAACTGCATATTTCATTGTTTCTGCAGATTGAAGTACAAAAGGTAATTGCATTTGACCTGATCCAAATAATTCCCCAACAACTTTCATTCCATCTAGTAAATATTCATTAATTATTATCAAAGGCTTATATTTATTTAATGCTAAATCAAGATTTGAATTTAGATTTGTTTTTTCTCCATCAATAATATGATTCTTCAACTTATCCTCTATAGTTAAATTAATATCCTCATCAATTGAGCTATTATTTAGAAGTTTTTTCGAGTCATCAAAATAGGAAGTTAGAGTCGTTAGGGGGTCATAAGTGCATACATTATTATCTATGATTCTCTTGTCATAAATAAGATCCAAACATATTTTTATCTCTTCTTCACTAATTTTATTTAAAGGTAATATCTTGGATGGTGAAACAATTGCCGAATCTAATCCAGCCTTAATTGCTTCATTTAGAAAGATAGAATTAAGGACAACTCTCGCACTAGATGATAGGCCAAAACTTACATTTGAAATGCCTAGGATTAAATGTACTTGTGGATGTCGATCTTTAATTAACTTAATAGCTTTAATCGTTTCAAAACCATTCTTTCTATCTTCCTCAAGTCCTGTAGATATTGGCAAAGCTAAAGGATCATAAAAAATTTCATAGGGTTTCAACCCAGAATTTGTAGCATCCTTAAAAGCCCTGGTTGCTATTTCAGCTTTTTTTTCTGCAGATCTAGCCATTCCATCTTCATCAATTGTTCCAATCACAACTGCTGAACCATGTTCTTTAGCTAGATCAATCACTTTATGAAATCTATCTTGTCCATCTTCGTAGTTAGTGGAATTTAAAATACATTTTCCGCCAGCATGTTTTAAACCACTCTCCATTTTTTCATAATCCGTTGAATCAAGCATCAAAGGTAAATTGATATTATTAACTAATCTTTTAACCAAGTTCGACATATCTTCTATGCCATTTCTTCCAACAAAATCAATATTTACATCAAGTACATGCGCATTTTCCTTAAGTTGTGATTTTGCTATTCCAACCAGACCATCCCAGTCCTCAATATTCAAAAGTTCTCTTACCTTTTTTGAACCACTTGCATTTAATCTTTCACCAACTATCAAAAATGAGTTGTCTTGTTCATATGGAATTGACTCATAAATTGAAGATGCAGCTGGAATTATAGATCTTTCCTTTGATAGGTTAATCAATCTACGATCTGATGATAAAAGCTCAAGCGATAAATCTGAAAGTTGTTTTATGTGTTCTGGCCTAGTCCCACAACAACCACCAATTAATTGAACGCCTAAATCATTAATAAAATGACTAAGTTGGAACTTAAGTTCCATTGGGGTTAATCGATAATGAGCCTTACCTCCTACGTTTTCAGGAAGTCCAGCATTTGGAATACAACTTATGTGAAAGGGTGAATGCTCAGATAAGTATTTAATATGATCTTTCATTTCTTCTGGGCCAGTAGCACAATTAAGGCCCAAAATATCAATATTAAAAGGCTCTAAAATTGTTGTTATGGAGGAAATATCGCTACCAATAAGCATCTGACCTGTAGTTTCCATGGTTACAGATACCATTACTGGGATTTTAATTCCATCACCTATTGCTTCATTTACGCTCTGCAGAGCTGCCTTTATTTGTAAAACATCTTGGCAAGTTTCAATTAGAAAAAGATCAATCCCACCCTCAATCAGTGCTTTAGCTTGCTCAAGATAAGATCTTTTTAGTTCATCAAAACTGATATGACCGAGAGTTGGAAGCTTTGTTGTTGGACCAATTGAACCAGCAACAAATCTTGGCTTTTCAGCTGTTTGATATTTATTTGCAATATTCCTTGCTATTTGTGCTGCTTTGAGATTGATCTCATAAGCTTTGTTTCCAATTCCATACTCATCTAGAACAATAGAAGTTGCACCAAATGTATTTGTTTCAATTACATCACAACCGGCCTCTAAGAATGATTGATGTACTTTCTCAACACTAGAGACAGAGGTTAAAACAAGATTTTCATTACAACCTTCTAAAGAAGCACCACCATAATCATCTGCAGTTAGTTGTTGATCTTGCAATGACGTGCCTGTTGCACCATCAAAGACTATTATTGGTCTTTTCTCTGAGTTTAGATAGTCTAAAAAGTGAGTCATATAAAATATATATTA
>QCND01000050.1 GCA_003213355.1 Prochlorococcus sp. AG-424-E20
AAGTTTTTGTTGTATTCGACTATCTGGAGATCTAATGACTAAAGCAAGATTTACTTTTTTGTCGGATCCAAATATTCTCTCAGGACCTTTTGCAGATCTATCGGATTCTATCTATGAGTAATAGATTATTGAGAATACTTACTCTATTTAAGAATTATTATTAGGTTCAAAGTCTTATTTTGTATCAATTCGAGTGATTTTCCTTAGTTTGATTTATTTGTTTTAGGCTTGTCTAAGCTAGGTGTTTATTTTGACTACTTATTTAATTACTGGATCCAATAGAGGCATTGGTTTAGAACTTGTGCGTCAATTGAAGGATAGAGGAGATGACGTGATAGCTACGTGTAGATCGGCTTCTCCAGAATTGAATTCCTTGTCAGTAAGAGTTGAGACAAATGTTGATATCACTTCAGGGGACTCTGTTATTCAGCTGAGAGATAAGTTAAAAGATAATAGCGTAGATGTTTTGATTCAAAATGCTGGAATTGCAGAATTTAACTCTCTTTCTAACTTAGATCCGCAAAGTATCGTTCATCAATTTGAGGTAAATGCATTAAGTCCTTTGTGTTGTGTACATACTTTGCTTAGTAAGCTTAGTAAATCTGCAAAAATAGCTTTAATAAGTAGTCGTATGGGTTCAATAGAGGATAACAATTCTGGAGGTTCCTATGGATATAGGATGTCAAAAGTTGCTTTATGTATGGCTGGTAAATCCTTATCAGTTGATTTAATGCCTAGAGGTATTTCGGTTGGAATTTTACATCCAGGTTTGGTTAGTACTCGAATGACAGGATTTACTTCCAATGGCATTCAACCTCAAGAATCAGTGAAAGGATTGATTCAAAGAATTGATGAACTTACACTTGAAAATACAGGTAACTTCTGGCATTCCAATGGCGAGATCTTGCCTTGGTAAAAGATTCTTTATATAATTTTGATGGACTTTTTATATTTAAATACAAAATAATTTACACATTTATTTATCGCTTTCAACTATATCCTGCCTAATGTTTTTCTTAACTTTTTAACAAAGCTAATACCAACTCCTGGTATGGTTAAAAGTTCTTCATCAGAAGCAGAAATAATTGATTCAGGTGTCATATATCCTGCTTCATAGAAATTATTACAGTTTTTTGTTCCAATACCAGGTATAGATGTGAGGTTTTCACCCCTATCTGAGAATTCTCCTTTTTGTTTGTGAAAAATACTTAAAACGTTAAAAAGATTTCTTTTTGTATTTAGTAAGATTTTTTTAATCAACATTTTTTTTGGAATTATATAGTTAATATGCATTAGAATAATTATCATGCAAGTATAAATATTTTCCTTTGACGAGTGAATTACCAATTATTGTATGAAAATGTATTTAAAAAAACAAAATTAGCTTATATAGATAGATTTTTCTTATAACTTTGTCGTTTGTTATTAGTATTGCTTGATTACTCTTCTAATTGCTACTTGACTTTTTATTGAGAACCTGCAAATTATTTTTAGATGTAAATCCCTTCCTTTGTTCATAACAGTATGTGGCCAAAAAGGTGGAGTAGCTAAAACTTGTACCTCAATTCATCTTGCAAGTGTATGGTCTTCTGAGGGGAAAAATGTTTGTTTAGTTGATGCTGATAGAAACCGATCGGCTCTTGCCTATGGTTTAAGAGGTAATCTTAAATTTAATATTGTCCCTGTAGAGGCAGCCGCTAAAGCAACAAGATTCTCAGAAATTGTTATTACTGATGGACAAGCAAGTACTGATGAAGAAGAATTGAAACATCTGGCAGCTGGATCTGACCTTGTCCTTTTGCCTACAGCCCCAAAAGCAAGATCGGTTGAATTAACCGTCGAATTAGCCTCTTTATTAAAACAGTTAAATATTCCTCATGCAGTTGTATTAGTTAAGGTTGACTTCCGCCAAAGGAGAATTGCAAATGAGGCAAGAGAAGCTTTAGAAAAATTTGATTTAACTGTATTAGAAGGTGAGATCCCTTTATTAGCTGCTTTTGATAAAGCAGAAAACCAAGGATCAGCTGTCATTGATGCAGTAGATGATAAAGGTCGATCCGATCCCAGGCGAATGTCAGGTTGGTCGGCCTATTGTTCCATTGCTCAACAAATTCAATGCCAGATTTCGAAGCACTTGTCAGACATCAACAAACGAGTCGAAGACCTGCCACTGAGCGCTTAAAAGTAGTTGATAAACTTTCTGTAACCACTCAAACTCCTACTACCGATGGGAAAAATCTAAGTACATTATTTTTTGGTTTAATCGGAGGATTGCTTGGATCAATTATTGGAACAGCGATCATCATTTATCTATCAGCGCAAGAATTGATTGATTTTAAAATGCTTTATTAAAATTTGATTTTAGTTTAAAGCTTTTTATGAATTAAATATTAGATTCATATGTTTTTTTTGCTATTTCTACCATATTAAAAAAAGTTTTAGATTGCTTTAGTAATTGTTGGTAATTTCCAAAGGCAACTATTTCTCCATCTTTAAATTCATATATACAATCTGATCTTTCGATTGTAGATAATCTGTGGGCAATCGTGACTATTGTGCAACGTCTACCAATTATTTCTATTGCATTCATTACCTCAGCTTCTGTTCGGTTATCTAGGGCACTAGTTGCTTCATCTAAAACTAATAATTTTGATTGCCTATAAAAAGCTCTCGCTATGGCAAGTCTTTGTCTTTGTCCACCAGATAATCTGATGCCATTATCACCAACTGAGGAATGTAACCCCATTGGCATTTCTGATACCAAATCTGCTAATTGAGCTGCCCTAAGCGCATCCCAGACCCTTCCATGATCAATAATTTTTTCATCTAAACCATAGGCAATATTTTGAATAATATTGCTATTTAATAAGGTAATTGATTGGGGAACGTAAGAGCAACAATCCTGCCAAGCAGGCACTTCTGTATCAGTAACTGCAACTCCATCCAATAGTAAATGTCCGTCTGTTGGTCTAAGAAGACATAGTAATTGATTTGCGGTAGTGGTTTTTCCACTTCCAGTTTCTCCTACAAACGCTATTCGTGAACCAATAGGAATAGTAAGGTTAATACCCTTTAAAGTGTATTCGTTGCTGTTGGGATACATATAACTCAATTTCTCAAGTTTTATGTTGTTTCTAGGCTCAATTCCTTCTTTTGTCGGAACGCCTATGGATCTTTTAGTTAGCCTAGAAGAAGGAAGTTCTATCAACTTTAGTATCTCCTCTAAATCAGGTATTGATGCTCGCATTGAAGTTAATGCTCTAAATGAATCTTGTAATGGCGGAGTTAGTTTTAATGCAGCTACTGCAACTGTTGCTAAGAATGGAACTATCTCAATAAGTATTGAATCGTTTGTCCCAGTGATGTATGGGAAAAGACCAATAGCAAAAATCAACGTGATACCAAACGGCTCTATTAATGACCTAGGTAATTCAGGTAAAACCTCGGCTTTCCACATGAAAGGAAAAGAGTTTTTGCTTGCTAATTGATATCTTTTTTCAAAGTAAGGTTCTGAGCTAGTAAGGTGAACATCTATAATTGTGCGCATTGATTCTGTGAGTATATTATTTGTTTCTTTTTCTAATTTGATTCTTTGACGAGAAGAAAACCTTATAAAAGGTGTTACAAATGATGAGATAAATATATAAAATATTAAGAGACTTATTATTAAATAAAGAGCTATAGATTTTGCTATAAAAAGAACAGCAATGCATATAAAAGTTATCACACATAACCCACTAGAAATCTGAAGGATTGGTTTGACTAGGAATTCTGAGACTCTAGAAATGTTGATTAAAACTTTTGATGATAAGTCAGATTTTTTCTTGTTTAAGAAGAATTCATATGATTGAGATAATAATTTTTTCTGAGCTAGTTCTGATAAGTCCTTCCAAACTGCTACTCGAAGTCTTTCTTGTGCTGCTTTAAGAAATAATTTCGAAAATGATGCTAGCCAATTCATTGCTATGTATATGACCACTAGACTGATAACTTTTGTTTTTGGGTCTTCAGGTATGAAATTTTGAAATGGTAAGGGAGGTTGATTAGGCTGGCCTATAAAAACAGTAAATAATCTAGAAACAATGCCAACTACAATCACATCGACTAAACCAGTAAAGGCAGCTAAAGGAATTAATTTCAACAGCGAACTTCTTCTTCTAACTGGGAGAGCCTTCAGCAGGCGCATTAATAGATGATATGTTTTGCTTGTGCCGATCATTTTATAAAATTACTTACTTTTGAGAAATTATTTATGCTTATTCAGCCAGTTCCTTGGGTGTTTGGTTATGAGTTGATTACGCCAATGCTACGAAATTCATAAAGAAAATCATGAAAAGGTATTCTTCAGAGATTATTAAATTTATTTTAATTTGCATATTATTTAAGCTTGATTGATATTGAAATATGGATTAATATCTTTTTTTAGATACAAAATATCCGAATAAGATTAATATAATTAATGGCATTAAATAAATAATAATCATAAAACCAGACAAAAAGATAAATAGAGTTGAAAAGATAAAAAATCCTATTAATATAATTCTCAGAAGTCTTTTGATTCGATTTAACCAAAAGATGCCTTTAAGTTTTTCTAGGTTGATTTCTAACTCTCTACGCTTAATATATAACTCTTTAAGTTGTTTTTGGTGCCAATTAATTGAGTCCTCGATTTTTGTCTTGTATACATTCTTTCCAATTTGTTCTAAAAAATTATTCGACTTTGAAAATGTAGAACGTAATTTTACAACCTGTGCTTCAACTAGACTTTTGCTAATTTCTAATATTTTTTGATCTATCTCTATAATGCTAGTTTTGATTTGTTCTTGTACGGAAAAATTTTTATTTGAATTATATTGCACAATTTCATGACTACTATTCTTGTTATATTTAAAAAATTTAAAAAAGTTTGCTCTCAACATTTGACTGACTATTATCTAAGATAGATTTCTATGCGAATATTATAACCATGGCTTCTATAGTTTTTAATGGGAGCTACATAACAAAAAAAAATACAGGAATTGGAGTTGTTTCTAAGGATTTACTATATTCTTTATCGGCCCATAAAATAACTACACTTATTCCAAAAGATATAGGTATAAAAGGTGATATTTATATTCCTGATAACTTATCTCCAGGTACAGGCTTGAAAAGCCATTTTAGACGATTGCATTGGCTTCAAAATGCTGTCCCTAAATTAATGAATAATTTAAATGCTGAATATTTTCTATCACCATTGTTGGAAGCGCCATTATTTTCTAATATTAAATCTATTGTCTTGGCTCATGATTTGATACCAATTAGGTATCCTTCGTTATCATTTTTAACTTTATATCATTTAATTTATATTCCTTTGATTTTAAAACAATCAAAGTTAATTCTATGTAATTCTATTTCTACTGCTAATGATTTGAATAGGTTTTATAAGGTTCCTATGCATAAATTATTTCCTATTAAGTTAGGATTTAATAATAAAAAATATTATCCAACCAAAAAAGTTCGAAAAAAATTCTTTCTTATTATTGGTAGACATAATCCACATAAAAATTTACGAAGGGTTATCAAAGCATTTGCATATTCCAAGATTAAAGATTATAAGCTTATTTTTGTAGGTCCTTTTGATAAAAGGCATACACCAATTCTTATCAAACTAATTGATAAAATGAATATTAGACATTTGTGCGTATGGAAAGGTTGGATTGATGATGATGAAAAATTATCATTATTAAACGAATGTCACGCACTTATAATTGCGAGTCTTTGGGAAGGATTTGGCCTTCCAGCACTTGAAGCAATGGCCTGTGGAACCCCTGTCATCGCTTCTGATAGAGGAGCGCTTCGTGAAGTGATGGGAGATTATGGTTATTTTATTAATCCATTCAACATTCAATCAATAGCTTTTGCGATGAATGCAGTCATAAATGATAAAAAATGCTTTGAAAAAGCTCTTCAAGAAGGCCCATCTCGAGCTGAATCTTTTAATTGGTTGGATACTGCTAGAACAATAGAAAAAATTATTCAAGAAATCGATTAATCTCTATTACTAAGCTATAAATTTATATTGCAATTGATGTTATAAAATTATTCATTAATTAAATACATTATATTCTTTCATTTTAGTATTACTTGGATTCTAAGAATTTATTTCATGATTCATTGGAACTACTTTTTCTAAAATAGTTTCACTAATAATTTTTTATTGCTATTGTAGTTATCTAAGTCTATTTTCAAGATGTCTAGACAAAAATCTAAAAAAAAGTTGACTTCTAAAATAATTCAGGCAAATGAGGAGAAAAAGACAACACCTAGAACTGCAAAAATTGTCCTCTTTGTATTTGGTGTAGGACCTTTGATTCTTATGTGTTTATTTTTAAGCTCAAATGGTTTTTTCAATTCTCCTTGATAAATCTTTAGATGATTGAGCACCATTATTGTTTGATTTGAAAGTTATTCCTAAACGTTTTTTCGTTTGTCTTCTTTTTACAACATCATTTGTTGAATGATAGATATATCAACAATTTATTTTGTTTTTCCAGCTAAAATTTACTTTTAATTTACGACTAATGCAACTCTATTTGGTTGATTGCCAGTTCACTGATACTGATAATCAAATTGCTGCTTATAAGCAGTTTATAGAATTTTGGGAAAATGGCGAGATGTCTAAACAAGACAAATTTGATGGATTTGAAATGCTATTTCGTGTTCATGCTCCTGGAGAGGGTCGTGTCGTGATTCTCTGTAATGCAAATGGCGATAAGGAGCTTTTTCAACATTTTGCCCCATGGAGAGCTCAGTTTGGTTTGGATATGGAAATTACTCCCGTTATAAGCTGTCAAAATGTTGTTGACTATCACAAGGATTTATTTGAAAAAATGTCTTAATTGTATTTAAAAAATCTATTTGCTATTTAATACCTAGTTTTAATTTATAGATAAACGATAAAGTCAACGATACTTTATCGTTTATCTCTTTGAGAGAGCGTTACCAGTTGTCCATATATTTTTGAACACTACTTTATCCTTTAGTAACTGAATAGGAAGGCTAATCAATACACTTAATGCGATTAAAGCGAAAGAGTCGGTTGTAAACCTAGCAATGCCCCATTCTGACGAAGCTAAAGCAAAAAAAGATAGATGCATGGAATTAATTATTTATAAAAAATATTATCAGAATGTTCATTATAAATTTAATTACTTATTAAAAATTATTGTATTGAAGAAGTATCAGATAAACCTGTACATATGAATTTATTTAATAGCTGATAAAACTATATCCTCTCCGCTTTTTATATAGCCTCTTAAAGTTAATTTTAATTTCTTTATTTATGAATAGATAGCATTTATCCTTTGTCCATTTAATTTTTTCTTATTCTATTGCTTTGAATCATAGCGTTGAAAAAATTGACTTTTTAGCTCTTGCTAAAGTAATTAAAAAGGAGCCCTTCCAAGCTCCATGGATCAATTGGGTGATCCGGCAGAGTTTAAGAATGAAATATCTTTGATATAAATATGATTAAAAAACATAAAAATCTTATAGACTAATTATATATGAGCCTATAAGATTTTCTTTTTAAAGTAATAATAAATTGAATTTTTTAAAAACTATTGTCTATATTTTATTCCTCTCCAAATCATTGGCACCATTGATGAATCAAATGTTTTGAATTTTGAAGTTTCAATCTTTGTTGAGGTGTATTTATTTCCTCTATAGGTCAGAGTTCGCATTACTGGATGTAGAAGTCGAATCTAAATTAGCTTTCTATGTAATGAGATACTTTCTTGAATTTACATATAGATTTTTGAGTAATGTAACATGATGTACATTTTTTTTCTTTCAATTGACTTTACGTAATTAATAAGTTCCACTCAATACATAAAATATCTAATTCTTTAATTTTATCTTTATAAATCTGATTGATAATTTTGTAATAAAAATCTTTTTCTTGATGGCTTTTTTATTTTTTCATAAGCTTGAGAATTGTTTTTGAGGAGAATTATTGGATTTTGCATTTAAAATTTTGCTCATTTTTATCTAGTATTTTGCACTTAGGCTGAATTTATTAGTTTCATGAGATTCTAAGACTCAAGTGATAGTAATTAATAAGGAGCCCTTCCAGGCTCTGTGGATCAATTGGGTAATAAGGTTTATCAAGTTTATGATTATTTCAAAGGTAAATGATTAAAAACGCCTGACTCTTCGAATAAAGATATTACGGGCTGTAAAAGGTCAGTATATTCTTTCCAAATTTCTAGAGAATTTGTATTTATTGAAGATCTAGCTTGGATAATACTTGCTGTATAAATTTCTCTATTTTGATTCTCATGATGTAGATATGATTCTTTCCAATCTAATCCTAACCACTTTATTAAACTTTTAATTGTTTGTTCTTTATTTTTAACTAGTTTTTCATAGTTAATTTCATATATTAAATTTGGATATAATTTTTTATACTTATTCATTAATTGTTTATGATGTATAATTAAGTTTGCTGAACTTTTAATACATGTTGCATAAGTATTCCCTTTGTTGAAATGAGCCCGATGAAGTGACAATATATTGGCTAGAGGATGGCGAGAGCATAAAATAATTTTAGAATGAGAAATATACTTACATATATGTCCTGCTAGAATATAATTATAGGGCATTTTATCTAAATATATTGTATTTAACTTTTCCGAGATGACCTTACTTTTATTGTATTGCTCTTCGAATTTATTTGTGGAAAGGTTATTTTCTTTGATGAAATTAAATGCTTTTGCTAGCAAATCTGATTCTCCAATTG
>QCND01000051.1 GCA_003213355.1 Prochlorococcus sp. AG-424-E20
CAAAATAGTTATTGAAGCTAATAACAAGAAAGTTAATATAGAGCTGATTCCTTATAACTTAGGCCAAAATTTAGATCTTGAGAAATGGAGCTTAACTAAGGCAATTTTACTTGTTAAAAAGATTATGGATGTTGATATAAATATACTTTAAGAAGATATCTTTTTGTCTAATAAAAAGATATCACTTCGCTGAGGATTAAGGGAATCATTTTGTCCTTTTTGAATATATTTTAACAGCATAATTGAAGTAAATAATCCTAAAGCACCCGATAAAATTACAATGATAAATGGATTGAAGTTTTTGTTTTTTCTAGTATTTTTCTTCTTAATCACAGGGCTAGGTTTAGGTTCATTTTTTTTCTTTTCATTAAGTTCTTCAAGAATAAAACTTGTATCTAAGTTTAATTTCTCGGCAATTCTTCGAACCATTGCTCTAATAAAAACTTTTTCAGGAAGTGCGCTTTCGTCCCCTGACTCAAGTGCAATCAATTGTTCTTTCCCAATTCTAAGTGAGGAAGATAGATCCTCTACTGAAAGATTTCTACCTTGTCGGGCTTCTCTGAGAAACTCACCAACAGTTCGTAATGAGGATTTTTTATTTGCGACATGAGAACTACCGCTTTTTCTTTCTTCACTTTTTTCCAATTAAAAACCTTTTGGGTATTTAGATTATTCTAAAGGCTTTGTAAAGTCGTTTGTCTCTAAAAGATAATTTATCTCTAGCTCTAGTCATTGTTAAAATACAATCCTTAGTTTTTATCTTTAACTCGACCTAAATAAATGTGAATGAGTAGGATTATAAAGCTTTGATCTATTATTACCGATCTTTAGAGTTGGACTGATTATATATAAAGTTGTTCTGATCAAATTTTGTTCTTGAGATATTTTTGCCATCTCAGTCAAAGGTATGACTTTTATCCATTCGTCTGGCCAAGTTACTCTATATGCAATTGCTACAGGGGTGTTCGCAGGATAATACTTTATAAGTATGGATTGCACTTCTTCCACATGTCTTGCACTTAGGTAGAGACATAAAGAAGATTGAATAGATGCTAGCTTTTGAAGGCTCTCCCTCTCTGGTTTTCCTGTCCTACCATCAGCTCTGCTTAGTATTATTGTTTGGGTTAAATCTGGAACTGTTAGTTCGAATCCTAAAGTTGCTGCTGTTGCTTGATATGCGCTTACTCCCGGTACTACTTCTACCTCAATCCCTTCCTCATTTAATCTGCATATTTGTTCTGATATGGCTCCATATAAGCAAGGATCACCATCATGGAGACGAACAATTTTTTTACCTTCCTTATGCTTTTTAATTAAGATTAAAAGTATTTCTTCTAGTGTTAATGAACTTGTCTTTATCTTTTCACAATCATCTTTAACAAGTTTTGTTATTTGTATAGGAATGAGAGAGTCTGTCCAAACAAGAACATCTGCTGATTTAAGTCTTTGTTGAGCTCTTATTGTCATTAAGTCTAAAGCGCCTGGACCTGCGCCAACAATTGAAATCGGATTCATTGATTTCTCCCATTAATTGAGGAAGGATCTGGGAGCGCTTTTTTAGAAACATAAATTCTCCATATTCCTAATAAACCTGCACTAATTAAAAATAAGCTAATCAATTGTGCGATTCTTAGTCCTCCCTCACAAAAAGGTGGAACCCCAACCAAGCAGAGAGGATCAGTTCTTAAGCCTTCTATCCAAAACCTGCCTAAGCTGTAAGTGATTAAATACAAGCAACTTAAGCTACCAGGTGGAAGCTTAAGTTCTTTTTTATTTGCCTTTCTAAAAAGAAAAATCAGTGTGCCAAAAACAAAAATATTCCATACTGATTCATAAAGAAAGGTAGGGTGAAAATAATCTTGTGTTGAGAAGATTTCTGGCCTAAATCTATAAGGTATAAATAATTTCCAAGGTAAATTTGTAGGTATCCCAAAAGCTTCATTATTAAAGAAATTTCCCCATCTACCTATTGCTTGGCCTAATGCAACTGAGGGGACCAAAACATCAATAACATCCCAAAAAGGTTCTTGTCTCCAGCGGCAAAAAAATATAATGGACAATGTACCCATTATCAGTGCCCCATGAATTGCAATTCCTCCTCCCCAGATTTCTAGCGCACTGGGAATAGGAATATTTAAGTTCAGGAAATTAATTGAACTCCAGAAGTTTTTGCCAGTGTAATTTCTCCATTCAAATGCAACATAATAAATTCTTGCACCAATTACAGATGCCAAAACTAAAATAGGAAGTAAATCATTAATAAGGCTTTTTTTTAATCCTTTTTTTGAGGCCAACTCACTTGATAAAGTTAGACCTACTAAAACTGAAATAGCTATTAGCAATCCATACCACCTTAAAGAAAAAGGGCCCAGTTGAAACAACTCAGGCCCAGGTGATCTAAGCGCTAAAAAAATATGTTCCATTAACTAGTTGAATTTACATTCCTTCAGCAGCTTGAACTTTTTCTACTTGTTTCTTTTTAAGAACTAGCATTATCTGGGATAAGCCAACTCCTATAAAGAAAATTATCATTCCAATAACTCTTGCTTTACTTTGTAAAACTATCTCTTTGTCAAGTTGACCAAAACCTCCAACATTTGGATCTTCAGTTAATTTTGCGCCTTTCTCAATAGTGTCGCCTTCTTTTATTAATAATGAAGTCCCTGCAGGTAGATTTTCAGTAAAACTTTCTCCTTCTTCATTGTTTAGATTAATTATTTGTGTTCCATCTTCGTTAGTTTCTATTGAAGTTATTGTCCCTGAATTTGTTGCAGTAAACAAATTGTTATTGCTCTTCTCACCAGTTGGATAAACTTGACCTCTACCTCTATTACCCCCTATATGAATTGAATACTTTCCAAAATTATAATTGCTGTCTTTTCTTGGATCAGGTGATAATACAGGGAAGACAATCTCTCTATTTTGATCCCCAGGTAAAGGACCTACTAAAATAATATTTTCTTGTTCCTCGCTGTATTGGGTGAAGTAAACACCTTGTGTCTCTTCTTTTATTTCATCAGTCCATCTTTCTTGAGGTGCAAGTTTAAATCCATCTGGAAGCATTACAACTGCTCCGACTTGGAGAGGAACTTTGCTTCCATCAGCTCCAATCTCTTGTAGGTCCTTTTTATAGGGTATTTCTACGACTGTTTTGAAAACACTATCAGCAGCAACTGCCTGAGGCACTTCAGCTCTTGTTGGCATACTAGCTACATGACAATTAGCACAAACAATTTTTCCAGTTGCCTCTCTAGGATTTTCAAATTTTTGTTGAGCCCAAAATGGGTAGGCCCATGTTGGTTGAGGAATTAAAAATATTGAAAATCCAATAAAAACTGAAAAGAGAATAAGTTTTAATGAACGACTCATGGTTTTAGAAATGGTATAAAAGTTTTTTTTCATTTATTTATCATCCCCACCAAGGATCAGTACCAGTTCGAAAATCAGTTTCTGTCCACTGACTTACTAGAACTTGATCATCCTCAATTGAGACATGAGCTATGGCTAGAGATAGAGGGGCTGGTCCTCTAACAACTTTTCCTGTTGAATCGTATTGACTTCCATGACATGGACACATATATTTATTTGCTCCGCTATTCCATGGCACTACACAACCAAGGTGAGTACAAATAGCATTGATTCCGTAACTAGTAATTGCATCCTCGCCTTCAACTATTAGGTAGGTTGGATCACCTTTAAGACCTTGAACCAAACTTCTATCACCAACTGGATGGGTTGATAGCCAACCACTTGCACTTACATTATTTCCCAACTCATCTTTTGCATTTGTTCCACCACCACCACCACCAGCCCTATATGGGGTGAAGTATTGGGCTACTGGATATAACGCTCCTAAAGCAACCCCTGTAACTGTTCCAAAAGTAAGCAGATTCATGAACTGCCTTCTGCCCATTGAGGGCACATCTGCAGTTGTCATTTGTGTCATTACAGACGTTCACCTATATAAAGATACTAGACCAGAATGGACACATAAAGGGTTATTAATCTCTGCCAAGACTGGCTTTTGACATGAGTTTTAAATCTAATGAATTGAATACTGGTAGCTTTTCTTCTCCAATTCCCTTGGAAGTAGACGAAGTAGTGGGTTGCTTAAGAAGGCGATGGGGGGTCACATATGATTTGAAATTGTTAATCAAAAAAGACAGAATATATTTACAAATGATGTGGGGATTTTTAGAACAACAATCTTTTCCATTGGACGAGGAGACCTTTAGAGAAAATTTAAATCGAACCCTAGAAATTATTAATCGGGCAGGGCAATCAGATTTCGTAAGAAATTGGTTGGAAAATGTACAGGCAAAGCCAAGACTTGGAAGAGCAATAACTTTACCTTTGCCTATGGATCAAAGGATGGACGAATTTGTCCTTTGAGATTTGTTGTTAAGGCCACTAACCCAATTCCAACAAAGAACAAAAAAGTCATCGATGTTGAGAGAAGAAGCATGGTTATGGGATCAGTCGATGGAGTTAAAACAGCTCCTGCAACTGCTGAAGCCATTACTACGAATCTCCAAGCTGATAACATCTTTTTCCAAGAAATTATTTCTAGGAACCCCAAAATCAATTGAAGAATTGGTAACTGGAAGGCTAAACCAGTTGAGAGCATTAGCAGAAGTACGAAATCTAAATATTTTTCTATTGACCAAAGTGGTTCAACCACATCAGCACCATAACTTACTAGAAATCCCAACGCTGCGGGTATTAAAGCCTTCCAAGCAAAGAAAATTCCTAAGAAAAATAAAATTGCTGAACCTGCAACTGATGGTGCTATTAAAAGCTTTTCTTTTTTTGTTAGCCCCGGAAGGATGAATTTTAAAAATTGGAAAAGTATGAAAGGAAGAGAGAGAGTAAGCCCTCCATAACCTGCAACTTTTATTGAAGTAAATAAAAATTCACCGGGTGCTACTTGTAAAAATTGTATTTTCCCCGCTGGCATCTCTAATGCTTGTACAAGCTTCCTGACAAATAACAAGCAAAAACCTGATGAAAGAAGAACTGCAATAAGACTTTTTAGGATCCTTTGCCGAAGTTCTTCAAGATGATCAACCAAAGGCATCTCAAGGGGTTGAGATGCCTCATATGAATTAGCTTTTCCCTTGATCCTTATAGGAGGAGGAGCTTTTAAAATATTTTCGTTTTTGTTGGGGCTATTCAGGTTGATTTAGCTTAATAGACTTATTTTAGTAGGAAATTGAGTTTGTAAGTAGTAAATAAGAAATTTTGCTAGATATTTTATGAGTGATAAATAGATAAATTATTGATTAATCCTCTTTCGGGATAAAGTTTTTTACTTGTTTTTTGTTGGGTCAGGCAAAATAAAAGGAGGACAATCATTTAGTGAAGATTCACCATAACTAGCATATTCTTTGTAACCACCCATTTTCCCGTTGGTTTTCATTAAAGCGCTTGTAAATGCTAATAAAAGAAAGACTGTTGGAGCACCAATTATTAAAGCAGCACCAAATAAATATCCAATTAAAAACTCTGGAAAAGTGTGATTACCAAGAAACTCATGAGTGCCTAGCAAAAAGTCAATCATTTTAAACTGGTCTAATGAAGCTGATAGTAAGTCATTGAAGTTCACTTCTGGTAGAAATATTTCGCAGCTCTCTCAGCTTTTCCCCACAGGACCTTCCCACCCCTATGACTGACTGTCCCAGGTAGTGATCCTGATAGCCTTTTAAGATTCTCAATTGGAACCATATTTACTGGTGTAAGTTTGTTGCCTCTCGCACGGCTAAAAAAAGAAGCAAGATCAGCAGCTAATTGAATATCTGTCTCATCCACAAGTCCATCAGATGATTTCAGTACAACATGGCTTCCTGGTATTTCTTGAGCATGAAACCAAAGATCTCCTTTTTTCCCTTTCTTTAAACTTATTAATTCGTTTTGCCTGTTATTACCTCCTATTTGAATTTTTAGACCGCTAGGACTCTGAATCTCTTTTATATTTAATGAATTTTCTTTATTTCTCTTTAATTTAAATTTAGAATTATTTTTTTTGATGCAAATATATTCTTCTACTTCTTCTTTAAGTTCAATAATTGATTCTAGCTTATTTTTATTATCCTCATTTTCTTCATATATAAATGAATCAAGAAATGATTCACAGCATTGAATCTCTGATAATTTTTTCTTGTGAAAATTGATTCTATTGACAATTGATTCTCGAGATCTTTTTTTTCTTTTAGCTTCTTTAAAAAGACTTTGAGCTTCAATTATTTGCTTCTTTGTAGGGGAAGGTGAAGTGAGTAAGCTTTTAGCCTTGTTTTGCATGGTTATATATTCAGAAATATTTTTAATTAGTAATTCCTGAACATCTAGCTTTCTTTTTTCATGGCCTTTATAATTTGCCAGATCTTGTTTCAATTTTTCTCTAATAGAATTTATTTTTCTTTCTACGATTTTATTTGAATAATACATGCTAAGGCTAAGTCCTATTTTTTTGTTTTTAGCTGTTGATTCTTTTTTTCCCCAGACAATATAATCCGTTGGGCCTTCGAAGTTAATAGTGTAATTACTATTCTCAAGATCTAATAACCACTCTTTCCATCTTTTATATATTGCTTCCCAAGTTTCTAATTCAATACTTGTTACTGGTTTATTTATTATTTTAAGTGATTCGTTATAATCACTGCTCACAATTTGTAATGTTAGAGCAGGACTTATTCCTTGATAAGTATCTTTAAGGCTATTCTTAAATGTTGATGGTACTAAACATATATTCTCTTTCCATGAATTGAATGGTTCAGATAATACAGGAACTAAGCCTTTAAGAGGTGGAGGAGATGTATAGATATCTCCTGTTCCTATTGGCCTTAATCTTGATTGACTCTCTTTGATTTGTTTCCCAAGAGTAATTACTTTACCTGATCTGTCTAAAAGTAGAATGTTGCTGTGTCTACCCATCAGTTCGACTATTAATTCTTTCTCTATTTCTTTACCAGGTCTACTAGAAAATTTAAACCTTACTATTCTTTCAAAACCAATTTGCGTTATATCTACTAAAGCTAAATTGACTAATAAATGTTTTATTTGTTTAGCTAATGTACTTTTCTCGCCATATCTTTTTGGAGGCGGTATTGATACAATTATTGGGGACTCAGGAAGCCAACTTATTTCGATCCATGTTAGTTTTTCTAGGGTTCTAAGTCCTAATTGAATGGTATGTGAATCAATTTGCTGTGCAGTCTCGAATCGACTTGGAACTATATCTTGGCTAAGTTCATATACAACCGCTTTAAGGGTTGTTAAGTCCATTATTTGAATTGGAACTTTGTTCATCTATCATCCCTTCAAATTCATAAATAATGCAATTAACCTTTGCTAGGCAAATTAGATAGGATTTATTTATGTCGTCTTTAGGAAATCTTACTGTTCTTACTGGCCCTAGCGGGGTGGGTAAAGGAACAATTGTTAGGAAAATCCTCGAAAGTCATAGTGATGTATGGCTTTCTATTTCTGCTACTACTCGTCAGCCAAGATCTGGAGAAATTGAGGGAGAGCATTATTTCTTCTTAGAGAAAAAAATTTTTCAAGAAATAATTGATAAAGATGGTTTCCTTGAGTGGGCTTCATTCTCTAATAATTTTTATGGAACTCCAAAAAAAATAGTTAATGAAAAAATAGAAGAAGGAACTAATGTTCTTCTAGAAATTGAATTAGAGGGAGCTCGACAAGTTCGAAAGTCTTTTCCAGAGGCATTTCAAATATTTTTAGCACCACCTAATTTATATGAACTTGAAAAAAGAATTAGAGGAAGAGGAACTGAGACAGAAGAAGCTATTAGAGATCGCTTGTCCATAGCTGAAAAAGAACTTATTGCCCAAAAAGAGTTTGACGCTGTAGTCATTAATGAAGATATAGAAAAAGCCTTCAAGGAAATTGAAGGCTTTATGGGATTAAACACTTAAATATAATTAATAATTTCTTTTTTTAAAAAGACATTGGGTGGAAAAGTAAGTCTGGTACGAATCTATTAAATTCAACGATGATACCTGCTGTTATGGTGATCCAAATCGTAGCCACCACGGGAGCTGATCTAAACCATTTAGTGCGTAATAATTTAAACATGATTGAAATAAGTTGAGTGATTCTTGGGGATTAATAAATAACTATATTTAGCCTCTTGGACCATTAAGAGAGACGTTATTGTCTTTTTCTCTGAGTTCTCCATTTTTACCTTCTCTATTAGCTTGAAGTGGCCAAGCGGCTCCTCTTTTTAAACATTGCCATGCAAGTGAGGTGTCTATGATGATTTCGTTTTCTGCAGCGTTTTTTTTGC
>QCND01000052.1 GCA_003213355.1 Prochlorococcus sp. AG-424-E20
TAAGTCTTAAAGAAGCAAATCAAAGAATTGATGCGCAATGGGCAAACTCTTTTAAAAAACAATTTGCAGATCACATAATTAATAATTCTAAGGATGATGAGACATGGAAATTACAATTAAAAAAATTATATAAATTCTAACCTTGTAATTTTTTATTTAATATTTGATTAGCGAGTTTTGGATCCGCTTTTCCTTTTGTTACCTTCATTAACTGACCAACAAAAAAGCCTAACAATTTCTTCTTCCCAGACCTAAAAGACTCAACCTCATTTGGATGCTTAAGGATCAATTGATCAATAATTTCTTCAATAACTTTAGGATCACCAATCATACCTAAACCACGTTCTTGAACTAATTTCTTTGGAGAACCACCTTTACTTAAAAGTTCAGGTAAAATATCTTTAGCAATTTTGCCACTTATTTCTCCAGTATCAATCATTTTTAACATTTCTGCTAATTCACTCGGCTGAAAAGATAATTGATCAAATGTTAATCTATTAGACTTTATATAGGCTGCTAGATCTCCAGTTATCCAATTTGCTGAAGATTTAGCTGCTCCACCTTCGTTGACAACTTTCTCAAAATATGTCGCCATTGAAGATTCATCAGTCAAAACTCTTGCATCATAAATAGAAAGGCCAAGCTCTTTTGAATATCTATTTCTTTTTGCAGCTGGCAATTCTGGTAATTCTGAACGCCATTTTTCTTTTAAATCATTACTTACTTCTATCGGACCTAGATCAGGATCGGGAAAATAACGGTAATCGCTACTGCCTTCTTTGGATCTCATACTTTTAGTCAGTTGCTTACCTTCATCCCATAACCTCGTTTCTTGTTTTACTTCTTCTCCAGATTCATAAGCTTTAATTTGCCGCTTAATTTCATATTCACAAGCTTTCTGAATAGCTGAAAATGAATTCATATTTTTTATTTCTACTTTTGTGCCAAATGGGTCATTGATAGTTGGTCTGACAGAAATATTCACATCACATCGCAAGGAACCTTCCTGCATATTCCCATCAGATACTCCCAAATAACGCATGATTCTTCTAACTTCAGCTGCATACTCCGCAGCCTCTCTACCTGTTCTTAAATCAGGTTTACTAACTATTTCTGCAAGTGCTACGCCTGCTCTATTGTAATCAACCAAAGAATGAGTGGAACCTGACAATTGATCACTACCTGCGTGCACCAGTTTTCCTGCATCCTCCTCCATATGTAATCTTTCAATACCTATTTTTTTAACATAAGTTTCTTTGCCTTTTTCAGCTACTTCTACTTCTATCCAACCATCTTCTGCAATAGGTTCATCAAATTGAGAGATTTGATAATTTTTTGGTAAGTCTGGATAAAAATATTGCTTTCTATCAAATTTACTGTGAGAGGCAATATTTAGATTCAAAGCCATCGCTGCTTTGACTGCATATTCCAGAACCTTTTTATTTAGGACTGGCAAGGTACCTGGCAATCCACAAACCACTGGGTCGATATGAGTATTTGGATCGTCACCAAAGGTTGTTGATGCACTAGTAAATATTTTGCTCTTAGTCCCCAACTGAACATGCGTCTCTAATCCGATTACAACTTCCCAAGAAACATTTGATTCTGACATTAATTTGACCTAGATATATGAATCTTATGAAAGAAAAGCTCAGTCATGGAAGCTAGCGTAATCTAAAACATTGAAAATAACATTTTCCAAATCCAAGCAATGGGTATCTTAAATGAAAAACCATTGTTAATCCTCGGAGGAGGATTAATGGGTCTTGCAATAGCCCATGAACTTGCTAAAAGAGGCAAACGAGTAGAAGTTTTAAGTAGAAACAGACGTGAGGCAGCAGGCTTTGTTGCTGCTGGAATGCTCGCCCCTCACGCCGAAGGGCTTCAAGGTAATCTTTTAAATCTTGGTCAAAGTAGTCTTCAAAGACATCCAACATGGATAGAAAACATTGAGACAAATAGCAAAATGTCATGTGGTCTCAAAACTTGCGGGATTGTTGTCCCATTTGAAAGCCACAAAGACTGTGAATCCTTTCCAACATATAAATTTGGTAAAAAGCTAAACAGAAATGAACTCCTTCAAGAAATTCCTGGACTATCAGAACAATGGAAATTAGGTTTACTTTTTAAGCAAGATGGTCAAATCGATAATCGAAGACTTTTAATGAGAGCACTTGAAAAAGCTTGCTTTGAATTAGGTGTTCACTTTCAAGAAGGAGTTGAAGTGGTTGAAATAATAAAAGATTTAAACAAGTTTAATGGGGTCAAAATTAAAGACATTAATGGAAATATCAATCATTTAAAAAGTGAAGAGGCAGTTCTCTGCTGCGGAGCCTGGAGCAAACAAATTTTTACAACATTGCCTATTTTTCCTATTAAAGGCCAGATGTTATCTATTCAGGGTCCAAAACAGATTCTTAAAAGAATTGTTTTTGGACCTGGCATTTACTTAGTTCCCAGAGATGATGGTCTAATAATCGTAGGGGCCACTAGTGAGCCTGAAGCAGGCTTCCAGACAGGACTCACTCCAACAGGGCAAAGCGAGCTTCAAAAAGGAATTCAATCTCTTATTCCTGAACTTAATCAACTACCTCATATGGAGCGATGGTGGGGTTTTCGTCCATGCACACCCGACGAAGGACCTTTACTAGGAATGTCATCAATTCATGGACTCTGGCTTGCTACTGGGCATCATCGCAATGGAGTTCTATTGGCAGCGATAACTTCAGAATTAATTGGAAAATCAATTTGCTCAACCCCTTTAAGTAATGAGGAAGATAGTTTGTTGTCCCATTTCAGATGGGACAGATTTTAAAAACCGCTCACAAAAAGATTTTGACGTTAAATAAATTATTCAACTCTCCATGCTTGATCTGATGGATTCCAATCAACAAGTTCATTTTCTTGGAACCATAAGTTGATTTCAAAAACTGCCGTATCAGAACCGTCAGAACCATGAATGACATTACGACCAATATTCACAGCCAAATCACCTCTAATAGTTCCAGGTTCCGCCTCAAGAGGTTTTGTTGCTCCAATCAATTTTCTCGCACTTGCAATAACACCTTCACCTTCCCAAACCATCGCTACAACAGGTCCACTAGTGATGAAATCAACTAAACCTGAAAAGAAAGGACGATCTTTGTGAACACCATAGTGTTTTTCAGCAAGTTCTTTGCTTGGTGTTAGTTGCTTTAGGCCAACTAATTTGAATCCTTTAGTTTCAAATCGTCCAAGTATTTCAGCGATTAAACCTCTTTGCACACCATCTGGCTTGATAGCAACAAAGGTTCTTTCCAAAGTCATTGCGATATTTAATAATATGAAGCCATAGTCTTCCTAAAACTGCCCTCTTGGCAAGTAAAACATGACACTTAATAAAACTGTTCTTAGATTTAATTGTATGAATCGTGAATGATCAAAACTTCGCAACTTTGTTATCGCATAAATGGCTGTGAAAAATACTAATCAATCTCTCTCTTGGACTATCCAAAATAGCTCAGAGCTCTATGGGATTGATCGATGGGGAAAGGGTTATTTCACTATCAATGAAAAAGGGAATATTAGTATTTGTCCTAACGGCTCCAAAAACAAATCTCATGATTTGATGGAACTCTTAGATGAACTCCAAAGTCGAAAACTAAAATTTCCTCTGTTAATAAGATTTGACGATATTCTCGAAGACTGCTTAAAAAACCTACATAAAGCTTTTGAAAAAGCGATTAATAACTATCAATATCAAGGAAAATACCAAGGTGTATTTCCAATCAAATGTAATCAACAGCGTCACGTAGTTGAAGAATTAATCACCTGTGGTTCCAAATGGAATTTTGGCTTAGAAGCTGGAAGCAAACCAGAGTTACTAATTGCTTTATCAATCCTAGAAGACCCTAAAGCCTTACTCATATGTAATGGCTATAAAGATCAACGTTATATTGAAACAGCTATTTTAGCACGTCAGCTTGGACGTCAACCTATAGTAGTTATAGAACAAGCAAGTGATGTTGATCTTATAATCAAATCTAGTGATTTACTGGGAGCATCTCCACTCATAGGAATACGAGCCAAACTATCGAGTCAAAGCAGTGGAAGATGGAGTAGCTCGATTGGTGACAAGTCGAAATTTGGACTTTCAATTCCAGAAATATTGAAAGCAATCAAAAGGTTAAAAGAAGCAAATCTTCTAAACGAATTAAAGCTTTTACATTTTCATCTAGGGAGTCAAATTAACGATATAGGTGTTTTAAAAGATGCCTTACAAGAAGCCGGACAAATTTATGCCGAATTAATTAATCTTGGTGCACCGATGGGATACTTAGATGTTGGAGGTGGTTTAGGAATTGATTACGATGGAAGTCAAACTGCCTCAATAGCATCTACTAACTATTCACTGCAAAATTATGCAAATGATGTAGTAGCAACAATTAAAGAATGTTGTGAATCAAAAAAGATACCACTACCCACTTTAATTACAGAGAGTGGAAGAGCTATTGCTAGTCACTTTTCGATTTTAATCTTCAATATTCTGGGCAAAAATTCTTTACACTCTGACATTCCTAAAGAAGACGAAAAAGAATGTCTCTCTGTCAGAAATTTACGTGAAACATTAGTCCATATAAATTCTCTAGAACTTAAGCAAGAAGACGATTTAGCCAAACTACAAGAAGCATGGAATGATTCTCTTAAATTTAAAGCAGATGCACTTGCGGCTTTTCGACTTGGTTATATAGATTTAGTTGAACGTGCAAAAGCTGAGCAGTTGACATGGGCCTGTGCAAAAACAATAGTTAATCAGTTACCAAAAAACATACTTCTACCTAAAGAACTAAAGAAATTAAGTGAAAGCTTAGCCATAACGTATTACGCAAATCTTTCCGTATTTAGATCAGCTCCAGACACTTGGGCCATTGATCAAGTTTTTCCAATTATGCCAATCCATCGGCTTAGTAAAGAACCGAAAAAACTTGGTCACTTTGCAGATTTAACATGTGATTCAGATGGAAAGCTTGATCAATTTATTGATAATGGAAAAATTAAAAATTTGCTACCTCTACATGAATTTAATCAAGACGAAAAATATCTAATTGGTCTTTTCCTAGGTGGCGCCTATCAAGAAGTCATGGGAAATCTACATAATTTATTTGGGAGTACTAATGCAGTCCATATAAGATTTACAAAAAAAGGGAACTATAAAGTTGAGCATGTCATTCGTGGGAATACAAAATCAAATGTTCTTGAGTATTTGGAACATGATCCAGAAATATTGTTAGAACGATTACGAAAATCAAGCGAATTAGCTATTCAAGGCGGGCATCTAAAAATCCATGATGCACAAAAACTAATAGAGCATGTAGAAGCAAGCCTCCGTCAAAGTACTTACTTACAGAGCTAAATTAAGATAAGTGTTGAGTTAAATCTTCATTAGCTTTTGCTAAAGCCAGATCCAACGATTGAGGTTGACTACCACCAGCTTGGGCGAGATTTGGACGACCACCACCACCACCACCACACATTTTTGCAACCCCACTTATAAATTTGCCTGCATGTAAACCATCTGAGACTAAATCAGGAGAAAATGCAGCAACAAAAACTAATTTATTATCGATCCCCTGATTTGGAATCCCTCCAAAAATAACAGCAGAGTACTTGCCTAAATGATCTATCAAACTTGAAGCGGCTGATTGCAATCCAGATCCGTCAACTCCATCTAGACGTCTAATTAATAATTTACTCTTACCAACTGATTTTGCATAACTCGCTAAACCCAATGCCTTCGCCAAAGCGAGTTCATTTTTTACTTTGATAAGTTCTTTTGTTTTATCTTTCAATTCCAGTTGAAGAGATGAGACTCTCTCAACAATTTCATATGATTGAACTTTGAATGATTTACTTAACTCCTTAACTACCAAATCACGTTCATTAAAATAATCTAAAACTGATGGACCAGCTATAGCCTCTATTCGTCTAATACCTGAAGCAATACCTGTCTCATTGATAATCTTAAATGTACCTAGTTGTGACGTACGAGTTACATGAGTTCCTCCACATAACTCCATTGAAACGCCTGGAACATCTACAACACGTACTACATCGCCATATTTCTCACCAAACATTGCCAAAGCACCAGCAGCCATAGCCTCCTTAATTGGCATTGTTTTAATTTGAATTGGATGATCTTCGTTAATCCATTGATTTATTCGTGCTTCCATATCTTCAAGTTCGTTTCTTGTCAAAGGTTTTGGAGCATTAAAATCAAATCTCAATCGATGATTTGAAACTAACGAGCCTCTTTGAGTTACACTTGAGTCAATCGATAACTTTAAAGCTGATTGCAATAGATGTGTAGCGGTGTGATTTGATGTAGTTCGTTGACGAAAAGATGGAGTAACATTCATCTGAACAGATGAGTTAATCTTTAGAACTCCAGTTTTAACAATTCCAGAATGAATAAAAATATTCTTCTTCTTTCTAACATTTTCTATAGATACCTCAAGATCTTGAGACGTTATTAAGCCTTTATCTCCAATTTGGCCACCCGACTCAGCATAAAAAGGCGTTCTATTAACTATAATCTTGACTAAATCACCCTGAATAGCTTGCTTCACTGATTCATTATTTTTAAAAATGCCTTTCACAGTTGAAGTTGTTTCTAATGTTTCATAGCCCTCAAATCTTGTTTCATCAAATAAAGAAATTTCTCTTTCAATTGAACCTTCTTCAGTTAAATCAATACTGACAGAAGCCTCTTTTGCACGTTTACGTTGCTTTGCCATCTCGTTCTCAAAACCATTAATATCAACAGAAATACCTTTTTCATTCGCGATCTCTTCTGTTAATTCCAAAGGAAAACCATACGTATCATAAAGCTCAAATGCCTGCGCACCAGAGATAAGATCACATTCATGAGCTGTTATCTCTGACAAAAGTTTCTCTCCTCGTTCAAGCGTTTCAAGGAAACGAGATTCTTCTATTTTTAATTCATTAAGAATAATTTTCTTTTTCTCAAGTAATTGAGGATAAGCCTTTTTCATCAACTCTATAGCAATTTCAGCCAGTTGAGGTAAAAACGGCTGATTAATGCCTACCAGTCGACCATGTCGAATCATACGCCGTATGAGACGCCGAAGAATATAGCCTCGCCCTAGATTACTAGCACTAACACCATCACAAATTAAATGAGTCACAGCCCTGCAATGATCTCCAATAATTTTTAATGATGTTTTATTTTTTTTATTTGTAGTTTCATACTTAATTTGAGCTAATAAAGCCGCTGCCTCAATGAGAGGAAAAATAAGATCCGTTTCATAATTATTAGATTTTTTTTGCAAAATTTGAGCCATTCTTTCTAAGCCCATTCCTGTATCAATATGACAATTAGCCAATGGTTCAAGAGTGCCCTTTAAATCGCGGTTATATTGCATAAAAACCAAATTATAAAATTCTATAAATCGACTATCGTCTTCAAGATCTATTTCATCACTTCCTAATTCGGGTTTAAAATCAAAATAAAGTTCCGAACATGGACCACAAGGTCCCGTAGCTCCAGATGACCAAAAATTATCAGAAGCACCCATTCTGATGATTCTTTTTGCATCAACCCCTACAACTTCTTTCCATATTTGCTCTGCTTCTAAGTCTTCTTTAAAAACGCTAATGACTATATTCTGTGGATTTAGTCGAAAAACCTCAGTAGATAATTCCCATGCCCATTGTATTGCCTCTTTTTTAAAATAATCACCAAAAGAAAAATTACCGAGCATCTCAAAAAAAGTATGATGCCTCGCAGTTCTTCCTACATTTTCAATATCGTTTGTTCTTATACATTTTTGACTGGATGTTGCTCTCGGAGTAGAAGACTCTTTTAACCCTAAGAAGATAGGCTTAAAAGGTAACATCCCTGCAATTGTCAATAAAACTGTTGGATCATCT
>QCND01000053.1 GCA_003213355.1 Prochlorococcus sp. AG-424-E20
GAGGTGGGATTTTTGGTTTTTTAATACTTATGTCAATTGTTGGTGTAATTGTTAATTCATTTAAAAGCTCTTCAAATTTTTCCAACACAAGCAATAACTCAATAGTTTCTCAATCAACGAACCCATCCAAGGTTTCTTTAATTCAGTTTCAAATTGGCTTACTGGCAAGTGCAAAAGAAATTCAAGTGAATCTAAGGGAGCTTGCTGCCTCTTCAAACACCTCAACGTCATCTGGCCTTCAAAGAGTTCTTCAAGACACAACACTGTCCTTACTTAGGAAGCCTGAATTATGGGTCTATTCAAATATAGAAACAGGTTCTGTTCCATATGCCTCAGCAGAATCAACATTTAATAGGATATCAATAACTGAAAGAAGCAAACTAAAGGCAGAGCTCACATCAAACTATTCTGGTCAAATATCTAGCTCAACAAATAAGCAATCCAATCCTGGGGATTCGGATTCAACAAATGAATACATCGCAATAACGATTCTCGTAGCAACAAAAAAAGATTTAAGTCTTCAAAACTCCGCAAACAACGAAGTCATCACAGAAGCATTAAGAATCTTAGGGTCAATATCATCAAATGACTTAATTGCCTTAGAAGTTATCTGGCAACCTGACGGAGAAGGAGAGACGCTGAGAGAGGAAGAACTAATAATTCAATACCCAAATCTTAAACATTTATAAAGTCAGTGTCCAAAATAACCAAAAAACGAATTTCTTTATATTTTTTTCATCTTATTTACGTAAACAACAGTCATTTTTTACGTAAATAGCAGTTAGGATTCGCTCACATATTTTATCAATTACGGTAGTGTCGGCCTCTTCACAACCAGAACCTCGCTCAATGAAATGGGAAAGCTCGGGAGAGTTAGCTCAAAGAGATTTATCAGAATTAGTCACTCGTCTTCTAGATGTTGAATCGAGCAACAATAGTGATGAGCTAACAAGACTTAGTAGCAAATATGACGGAGAATCTTAAGTCTACAAATACCCCCTTGCGCACCTCAAATTAATAGTTCAACTTAAGGGAAAGAAGCGAGTTTTATGAGAAGAAAGTCTATTCAATGGATAAACACACCTGTTATTTCTGAAGCAATATTCCGTTATGAGAAAGGTCTACTTCCTAACTCAATGAAACTATGGTTAGAGCAGGTTCTAGAAATAAAATCCGAAAAATCTATACAAAAATCCTCTACAAAATAAAATCAAAATTAGATTGATAAAATTCTCATAGCAGCCATCGCGGCTCCATAACCATTATCAATATTCACTACTGTTAATCCAGGCGCACAACTTGCAAGCATTCCCTCCAAAGCAGTTTTACCACCACCACTCATCCCATATCCAACTGAGACAGGAAGTCCAATAATTGGCTGAGGGATTAACCCAGCCAGCACAGTAGGTAAAGCCCCCTCCATTCCTGCACATGCAATAACTACTTTTGCTAATTTTATTTCTTCAAGCCTGTCTAGCAACCTGTGAAGTCCTGCTACGCCAACATCAATCAACAAATTAGTTTTTATTCCATGCAAGTTCAAAGCTATTTCTGCTTCTGATGCCACTCCAACATCACTGGTTCCTCCAGTCAAAATAATTACTTCTTCCTCAGAAGAAGTACATTCCTTAAATTCCCCCAAAGTTAGGCAACCAGATATTTCATGAAATTCTGCAGAAGGAAATTCAACTAAAAGTTTTTGCCCCTTTTCTTTATTTAGTCTTGTCACTAAAGCAGTTTCAAACTCACGTTGATATTTTTTCAATATTTCAGATATTTGTTCAATTGTTTTATGCTCACCCCATATAGCCTCAACTACACCGAGACGAGTTCGCCTCTGAAAATCAATAATTGATTCATTCATTATTTACTCTGGATTTAATTCCCCCTCAAAGGTCAATGGAAAAGGATTTCCACTTGGTTCACCTGTTTCCTTTCTGGCAATCTTTTCAAAGTCATGCTGGACAAGATTTATTTCTGTCTGCGAGATGCTTTTCCAGACGTCTCTTGACTCCCATCCAATTAATAAGGTTGCTTCCTCTTCTTTAGGATCCCAAAAAAGTTGACGTCCTAAAAAACCATCTTGTTTTAACAACCATGGCTCCCAACTTCCTTCTTCAGCTTTTAACCAAGCATTTTTAAATTTTTTCGGGACATCAAGCTTAAGGTGCTCGACAATAGATTCCTTTGGAAAATTCACTTTCAATAAAGACTGAGCTTGAATATTTTTCACGTTTCCAAAAATAGTTGGCATAAAAATCACACCTAATAAAAGGAAACTAAATATTTTTTCGATAAAATATTTAGTTCTAAGAGTTTTCATTCCTTTTCATTAAAACTACTGCATGACAACATATACCCTCTTCTCTTCCCTCCGCACCTAATTTCTCATTTGTAGTAGCTTTAACTCCTACATCATCAAGGTTCAATCCTATTTTCTTAGATATCTTCTCCTTCATTAAGTCAATATAAGGTTTTAGTTTTGGCCTTTCAGCGACAATAACTGAATCAATATTTTGAATTTGCCAACCTTTCTTCTCAATTAATTCCATGACATGTCCAAGCAGAATTAAACTATCTGCATTTTTCCACTTAGGGTCATCTGGAGGGAAATACTTTCCAATATCGCCCAATGATAACGCACCTAATATTGCGTCCATAATTGCATGAGTAAGAACATCTGCATCACTATGTCCATCAAGGCCTAAACCCTCTGGATGCTTTAACTCGACCCCTCCAAGAATTAAAGGTCGTCCAGAAACCAATCGGTGCATGTCATAACCGTTGCCTATTCGTAAGTTCACTTCAGTTTTCAATAATGAACTTCTTTTAATAAATGATAATTGGTCGAGCTTCCAAAGTTCGAACAAATCGGGTCTACGTGACTTCGTCCTGATTTCTCTTTGCTTCTGCCTCCATTCTCTAATTAATTTATGATTACCACTTAAAAGGACATCAGGAACTTTCACGCCTCTAAATTCTGCGGGTCGGGTGTATTGGGGATGTTCTAAAAGAAACTCATTATGACTTTCTTCTTCTAATGATTCGGCACTGCCTAAAGTTCCCGGTAATAGACGTACAACTCCATTAATAAGAGTTATTGCAGGAATTTCTCCACCCGTAAGAACAAAGTCTCCAATTGAAATTTCTTCATCAGCTAAAGACCGAATCCTTTCATCAAATCCCTCATAGCTACCACATATCAATATGAGTTGATCTTCTTTTGACCATCTAGAAAAATCAGGTTGAGATATTTTTCTACCTTGTGGAGTCATCAAAAGTATTCTTTTTTTATTGAGCTTTGGAATTTGATCAAAAACCGAAAAATAGGGTTCTGGCTTTAAGACCATTCCTGCGCCTCCGCCATATGGCTCATCATCAACTTTGCGATAATTATCCTTAGCGTGGTCACGAGGATTATGTATATGAATTGATGCAATCTTCTCTTCAAATGCTTTTTTTATTAGTCCATGATTAAAAAAATTTTTAAAAGCTTCAGGGAAAAGGCTTACGACATCGAATCTTAATTTACTCATATAAATTAGCTACCTTCATAACCAAACTCATTAAGCCGAGAAGATTTACTTCTCCAGTCAGGCACAACTTTAACAAACAGTTCTAGATAGACATTTCCATTAATTAAAGTTTGAATTTGCATTCTTGATTCCTGGCCAATTTTCTTCAACATACTTCCTCCTTTACCTATTAAAATTCCTTTCTGACTTTTTTTCTCAACACAAATAGTTGCAAGAATTCCAGTTCTTGATTTCTGTTCAGATTTTTTTTTCGAGGTTATGTCTTCAATTTTATCAATAGAGACTGCAACACTATGAGGTACTTCTTCGCGTGTATTTATTAAAACTTGTTCTCTTATAAATTCAGCTATCAAAAACTTCTCAGGATGGTCACAATTCATATCACTTGGATATAGCTGAGGTCCAAAAGGTAGTGTTTCTTCTATTTCACTAATTAATTCATTACATCCCTGACCTGTAAGAGCGCTACAACAAAAGACTGGCCAATTAGTACCCTCTAAAAATTCTAAATATTCTTTCTTTCTTTCTTTAAATTGACTCAACGCTAAAAGATCCCATTTATTCAAGGCAACAATGACAGGGATTTTTAAATTCCTGATCAAATTCAAAATAAATGCGTCCCCCCTCCCTGGAGAATGGCTGGCTTCAAAAATAACTAAGACTGCATCAACATCTCCAATAGATCTCTTGGCACTCTGAACAAGTCTTTCACCTAATAAATGATGTGGTTTATGAATACCAGGAGTATCTACAAAAATAATCTGAGACTTTTCATTCGTGAGTATTACTTTCAATCGATTTCTAGTGGTTTGAGCAATTGGAGATGTAATTGCTATTTTCTCACCGATAAATTTGTTTATGAAAGTTGATTTGCCTACATTGGGTCTACCAATTAATGCAATAAACCCTGATTTAAAATCTTCTTGACTCAAATCTCCCAAAGACATTTCCTTTCTCTACGATTATCTATAGCCTTACTATAAAAGTGCAATAAAACCATGAATGAGCAGAAACCAACTTTTAAAGAAGCAATGGAAGCAACAATGATTTGGTGCAAAAGTTGGGAAAATGATGAAATAAGTGACGAAGTTATTTCTGATCGAATTGGCGAGCTTATTAAAACGGTGGAAGGTGCAAGAGGATTTTTTGTTGTAAGTCTCTCAATAGATTGTCCATTAATGGATAGATTCCCAGATGCTTTGATTTTTCAATTAAGAAGTTCTGGAGATATTATTGTTGATTTAATCGCAAAAAATCTTGCAATGAGTTCAGCCATGGTAATAACACATCATGATAATAATGATTCACAAGAAATCCAGTCAGAGAGGATAAAAATTCGATGTATTGAGTTACTTAAAATGTTGGATACAAATCAAGTTAAAAAACGTTTAGATGTTTTACTTGAAGCAACAAAAGGAAATGGAACGGACTTGAAGTTTATTAACAGATGGGGTTATAACGATAAACAAATCAATGCAATAGCAGAAAGTATCCATGAAGTTGCGACATAAAAAAAGAGCCTTGCGGCTCTTTTTTTATGTCTGGGTTATAGAATTAATCTCTTCTTCCACCACCTTGAAGAGCAATGATTAAACGAAGAACAAAAACAAATAAGTTTATGTAAGTTAGGTACATTCCTAATGCTCCAGCTAAATACTGCTCGTCGTTATATCTTCTTGGCATTGTGTAGAAATCTACAAAAGACATTGCAACAAAAAGTACAGTTCCAAAACCAGCAATCATCAATTCAAAGCCACTGCCTCCAAACATTCCTGGAGCAAATAAACCTCCAACAAATTGGAAGACCATAGCAATAATCAAACCAAGCAATCCAAGACCAACTGCACCTTGCAAAGCTTGGCCAACGTTATCACTCATTTTCCTACCAACTGAAGAAGCAATTACGAAAGTAATTCCAGTCGCAAATACTGCTGTTCCTATCGCGCCCATTCCTGCAACTTGAATTGCTAAGCCAACAATCCCACTGAGAGTGAAACCAGTAAGCAAGCTAAATCCAGTCAAGAGTGGAAGAGCTTTGGAGTTATTTGCATTATTGGCAGCGCTACTTGCCATAAAAAATAAGACTATTTCTGCAATAAATGCAACTATAAATAGAGGGCCGAATAAAGGATTGTTAGTTGCTTGTAAAGAAAGTCCACCTAAAACACCTAATCCAGTTAATGCCATTCCTCCGCCTACATAAGGCAAGGCTTTGTTTACTACATTTGGGCCAATAAGTGCACTAGATTGTGCTTCACGAATAGCTTGTTGAAAATTGCTGTTTGCTGGCATAACGCACCAGATAATTATTAATACCTATTCTTACACAAAAAAAATAAGTCTCCATGAATGTGAATGCGGATCACCCTATCGTCTTTTTTTATCTAGTTCTGCATAAGCATCAACAACGCTTTGAACAAGTGGATGTCTTACTACATCTGCTGAAGTAAGTCTGCAAACTGAAATTCCTTCAACCTTTTCGAGTAAGTCTGCTGCTTCAATGAGTCCGCTCATTTGTCCATATGGCAAGTCAACCTGGGTTACATCGCCAGTTACTACCATCCTTGACCTCTCACCTAATCTGGTAAGAACCATCCTCATTTGTGCTGGTGTCGTATTTTGAGCCTCATCAAGTATGACAAATGATTCTTCTAAAGTCCTTCCTCGCATGTAAGCCAAAGGCGCAACTTCAATCACGTTTTTTTCTATAAGCAAATTAGTTTTTTCTTGTCCAAGTAAAGAGTGGAGAGAATCATATAAAGGCCTTAGATAAGGATCAACCTTTTGCTGTAAGTCCCCAGGTAAAAATCCCAATCTTTCGCCAGCTTCAACTGCAGGTCTTGTCAAAATAATTTTCTCGATTTTCCTCTCAGTTAGCATTCGCACAGCTAATAGAGTTGCCAAGAAAGTTTTTCCTGTTCCTGCTGGGCCTAAAGCAAAAGTAAGATCACTTTTTTCCATAGCTTCTACATAAAATTTTTGTCTAATTGTTCTTGGTCTTAAAAGATTTCCTCTTTGACTTCTCGCTAAAACTTTATTTGTGGATTTGGCATGATCATTTTTTTTACCATTATCCAATGCTTTAGCCGCGGCATGTAAATCAACGGGCGAGACAATTTGCCCTTCTTCCCAAATTGGTCTAACTAATTCAACAATTGCTGCAGCTTTCTCTAATTGGTAAGAATTTCCTTTTATTTCGAGTTGCAAGCCCCTTAAGGCAAAAGCAGCACCTGTAAGGGTTTCTAATCTATGAAGTGATGACTGACCAATTCCCGCTAAAGCAATAGCAGCATCGGAATCAGGCAGATCTATACAAAAGCGACCTTGAGTGGTTGCTTCAGACATAAATTTTTTTGAAGTTATTGATACTCATCAAAACTTCTTATTCAGAAGTTTCGGATGCAGCTGCATCTTTTTTCTTTGCTGATCTTTCTTTTTCTTGTTTTTGCTTACCTAGGACTTCAGCTGGTCTAACTTTCTTTTCAAGGAGTCCTCCTTTTTCTAATAAAGTTCTTACAGCATCAGTAGGTTGAGCACCTTGCCCTAGTCGAGTTCTTAAAGCCTCTGTATCTAATCTGGTTTCTTTGGTTCTTGGATTGTAAAAGCCTAGTTCTTGTAGGGGGCGACCATCTCGCCTTGAAGTGCTATTACATGCAACTAGACGAAAACTGGTTTCACGCTTTTTACCAAACCGCTTGAGGCGGAGCTTGATCATCTTCGATTTATTTGTAAGTGGATTGAACTCAAAGGTTCTTCATCTTGATAATACTCCACGGATGATTAATTTAGCCTTTTGATATCTCTAAAGATCACCAAAACCTTTCTTTTTCTTAATTGGTCGCTGTCTTCGGGGGGGCAAACCTGGACCTCCTTTTCCTTTCCTTGACTGATATGGATTAGTACCAGATGAAGGCATACTAGGTAGTCCACCCATACCAGGAAGACCTCCATCCATACCGGGAAGACCTCCTCCTGTAGACATCTGCTTCATCAAGCCTCGCATCCTTTGAAAATCCGCGAGAACCTTATCAACGTCTGCTGGCTTATGTCCACTGCCACTTGCAACCCTTCGACGTCTTGATGGTTGCGCTGCCAACAATTCAGGTTTATTCCTCTCCTCTACTGACATTGAACCAATCATTGCCTCGATTTTTTTAAGTTGATCTTCTCCACTTTTAATCATTCCATCATCAATTTTATTCATCCCAGGAATCATTTTCAGCAGCCCCCCTAACGAGCCCATTCGCTTTATCATCCTCATCTGTTTTACGAAATCTG
>QCND01000054.1 GCA_003213355.1 Prochlorococcus sp. AG-424-E20
TTGTAAGTTCGTTTGCTTTTTATCTTCTTGGAAATATTGCTCATAGAGAGATTTAATTGGTTTTGGAAGCAAGAATCCAAGAAACTCTAACTCATTAGATTTGAGAATTTCTTGTAGTTGGTTCATGGTGAATCTATGTTCCTGTGCGTGAAAGCAAAGGTCACGAAATTCTGATAATGAATAAAAGTCCGCAAATGTTTTTAAAGAATTTAATTCGCTTAACTCACTTGAAATAATTTCTTGTCTAAAATGACGAATATTATCATCATTCGCTTGCAGATTTTTGCTGGCAATATATTTCCTTGCTTTAATAATATCTTTTCTTGCTAGTTCGCTATATAAACCCAATTTAAGAAAACCATTGTTTTTTAAAATTCCTAATAATGCCTTCAAACCTTTTGAAGGATCGTCCATATGGTGTAGAACACCTACACATTCAATAATATCAAATTTTTCCTCTAGTAAATTAACTTCTAAAATATCCATTTGAATCAGTTTAACATTATTAATTCCAAGTATATTTATTTTTCTTTGAGCATAAGCAAGACTAGATAAACTTAAATCTATAGCAGTGATTTGAGCATTATTATACCTCTGTGTTTGTAAGATCTGCTGACCTGTTCCACACCCAGCAACTAGAACTTTTAATTGCCTATCTCCTATATTATAATTAATAGAATTAGGTCTAATTTCATTATTAATTCTTTGTGAAATAGAAACTTTCTGTTTTGTTGGAGTATTTCCATATCTCCATCTTGGATATGGATTTTCTTCATATTGACATTTTACTTTTTGAGAAACATCATCATTAATTGACCCTAATTTTTTGATATTTTTAGATAATTCAATTTCTTTTAGAGGTTCTGTTATCTGTAACTCTATTAGTTCTTTGAAACTTTGATTAGAAGAATTAAATGATTTCAAAGGTTTAATCTTTTCAACTAGCTTATATAGTGGTAAATAACAAGATAAAATTGCAATCGTTGTTTCATTTGCTTCCCCATCTATACATCTTTGTAAGATTGTGTTGATATATATTTTTTCTTCTGCAGTAACGCAATAAACATATTCATTTAAGAAGCATTGCTCCCCTAATGCAATGATAAATTGTAATTCAGAGTCATTTATAGTTTCTATATTTTTAGAAATATGATGGCATATATACCTTCTTACTTTGGTAAGGACTTCCTCTAATTTAAGATTATACAATATTATTTTTTTAAGTGCATTAATTATGATTTTTTTATTTATTAGTAAATCTATATTAGAAAAGTCTGAATCTAATTTTTTTAGATTAGTGATTAATTCATTGCTATATACAAAGTTAAATGCATTGAATAATTCCTTATGATTTACATCATTCCTCTCAAGTAGAAGATTTATTATATATTTTAATTTTGATGTATTTAATTGGGTCAGATCTGAATCTTTTAGGAATCTAGTTATTAATGAATAAATTTTAGAAATTTTTGGATTGATATCAATAGATTTTAGATAAGAATCAAATGCTTCTTTATGTTTGCCAAGATCTATCAATATGAGTCCCAGATTGGCATGTGCCTCTGCGAAATCAGGTTTAATTTCAATTGCTTTGCGATATGACAATTCTGCATCTTGTGATTTTCCAAGATCCTGTAAAGTTGCTCCATAATTAAAAAAAACTCTATGATCCTTAAAACCTTGATTAATATAAAGTTGATAATATTTTGATGCCTCTGAAATGTTTCCTTGTGAATGATAATTAGATGCTTGATTAATGATTTGTTCCTTAGAAGGTTTAGAAAGAGTATTTGTATTGATAGTGATGTTTTCTGTGATGTCTCCTGAAGAAAACGGAACTGTGAATGTTTTAATTTCATTCACTTCCTTCTTGCTTTCATCTTTTTGATTAGAACCATTCATCTCCTATTATCTTTTCTCTCTTTGGATCTTCCGATTTTACTACTAAGTTCAATCCTTATTAATTCTTTCTGAAATCATTTTGGAACTGAGAGAGCGAGAATAACAAACAGGTCTGTATATTATTTCTCTACGTATAGAGCAGATGACAAGGTGACAAAATGTAAGGTGGGGACAAGAAATCGTAGAGAAATACCCTGCTACTTCTCTACATTTCATCGTTCCACACCCAAAAACCTTAAAAGCAATGGCATTTTCACTTCCACACCACTTCCACACGAAGAATGAAGTGACAGAGTGACAGGGGTTTTCAAGAACCACTTCCACACGACTTCCACTTGTCACCTTCTCTGCGGAGAAATCGTAGACAGTTTGTTTTCTCTACACTTATTGTTTTAATGTCTAGGATTTGTTGCTAAAAATTTATGAACGACTTCTCTACATATTCTTCTTTCCTCAGTATTTAAAAAGGCATAAAAAACCGCTCAGTTTGGTACCCACCTTACTTTTTCTTTATCTCTTCAATAATTGCCATCATTTGTTCTTCTTTTTTCTTTTGAGTAGCAAACCCAGTTCTTCTACCTTGTTCTTTTAGTCTTGCTGCCATTCCAGATGAAGGCACACCAATGTTATTCAATGAATATTGCTTGCTAGTTAGATCAATAACTTCACCATTTTTAGTCTCACACCACCAATGGAATTGCCTGTTTTGATCTTTCACTTTCCATAAAATTACCTTTCCTGCTACAAGATTTTTCAGAGCCACACTTGCGACGTAGGACATTCCTTCATAAGGGTTTTTAGTGCTCTTATCACTTTGTTCATAAAACTCTTGAAGAGCAGCAATTACTAATGAAGATGCTGCCTCTATTTCAGGGTCTTGAGAATAATTCATTAAAATCGCATCAACTTATGAGTTCATTTTTTCACAACGGCATTTTTTTGCTACGGGTTTTTGCTTTCGTCTTCAAAGGTTTATAGATTAGGAAAGTTGGTAGTTGTATATACGAGGCATAAAGATTGATCTTTCAATCAAATAACGGAAAATCCTTTAGCAAAGAGGAAGCAATAGATTTAATGGTGTCATTGAGTGCAACTGACGCAAATTCTGAAAAGAAGTGGAGAGGTTTCTATAACTCTTTATCGAAGACTGAACTACAGGATGAATGGGACGAGTATTGGAAAACCTGACTCATCTTGTATGAATCTTTCATCACCTCTGATAAGACAAACTGATTAGAACCTGCAAAATAGAGAATCCAACTTTCTTGACCATCTACTTAGATTCATCGGTCATGTATTGCCATCTAGGAAGAAGAGGCATGAGTTAATCTTGTTTCTATATCTCTTTTAGCGGATTCATGGCATTAAGAAGGGGCGAGATTTTGGTCGCCCCTTTTGAGTTCAGCACTTTTGTATCCACATGAACATTCAAACCTTTACTAACCAACCACCTACGGGAACGGAAGTGCTAGAACTCCTAATTCATTTCTAACAAATCTGGATCAGGAGAACATGAGACAAAACACCTGTTTAGCAATCAGCGTTGGCAATACCCATACCAAGAACAGCACCTAAAGGTACACTCCACCCATAAGCATCTTTCTTTGATAGGCCAGCAGCAAGACCACCTCCAAGTAATTCACCTGTAGTTGTACTGCTTGAACTACAACTTCCACCGCTGGATGTATAACTCCTAGAAACTAAAACTTGTCGGTGAGTTGGTCTGTAATACCTGCGATGAGTGTGAGGGGAATAATGAGCGTGATTATGGTGATGACGATATTTGCGAACTGGTGGATTCCAACTCAATGAAGAGCAAGGGACTTCGACTTTATCCAGATAGGACTTCACATAACCTTTTGATGATCTAGTTCCAGCAACATATTCCTCTTTATAGATTTCCTTGTAGCAAGTTCGTTGAGTTGTATATCCCCTCTGGCGATGATATCCATCTGCCATTGCTGCCATTGGAGAAAGAAGCATTGCAGTAAGAACCAATGGTCGAATTCTTATTACTTACTTTTACTGCTAAAAGAAACATAGGATTTTCTGATCTAATTACAAGCAATTCAGGCACTATTAGAAGTGCTTAGGTACATTAAACCAAGATATTTTCTACCCCTGAGGTAATCAGAATTTTTTCTCTAAAAATGACTTCCACACGACTTCCACACGGTTATTGTGTGATATAATAGGGTAAATATCCTTGTCACTCACTACGTTTTTCACACCAGATATGGTAGGAAATATTGAGTGGGAATAGTTCAGGGCAGTAAAACGTAGTTAGTCACTCAAAAAAACTACTTCCACTTGTCACCTTCTCTGCTGAGAAATTGTAGAAAGTCGTTTTTTCTACACCTCAACTGGAGAGAACTTGTAGAGAAAACATACAGGGATAAACAGTTCTTGTCTGATTAACTACTTTCATGTACCTTTTACTAAATTGACTACTTTTAACAGACGATTTGGTATTTAATTCACTTTTTTATGTTTTCGAACTGATAGGACCTTCAGTAATTGTCTGTTTATATATGCTTAAAAACTTTTAATTCATTCAATTTAAACAATAATATACAAGTATGAGTGACAAATTGTATTAAAAATGCCTATTTTTCAATTTAGAAAAAAATTGATACTTTATTCTCATATACCTAAATGTGCAGGACAATCTATAGAAAATTACTGTCAAAGATTAGGAGCAAAAATTGCTTTTATGGACAATGATTTTTGTCTACATAATATTACTGGAAGAGCATGGAACCTGACATCGCCGCAACACATTTCTGGTGATGCTTTATCCAGATTATTTCCTAAAGATTTTTTTGATGATTCATTTGCCGTTGTAAGAGATCCAATTGATCGTCTTAGAAGTGCTTTTAAATTTCAAAAATATAAAGAAAAAAAAATTAAAGAAAATATCACTTTATCTGATTTTATTAAGTCTGACTTAGATAATTGTTCTAGACCATTAGGTTTATACGATAACCATTTTTTGCCACAAGTAGAATTATTAGTTAAAAAGAATCCATATAAAATTTTTAAATTTGAGAATGGACTTTTAGATGTTAAGAAGTATCTTGATAATAATTTATTTTTCAATGATTCAGATATAAAATTGAAGCATATTAATTTGGGTACATATAATATTGAATTAAGTCATGAAGATACTTTTGTTGACGATTCTTCCTTAGAGATAATATCCAGAATTTATAAAAGAGATTTTGAAGTTTTTCGTTACGAAATAATCAGATAAATTTAATAGAATATTTATTTTTGTTCAAAGCCCTAGTAAATATTGAATGTATACCAAGTTTTGCCTCCACACCACTTCCACACGATTTTTTTTGATAGGATTGACTTAAATCCTTGTCAATCACGACGCTTTTACACCAGATATAGTAGGAATTATTGAGTGGGAATAATAGAAACGATTACTTTCGAGTGATAACTTGATTTATATGGTCCTACGTAGGTTTTATGTGAGAAGAATGATGATATGACTAGGTTTTTGATGGGTCTGTTTTACTTGGGTTTTACATGACACATTCTACTGTTTCTATGGAGAAGTCGTAGAAAGATTGTTTTCTCTACAAAATCAAATATTTGTTGCTCTGGAAGTAGTTAACTTTCCTTTTTAGAACCCTAGAACTAAGACATACCTGCGGAAGTATTGGGATGTTTTCTTCAAATTTTGCTCGTTTTTGAAAGTTTTTTTAGAAGATTAAGTCTTGATACTTATTAGTCTGCGTAAGTATTTCAATAGCAGGTTTCAGCATTTCTTTGTAGTTTTTCCATCCACCAACTGATTTTGAATTAATTGGGGAACGAACTTAGTAGTAAAATCGGAAGATCCAAAGAGAGAAAAGATAATAGGAGATGAATGGTTCTAATCAAAAAGATGAAAGCAAGAAGGAAGTGAATGAAATTAAAACATTCACAGTTCCGTTTTCTTCAGGAGACATCACAGAAAACATCACTATCAATACAAATACTCTTTCTAAACCTTCTAAGGAACAAATCATTAATCAAGCATCTAATTATCATTCACAAGGAAACATTTCAGAGGCATCAAAATATTATCAACTTTATATTAATCAAGGTTTTAAGGATCATAGAGTTTTTTTTAATTATGGAGCAACTTTACAGGATCTTGGAAAATCACAAGATGCAGAATTGTCATATCGCAAAGCAATTGAAATTAAACCTGATTTCGCAGAGGCACATGCCAATCTGGGACTCATATTGATAGATCTTGGCAAACATAAAGAAGCATTTGATTCTTATCTAAAATCTATTGATATCAATCCAAAAATTTCTAAAATTTATTCATTAATAACTAGATTCCTAAAAGATTCAGATCTGACCCAATTAAATACATCAAAATTAAAATATATAATAAATCTTCTACTTGAGAGGAATGATGTAAATCATAAGGAATTATTCAATGCATTTAACTTTGTATATAGCAATGAATTAATCACTAATCTAAAAAAATTAGATTCAGACTTTTCTAATATAGATTTACTAATAAATAAAAAAATCATAATTAATGCACTTAAAAAAATAATATTGTATAATCTTAAATTAGAGGAAGTCCTTACCAAAGTAAGAAGGTATATATGCCATCATATTTCTAAAAATATAGAAACTATAAATGACTCTGAATTACAATTTATCATTGCATTAGGGGAGCAATGCTTCTTAAATGAATATGTTTATTGCGTTACTGCAGAAGAAAAAATATATATCAACACAATCTTACAAAGATGTATAGATGGGGAAGCAAATGAAACAACGATTGCAATTTTATCTTGTTATTTACCACTATATAAGCTAGTTGAAAAGATTAAACCTTTGAAATCATTTAATTCTTCTAATCAAAGTTTCAAAGAACTAATAGAGTTACAGATAACAGAACCTCTAAAAGAAATTGAATTATCTAAAAATATCAAAAAATTAGGGTCAATTAATGATGATGTTTCTCAAAAAGTAAAATGTCAATATGAAGAAAATCCATATCCAAGATGGAGATATGGAAATACTCCAACAAAACAGAAAGTTTCTATTTCACAAAGAATTAATAATGAAATTAGACCTAATTCTATTAATTATAATATAGGAGATAGGCAATTAAAAGTTCTAGTTGCTGGGTGTGGAACAGGTCAGCAGATCTTACAAACACAGAGGTATAATAATGCTCAAATCACTGCTATAGATTTAAGTTTATCTAGTCTTGCTTATGCTCAAAGAAAAATAAATATACTTGGAATTAATAATGTTAAACTGATTCAAATGGATATTTTAGAAGTTAATTTACTAGAGGAAAAATTTGATATTATTGAATGTGTAGGTGTTCTACACCATATGGACGATCCTTCAAAAGGTTTGAAGGCATTATTAGGAATTTTAAAAAACAATGGTTTTCTTAAATTGGGTTTATATAGCGAACTAGCAAGAAAAGATATTATTAAAGCAAGGAAATATATTGCCAGCAAAAATCTGCAAGCGAATGATGATAATATTCGTCATTTTAGACAAGAAATTATTTCAAGTGAGTTAAGCGAATTAAATTCTTTAAAAACATTTGCGGACTTTTATTCATTATCAGAATTTCGTGACCTTTGCTTTCACGCACAGGAACATAGATTCACCATGAACCAACTACAAGAAATTCTCAAATCTAATGAGTTAGAGTTTCTTGGATTCTTGCTTCCAAAACCAATTAAATCTCTCTATGAGCAATATTTCCAAGAAGATAAAAAGCAAACGAACTTACAA
>QCND01000055.1 GCA_003213355.1 Prochlorococcus sp. AG-424-E20
TACTGCTTGTTCCGGTGGCGGAACTGTTAGCAACAAAAAAGTTGCGGATCCATGTAGAGATGATGCTTCTGAGCAAATAGGAAAAGTAGAGGAATATCAAAATGAAGAGAATGAAACATTGAGAGGTATTAGGACTCATACCAAAAGAAAGGTTGTTTTGATGCCCGTCTCCTCAGCTGGAGGCGGAGGTGGTGGTGGGTATAACCCAATGATGATGATGGCTGGAGGTGGCGGTGGAGCAGCTTTAGCACCATTCGCGACTGAAATAATGAATCAGGCTTTTTTGAATGAAGGAATAAAAACTGTTGCTTGGTTCAAGGTTTCTAAAGAATTGAAAAAGGTCTTAGGGCAGGGAGTAGACAATTCTTCGCCTTATGCCCAACAAATGCAACAAATGCAGATGATGCAAGGAGGAGGTCAATCTTTAGTTAACGACAACAATTTAAATGAATTAATTGAAACTGCAAGGAATTTAGGTGCCTGTTACGTAGTAAGGCCAGTAATATTAAAAGCTTCTAATACAAAAGATTCCAAAAGCAGTGGCAATGCCCTTGGGATGGCTTTGGGAGTCTCAAGAATGAAAACAACTACTAATAGCAATGCAGAGGTCGACATAAAAATATCAATAATTAGCACAAGAGAAGAATTAGATAATCCAATAATTGCTATAAAAACTTTCTCTGGAAGAAGCGTTCAGGTAAGTAAAGAACGTGCCAATGTATTAGATGGAATTACTGGAGGAGCAGCCTTTGGAGGTGGCTCTAATACTAATCAAACAAAGATTGCCTTCTACGATACTATTGATAAAATTGTTGAATTTTTAGAAGATAAGATGATTTGATTTTTAGACTAATTTAATCTTTAAAAATTATTAATTAAGTACATGAATTTAAGAATTATTTTTATTAGTCTAATTGCCTCTCTAGGCATATTGATTCCACAAGCGAAATCAGCTGAAGAGTTTTTAGATCTTCAATGTCTATCAGATATAAATACAAAATATCCTTGCAATGTAAGTTTTTATAGAAAATTTATGAAGTTAAATTTTCCTCGATCTGGAAGATCTAACAAGATTAGGTTTAGAGATATTAAACATTGGAATTACTCAGATTCAAGCTTGCGAAAGATGGATGTAGATCTGGCATCAAGGATAGGAATTATTGGCTTATTATTTAAAAAGGTTGAACACCAACATGTCTTTACTATTATTTATAATGATGAATTTGGTGATAGGAAAGTTGCAATACTTGATTTTGATCAAAAGCAATATGTTCTACCAATTAAAGCAGCATTATCTGAAGTAACAGAATTAAGATAAATAGTATATATTAGATTTTATTTATTTAATTTATTAAATTCATCATGTTAGAGGGTAGAAAGTTAATTAATGTGGAGATCTTTTTATCTTTAATATTTTCGGTTTTTTATTGTTTTCTTGAGATGCCGCTAAATGCCGATGAGTATGAAGCTATTTGTAACTCTAGAGAATGTCTTTTAAAAGTTAATGAGGATTTAATTACTACTCCTTTTGGCTCAATAAAATCTTCAAGAATGACAAGTTGGCCTTTGATTGTTGATACGCAACCTCGAATGCTTGGCTTCTTAGGTGAAAAAGATAAATATACTTTTAATCTAAATGGTTATGATCAAGATGGGAGAAAAAAATCTCTTAATATTCAGTTCATTAATGATAAATCTGCAAAGAAATTTATAAGAGAGATTGAGACTGTTTCAGGATTAGGATTAGGTCAGAGACGATCCGCAAAACAAATAAGAGAAAATGAATTACTTGAAAAACAAAAAACAGAAATATAAAAGAATGACTTTAGTCTTATTCGTAAATTATCTAAATGAATTTTCATAAATCCATCATCCCGCATAAGGATGTTTGTGAGACTTGATTATTGTTTTATTGAGATCATCTTTGTCTAACCAAAGTAGATATTGCCTTTTGTGAACGTCTACTCCATGACCCATCGCTTCTGCACATTCCTCAATAGATTTCATGGCTTTAAACCTGGGATCTGTGTGCATAAAAACTGCCCAAGTATGTCGCAAGTCATAAGGTTCTACTGATATCTTTTGTCTTGATTCTTTTATTGGTGACTTGACCAACAATTCGGGTAATATTCTAAGTCCTTTTTCTTTTCGGTTATATGAAACACCTAATGTATTGCGAGTGATGTAGTTACCTAAATCGCTATTATTATTTCCGATCCCGTCGAAATAAATCATTTCATCTTTGATTGAATATCTCTTATTTGTATCCTTCAGACTTTTAATTTCTGGTTTTCTTTTCGCCCTTAAAAAATTTTGATATTTATTGAAATTTTCAAATAAACTATACCGTTTATCCCACTCAGCAAATGCGGGCCAAACAATTCTATCTTCTTGAGACTTCGTTAATCTTCCTGGTACCTCAATAAAAAGATTTTCCAATTTTTTTATGTACCAAAGTTCATGATTCCTTAGTCCGTAACACATCATCATTGCTATGCACCAGCATTGCCATGGGAATTCATCGTTGTAAGTGTCTAGATATTCTTCTGCTTCTTCTTTCGAGACAATTCCTCTAGTCGCTCTTAAATCTTGCTGCCTATGATTTTTGTTGATTTGCCTTCGCCTGTCATTGTGCATACTTCGCTGTGCATGATATTGCTCAGCTGTGAACCAAGAAGGACAAGAACCTTTGTTTAGTCTATAAAAATCTTGCAGTTGCCTTATAAGTTCTAAGCGAATTTGAAATGGTTTGGTTCCATATTCTTTTTCTAACATCCATTTAATAAGTCCTCGATATGTTTGAGGAATATTTTTTGAAAGTAATTGCCTAAATAATGAGAAATAGTTTTTATTCGTAGAGGCTTTATTTTTTTTATTTAAAAAATCTATAAATGCATCTGAGTCTTTTATCCAAGCATTTGATCTTGTGTCCTGGATCTCTATAGCGGTCCAAATGCCTTCATCAGTTAATTGAATATTTTCCCAAACTTTTTTGCAGTCCTCATAATTTTCTTTTCTTAATGGTTTTATTGAAATCCTTTTATTTGGATTCCAAGTATCTCTTACGTATATATATGGACGATCACGCCTTTCGGTCATCCTCCATCTGCGTTTCTCTATCTTCTGTTGTCCTTCAAAATCTTTAATGAAATTACGCATGATTGTCACGGCTTAAAGCTCAATAGAATTTCAAGCTGTTTTTTCTAGTGCCCTTTCTGAAAAATGATCCTATTTCGGTGCTTATAACGGTAAAAAAACGGAGCAGATCACTTTGATGGGGCAAAAAAATGGGGCAAAATTTCTTCCTCCGGGGCTTGGCGACCCTTCAATACGATGATTCATTTAAATCTAATATTCCTTGAGAGCCCTTTATAGCACTAAAAAAGCCCAGTAGCTAACTGGGCTTAATAATTGGTGGCGGGGGGAAGATTTGAACTTCCGACCTTCGGGTTATGAGCCCGACGAGCTACCAGACTGCTCTACCCCGCGTAGCAAACAAAGCATACATCTTTATATGACGTTAAAGACTAGTTTGTTTGAGTTAAGGGACTTTTAAAACTCCTTCAACTTCTATATATATTCCTGGCTTTTTTTGGAGGATGATCTCATCAAGCTCTTCTAATGCAGATGGAGTGATCCATTCTAGTTGCCGTAGAAGATGAATAGCAACAGCATGTTTTGCCCTTTTTGATCCATCTTCAACCTTTATCGAGAGTCCAATACCTTCACCCAAAAGACCTATACATTGGATACCTTCACTTCCACCTTTACTAATAATTTGATTATGACCTCTTTTTATTAATTCCGAATCAAAATATCCTTCTCCAGCAACAAGCTCAGGATGGTTTGTCATGGCACGAGTTATTTTTTCAAATTCTGGTTGGTCAGATCTAGATAAATGAGCATATAAAACAGCCATTTGAGATAAACGCAAAAGTAATGTTGGAGCACCGCAATCATCTCTTTCGGCTATTAGTTCTTCAGCTGGTATTTTTAATAACTCGGAAACTCTTCTGAAAATCTCTTTTTGCAGTGGATGATGTCCCATTAAATAGCTATCGAGCTCCCAATTCATTTTTTTGCAGGTTGCTAGAAATGCTGAATGTTTTCCTGAGCAATTATGTTGTAATTTGCTTTCCTTATTGAGAGGAGTTGGGCATTTCAGCTCTTTTATATCAATATCTGCATTCCAGAGAAGTTTGAACGCAGTTCTCGCTTGAACTGAAGAACCACTATGTGAACCGCATGCAAGAGCTAATGTTTTGTTGTCTAAGTTATATTTTTCCGAAGCACCACTCGTAAGGAAAGGCAATGCTTGGAAAGGTTTTAATGCTGATCGTATAAAAGTTTCATATTCACATGATCCTGCTTTCATTAATATCCTTCCTTTCGTATCACATATCGAAGCGTGGGCTCTATGAATAGATTCAACACTTGAACCTCTTTTTACGAGAACTTTCAAATAATTATTGCTTTGTTTAGATAAATTGTTTTGTAAATTCATGTATTAATTCATTCCTAAAAGTATAAATAACAATGAAGATATAATAACTGATATCAATAGTATTATTATTGATTCTAAATGATTTAAAATTGGTTTGATTTGGTGTTGAGCTATCAGTAAATCTTTTGCTCTCCAATCAATAGGCTTTTCCCAAGTCTGTCCATCATACCAACCAGATTCTTCATATTCAATATTTTCAGAAATAAGGCGTTTATATATGTATATCCAACTTAACCATTGTCTAATTAGCAGTAATATCGGAAAAGCAAGAGATGCAGAAAGACTTAGAAAGATAAGTTCAATAATATTGTTTCTTAGGTAATTACTTCCATATGATATTGTTAAAGCTAATGGTATGGTAATTAACCAACTAAATGTTAATTTTCTGTAGAATAATTTTTTTTCTAGGAAAGGCCAAGATATTATCCATGAATTTCTAATGCTATTAAATTCATTTAATGGCCTTTGGTTTAGAGGCACAGGGCAAATTATATTATTCATCTACTAATGCTATTAGTTTGTTATTTATAAAATCATGAATAATGCCATTGCTCCAGAAAGATTCTAGATCATAGAATTTTCTTTCGTTAGGTTGAAAAACATTAATTATTAGATCTCCATAATCTAATAGTGCCCACTTCGCTTCATTTATTCCTTCCTTTCGAAGAGGGAGTAGCTCTGCTTCCTCTCTCATTGTCTTCTCTACATTATTAATTATTGCCCTTACTTGAACATCAGAAAATCCTTCAGTAATTAATATCCAATCAGCAATACTAGATACTTCATCAACTTTTAAAAGTTTTATATCACAAGCTTTTCTATCATCGCAAGCAACTGCAGCTAGTTCAACTAACCTTCTACTATCCATAAACATTTTCACTCGTAACTGATTTTTGAGATCCTTCTTGAGATGCCATCTCTGCGCGAGCTCTTTCAGCACTCTTTCTTAGTGCTTCTAATCTGTCTTCATAAAATGTACGCTTTTTTTTCTTTCTAGATTTTTCAACTAAATCTTTTAATGCGCCGCCAAGACTCTTATAAGCATTTGGAACGCTATATCCAAACCTGCATGCCAAATCTATAGCTCTCTCATCAGCGGATATTGCATCTTGTAATCGTTTTTCTGAATTATTTTTTAAGTAAAGCCGATAACCTGCAAAACCTGACAATCCAAGTGCCATTAAAAGTAGCAATCCATCTTGAACCCATAATTCTCCAATGGCACCTCCTAAACCGATTGCAAGAGCTGCCATTTCCCAGCCATCTCTCGGGATAGTGTCATCTTGAATGCGTCCCACCTCATGCCAAAACAATAGGTTCCTATGATCTTGAGCTAAATAGTCCCATTGCTCAAGGTCAACTTGAATCTCCACTTCATCTCGCCCAATTTCTTCAAGCGTGATTAGAGGAGGATCTATTGCTGCTGCGGCTTCAATGAATACCCAGCTTTGGTTTTCTGGTGGCAGCAGCCCTTTTAGGCGCTGTAGTTCGCTCATACTCTTTGTTTCTTATTCGGAAAGTTAGTTAAACTTTAATGGTAGTTTGCCGATCTAGACAGTAGATGATAAACAGATACCTAGAATGCGTGACATAAATGAAGTTTACAAGAAATTCAAATGCCACGGCGTAAAGATATACGTCGGATTTTGATACTAGGGTCTGGACCAATTGTTATTGGACAGGCCTGTGAATTCGATTATTCCGGGACCCAAGCTTGTAAAGCGCTAAGAAGCGAAGGTTTTGAAGTCATTTTAGTTAACTCTAATCCGGCTTCAATAATGACGGATCCTGAAACAGCAAACAGGACATACGTTGAACCATTAACGGCTTCAGTTGTTGAGCAAATTATAGAAATAGAAAGACCTGATGCTCTTTTGCCCACAATGGGTGGGCAAACTGCTTTGAATATTTCGGTAGAATTGGCAGAGTCTGGAATTTTAGAAAAATATAATATTGAATTAATTGGTGCTGATCTTAATGCAATTAAAAAGGCTGAGGATAGAAATTTATTTAAAATAGCAATGAAAAATATTGGGGTTGATGTATGTCCCTCTGGTATAGCTTCCAATCTTCAAGAAGCTGTAATAGTTGGAAATGAAATTTCTTCATTCCCCAAAATCATTCGTCCTGCTTTCACCTTAGGAGGAAGCGGAGGTGGAATAGCTTATAACCAGGATGAATTTTTGGAATTATGTAAAACAGGCTTAGATGCTAGTCCTGTTACTCAAATACTCATCGAAAAATCTCTTTTAGGTTGGAAGGAATTTGAGTTAGAAGTTATGAGGGATTTATCAGATAATGTTGTAATTATATGCAGTATTGAAAATGTTGATCCTATGGGAGTTCACACTGGAGATTCTATTACAGTAGCTCCTGCGCAAACTCTAACTGATAGAGAATATCAACGTTTAAGAGACTATTCAATTTCAATAATTAGAGAAATTGGAGTAGCAACTGGTGGAAGCAATATCCAATTTGCAATTAATCCTAATAATGGTGAAATAATAGTAATTGAGATGAATCCTCGTGTTAGTAGATCATCAGCTTTAGCAAGTAAAGCTACAGGTTTTCCTATTGCCAAAATTGCCGCTCTTTTAGCTGTTGGTTATAGACTAGATGAGATTATTAACGAGATTACTGGTAAGACTCCCGCGTGTTTTGAACCTTCAATTGATTATGTAGTTACTAAAATACCTCGTTTTGCCTTTGAAAAGTTTTCAGGAAGTTCTTCAATTCTTACTACTTCTATGAAGTCAGTTGGTGAGGCCATGGCAATAGGAAGATGTTTTGAAGAATCTTTTCAAAAGGCAATACGATCTTTAGAAACAGGACTAAGTGGTTGGGGATGTGATCGAGTTGATCAGAATATATCTTCTATTGAATTAGAAAGACTATTAAGGACGCCTTCTCCAGAGAGAATAATGCATGTTCGATTAGCAATGAAAAAAGGACGTAGCGATAATGAAATTTTTTCTTTTTCTAAAATAGACCCTTGGTTCTTATCAAAACTCAGGAATATAGTAGAAGCAGAAGATCAATTACTTAATTTTAAAAATATTACTCAAGTAGAGCCTAATTTTTTCTTTAAACTAAAACAACTTGGATTCTCTGATCGTCAGATTGCCTTTGC
>QCND01000056.1 GCA_003213355.1 Prochlorococcus sp. AG-424-E20
TAAAACACGAACAACTGGTTTTATATAAGGCTCCAAAGAGGAGTTGGCTTGCATGTCCCCTTTAGCTATTGGATCAGCAAGTTGCCTTAAATCTAAAACTCCAAGAACATTATCAAGTGAATCATCAATTACTAAGTATCTGGCATGACGAGTTTTATGAACTTCTTCCATCATTTGAGTGAAGGAAACTTCTCTTGGAAGAGTAACCATCCCTGACCTGGGAACCATTACTTCTCTGACTTGTGTATCTCTTAAAGCAAAAACACCTTCAAGTATGTTTCTTTCATCAGGTTTTAATCCAGTTACGCCACCAGTTTCAATTAATTTTTCTAATTCTCCTGCAGAGAATGCAGCTGTAGTGAGACTTTCTGATTGAGTATTAAGTCCAAATAATCTAAGAATTAATAAAGCAAGTCCTTCAAGCAAGGAAAGGAATGGAGACATCCATTTTATCGCGGCTTCAATTAGAGGCGATAATTTCAGGGCAGAAGTCTCTGGTTGATTAAGAACAAGTGCTTTTGGGAGCAGCCCAGATATCAGAGTAGCTAAAAGTACAACAGTAATAAAAAGACCTAGATCTAAAAAATAGTTAATTGAAGCATTATTTCCCCACCATTGACTTGCGAAATTTTTGCAGATCCAACCAATTGAAATTAATGAAATAGTTATTCCTAACTCAGCTATTAAAAGAGTTCTTCTAAGCCTTTTCTGCAGACGAATTATGGAATTGGAACCAGGTAGTCCATCTTCTACAAGTCTTTGAACCTTAGTTGAACGAAGTCGCAATATGGCAAATTGACCTGCATTGAAGAATGCTGGTATTACAAGCAATATACAAAGAAGTAATAAACTCATTAATAATTTTTCTATGGGGGTGGCGAGGATCGAACTCGCCTAAGGCGAATTATGAGTTCGCTGCATTCACCAGATTGCTACACCCCCAAAAAAGCAGAACTAAAACTTTTTTTGATAATAGTTAATCAGTTTGCCTAAAGTAAATATATATCTAATCCCACCAAGATGTTTAATAATTAAACTTGTATATAAAGATATGAATCCATTGAATCCTTCATCAGATGGAATAAAAGAAAATCTTTTAACTTTGTTAGCTCAAAAAGCTTATAGGTTTGGCGATTTTTCTTTGGCTTCCGGGAAAAAAAGTTCTCATTACGTCAATTGCAAGCCAGTCTCTCTCTCAGGTCCAGGTCTCTTGTCGATAAGTTCATTATTCCTAAAACAAATAAATGAAAGTGATAGTGGCGTAGCTGGCTTGACTTTAGGTGCTGACCCACTTGTTAGTGGCGTTGTGATTTTGGCAGCGCAATCAGGTATTGATTTAAACGGTTTAATAGTTAGGAAGGAAGCTAAAGGTCATGGGACTGGAGCATGGTTAGAAGGACCTTTGCCTCCAAAGGGTTCTGTGATTACTGTCCTAGAGGATGTTGTTACTACTGGAGGCTCTTCTTTAAAAGCTGTTGAACAACTTAGAAATCAAGGGTATTTAGTTAAACAAGTACTAGCAATAGTTGATAGAGAAGAAGGAGGCTTAGATGCAATGTCTAAAGCTGGTTTAGAGTTAAACAGTCTTTTCTATTTAAAAGAGATTGTTGAAAGAGCTAATAGTTTGCAATGACAGAACCCCAATCATTGATTTGGGATGAAACATTCCCTTCATTACTTCTCAAAGGTCAGGGGACTACTGCTTTTTTACATGGTCAAACAACCGCTGACGTTTTTGCTAAGAAAGAACTAGATAGAATATTCATGAGTTGTTGGCTATCAACTAAAGGATCTTTAAAAGCTGTATTGGAAATCCGACTTTCAGATGATATGGCTGAAATAGCTATAATTTGCGGCGAAATTAATTCTATAAGAGATGGATTTGAATCAGTGATATTTCCAGCAGATAAAGTTAAGTTAGAAGCTATAGATCCAATTAGAAGAAGACAAAAAATAAATAATTATAGTTCATGGAAGGAGTCAGATTTTAGTTGGATTGATGATAATAATTTCAGCCAAGATGGAATAAATAAATATAAAAAAGCTACACAAGAAGAATTGGAAGGTTGGAAAATAAGACAAGGAATACCTAGCTTTGCTAAAGAGATTAATGGAGAAAGTAATCCTTATGAGCTGGGATTATCAGATACTATAAGTCTAGATAAAGGCTGTTATCTAGGTCAAGAGGCAATGGCAAAGTTTTTTAGGTCTAAATCTCTAAAATATCAACTTCGTTATTGGGAAGCTTATGGGGAAAATGAAAATTTTCAAATTGGTAAAAAATTTTTTAATACTAATAAAAATGAAGGGTATAAAAAAAACGTAGGAGTTGTTACTTCTTCAATTAGGGTTAATGATAATTTTTTTAATGGACTGGCTTTAATTAAGAAAACTTTTCTTGATCAGGATTTTTGTTTTTCTGAAAATGGTGACTCCATAACGATGAAAAAACCAATATCTTTTACTAATCCTTTTTAATTTATTGCGATATACTTAACTAGTGATCTAATAACCACTTTGTGATCATTAAGGTGGCTATACAATCATCACGATTGTATTCAAAAATTGCATTTAAATTTCTAGAATACATTTTATTTATTTTACGTGATTTTTTCCATTGTCTCCACCATAAAAGAGCTCTAGCTCCATCTACATTTGATTGCTTCCATTCAAACCCTATCCATTCCGCGATTGATTTAAGACCATAATTTCTTACGGGAAGACACCAGTATTTTCTAATTAATAAATGTATATCAATAAATCTTTTTTTTAATTCTTCAATTTCATGAGGATCAGCTCCTTGCCTTAATCCTAGCTTTAGCAAAGATATTGGCTCTGTTTCCCCATAATGGATGATGGGATAGTCTCGATTAATATTTAATTTTTTGGTTATTCTTTTCCATAGAAAACTTTCAGTGTTTTTTTCAAGATTAAGTAATGGTGAATATTTAGTTTTTTCTAAACTTATTTCATTTTTTATGTTTTTTGTTAATCGAATAAATCCATGTAAAAAGTCATGTTTAATATCTGGGTCAGATTCAATATCATAAATATATAAACCTTTTGCTTTCTTGAGATTATTTAGTTCTATTTCTGGATTTAGTTTGATTGCCCTTTTCGTTAATTGAGATTGAGATTGTAAAATAATTTGTTTGGAAATGTCACCATGCTGTGTCCCAAATATTTCAAGCTTTTCCTTTAATTTATAATGCTTGATCTTTGCTAGTTCCTCTATATTATTTATGCCAATTTTGTTTAATAAAAGTTCTCTTTTTGCTCCAATACCGCTAACTTCACTTAAGCTTCCTTCTTTAATTGCTACAGCATCACAATCTTTTCTCCATGAACATATTGTACATTTTTTTCTATTAGAAGTTATGGGTGGAGGAGTTCTGGATTCGATATCTTTCTCTAGGTTTAATAATGAACCTATTAAATCTGTGTTTATATTATCGCTTAATCTTATCTTTTCGAATTTGATAACTTCATTTTCTTTGTGTAATATTAACCCTTTTTGTACTTGAAATTTTTGTACATTATTTATTAATAAACCAGCCAATGCAAGTGTTAATTTATGCTCTCTTGTGATTTTTTTACCTTGCCTAGCTAATATAGGCTGATATGCAAAATTTCCCCAAATACTCTCTCCAGATGTCTTCCTTAGTATTGGTAAATTTGCTTTGATAATTCTGTTTTTTATTAGAGGATATTTAATTCTGATTCCATAAGCAATATTTCTTCCCTCTTCACATGCTTGAATTCCTATCCCATAATTTTTTTGTGAGAGATTATGAAAGCAGTCGATTTGATGATTTAATTGAAGTGTGCTGTGGGCCGTCCACAACTTTTTTTGTTTATCACCATAAATATCAAGCCACGCTTTTCTTCTGCATCTAATCCAACTCCTTAAAAGGTGATCGTTAATTGGTTTGGATTTATTACATTTCATACTTAGAGAATAATCCGCATTTCTTTAAGAACAAAGTTTCTCCAATATAAAGATGAAAAAGAAAAAGTTGAATCTCGCTCAGGAGAAAATTTCTTTCGGAACAGATGGATGGAGGGGGATATTAGGCGTTGAGTTCACCTTGGAAAGATTACTTAAAGTTGCAGCAGCAGCAGCTCAAGAGCTTGCTTATGTGAAAGAGAAAAAAAATAATAAAATAATTATTGGTTATGATCGACGATTCCTGGCAGAGGAGATGGCTGAGGCGGTCGCATCTGCAGTTAGAGGAGTTGATTTAGTCCCTGTGTTGGCTTCTTACGCTCTGCCAACTCCCTCTTGTAGCTGGGGGATAGTTGAAGAAAATGCACTTGGTGCACTAGTGATTACAGCAAGTCACAACCCATGCGAATGGTTGGGTTTGAAAATTAAAGGTCCTTTTGGAGGCTCAGTTGATAGCTCTTTTACCGATTCCGTTCAAAAAAGATTAGATGCTGGGGGGATATCAATTCCAATCGAAGGCGTAACCGAGAGGGTTGATTTTCGAAAACAACATCTTTTGGGGATTAGTCAGAAATTTGACATGCATTTGATTTCTAATGGCTTGAGGAAATTAGGTGTGAAAATTTTTGTCGATCCAATGCATGGATCTGCTGCGGGCTGCATGTCTGAATTATTTGGAGATGATAGTGAAGAGCTCATATATGAAATAAGAACTGAAAGAGACCCATGCTTTGGTGGTAATCCTCCAGAACCCCTGAAGGCTTACCTATCGCAATTAATACAAGAAGTTCAGGGTGAATTCCAGGCAGGACAGTTGTCCTTTGGCCTAGTTTTTGATGGAGATGGAGATCGAATTGCGGCAATTGATGAAAAAGGTAGATATTGCAATACGCAGTTATTAATGCCTGTCTTAATAGATCATTTGGCAAGAGTTAGAAACATGCCAGGTTGCATTGTAAAAACTGTGAGTGGCTCGGACTTGATGAGATTGGTTGCGGAGGATTTGGGGAGAGAAGTGCTCGAAAAGCCAGTTGGGTTTAAGTATATTGCTGAAGAAATGCTTTCAAGAGAAGTTCTTATTGGAGGAGAGGAGTCAGGGGGAGTTGGGTTTGGACATCACTTGCCAGAACGTGATGCTTTGTTTACCGCTTTGCTTTTGATGGAGTCAATAGTTGCTGATGGTAAATGTTTAGGTGAGAAAATAGATTCTCTTCATGCTCGCTTTGGTAAGAGTCATTTCGAACGTATTGATTTAACTCTCACTGACATGGAGATGAGAAGGTCTGTGGAAGATTCTTTGAAAGAGAAAACGCCATCTTCAATTGGTCATAAATCAGTTTTAGAGGTTATTTCAACTGATGGAATAAAACTCATACTTGATAAAAGTCATTGGCTGATGTTCCGTTTCTCTGGAACAGAGCCTCTTTTAAGAATTTATTGTGAAGCGCCATCCAGTGCAGAAGTTGCTTCAACTTTGTATTATGCAAAGCAACTTATAGATAACAGTTTTGGATAATGTCCCTCTTGTAATTGCTAGTGGCAATAAGGGTAAAATTGGAGAATTTAAAAAACTTTTGGACGATTTTCCATTTGAGTTATTGACTCAACCTGTTGGTTTTGAGATTGAGGAAACAGGAAATACATTTATGGAAAATGCAAGAATCAAGGCCATTGCTGTCAGTCAAGCAACAGGTAAGTTGTCTCTTGCTGACGACTCTGGATTAAGTGTTGAGGCTCTTGGAGGGGCTCCAGGCATTTATTCTTCTAGGTATGCAAGTTCAGATAAGCAAAGAATTGAAAAACTATTAGCCGACTTAAAACCTTTTTCAAATAGAAAAGCTAAATTTGAATGTGCATTATGTATTGCTAGTGGAGAAAAAGTGTTGATAGAAGTTTCAGGCTTTTGCGAAGGTCTAATAACTTTTTTCCCGAAAGGGGAAAATGGGTTTGGTTATGATCCGATTTTTGAAGTTTCTGGATTAGGTGAGACTTATGCAGAGATGGACCACCAGAAAAAGAAGCATATTGGTCACAGAGGCAATGCATTCAAATTGCTCATACCAGAATTAAACCAACTATTGGGTTCAATGAAAAAGTAGTTTTTGTTTTTTTGAAAACTTATTTTTTAATTTTCAACCCAGCTTCCATGTAATCCATGTGGAATTGAAATTGGAACTTCAAGAATAGCTTTTTCAGTCAGATCTTTAGAATCAAGGAGTATTAAATCAGTTCCCGATCTAATACTATTCCAAACCAATGAAACAACCCATCCTTTGTCTTCTTCAGATTTTGATTCTTGGGATGGAATAAATATAGGTTCACTGACAAAACCTCTTGGAGCAGCACTCCAACTTATCTCTTCATTATTAGATAAATCGATTTTTTTTATAGCTTGTAGTGGCCCATTCCCTTCTTTTTCTTCTGCAATTGCCATCCAACTAAAGCGAGCCTTTAATCCTTCAAAATGAGGATTGACCATTGCAAATTCACAACATTGATTGCTTATGGTTGAACAGGTAAATGTATTTTCTATTGGATTAATTTCACTTCTTTTCAAAATTCCTTCTGGTAAAAGATCAAAATCAATTTCTCTAAAATTATCCTCGGGTCCAATACTAGGAAAATCATCATAAAAAATACTTTCAATATTGATTTTTTCATTATCTTCCCATGCATTTAGATGATGAAAAACAAACCCTTTTGGAGCATCAACTGATTTTGGAGGTTTACCAGCAAATTTGCCAGAGTCCCTTGGAATTAATAAAAATTTTGGAGTCCCATTACTTTTAGAGGCTAAACATTGTGCGGCTCCTTTTTGTCCAAGAAGGAAAGGGAGAGGATTAAAACTAATAGCATTTTGCAGAAATATTGCCCAGTTTGGAGTTATAGCAAAATCATGTAAGAACGCAAATCCATTAAAAGAATCTTTTCTATCACTTAGAAGAGAACCTATATTTTCTCCCTCTGTGGAAAATTCCATCAATCTAATTGTGCTTTTTGGACCTGTAGATACCCCAAAAGTGACCATTCTTTGACTTCTATGATGGCCAGGGTCAAATCGTGGATGAGCACTAA
>QCND01000057.1 GCA_003213355.1 Prochlorococcus sp. AG-424-E20
AATTGAAGTTGATGGTAAAGCTGTCGAGACATCGATAATGGAGTTTTTTGATTCTGACGACTACCACGATTCGAATGAGGCAAAACTAAATAAATTGGAAAAACTGGATTGGTTTATCATCTGGTCGAGAATTGAAGCGGGAGAGTTTAAGACAGAGAGTGGGCTACACGAGGGAACTTATTCCTCAAAGGAATTAAATATGGAAAATTGTTTGCTTACCTACAGAGATTTACCCCTTATTATTCCCACTAATGGCACCGACATTTTCAGTAATGAACTTGAAATTCATTTTGTAGATGAAACTAGAGCATATCTTGAGATGAGTGAATCTTAAGCAGTATTTTCATGAATTTGATTCTCAACCTGGGATAACTTGCAACTGGATTCAGCGAATCAATTGGTGTATAAGCTAAAAAGCAAAATGTTTCGAATAAAATTCATTGTCTTAGGAATACCTATTAAAAATGACATTCAAATTAAACAAAGGAAAATCTTCCAGTAAATGAAGAATCAATAGAGCTTATGGTCTCATTAAGTTCAATTCATGCCAATTCAGAAAAGAAATGGGGAGGCCTCAATAACTTCTTATCGCAGAGAGATTTACAGGGTTATTGGGCCGAGTACTGGACAATTTAAAGATATACAAATGAGGTGAAATTTAGTTCACCCCATATTTATTAGCTCTTGATTATTTGAGTAATCATTTACTATGTTGATTGATAACTACTTACCACCATTGCAGAAGCTGACTGCATCTGATGAACTACTGCCACTAGCTTGAATCTCCTCAACACATTCATTGAACAGTTTTGATTCTTGCTTAAGGGAACAAAAACTAAGAGCGATTGCAGCAAGAGCAGCAGCAGAAACGACACTAGAGCCTAATTGAATGATGCCATAAGCGAACATCGCTTTGCCTTTTGTGCCGCACTTTTTTTTGTCTGTTTTATTCTCTTCGGTCATTCGTAAATAAATCAATTACTTAATTTAATGGATTTATTGGATGATTTATTTTAAAAGTTGTCGTGAATACCGTTCTTATTACTTGTTTTTTTTGCTTTTTCTAAATCAAGGTAAAAACAAAAAACCGTCCCGTTCTTAATAAGGCGGTTTTTTGAAGATCGGGCGCATGTGTTTCCTTGTTTCCACGGCGGAGGATCTCAACTTCTCACCAGTAGATATTTTGCATGTGATTAAAAACTCAAATATGAGAAGTTTAAGTTTATTGATTTTCACACGTCGCAAAAGCAGTTATTAAAAAGCACCCAACTTTCAAGAAGTCGGGTGCTTTTTTCACAGAACGATTGTGTGAGGAGTTGTCCTGTTACTTTATTTCTACTCCAATGAGGACTTTTTGTCACTACTAAAAAACAAAATGACTTAGATCATGAGGCTAAATTGTTTTGTGCTTTTCAAGATTAATTTAGTCTTCTGCGTTCTCAAATTGTTTTGCTAATCTAAAACCTTTTCTTAAAATCAAATATATTCCATATAAACCAGCAATTAACGGGAGAACGATTAGAGGGTTTGGACTATAACTAGAATAATCTTTTACACCATCAACGTATTCGATTCCTGAGCATTTCAAGTAAAGAAAACTTGTGAACACAATCCCCCAGCCAATGATTGAAAGAATTCCTCCTTTTTTGTCACCTTCATAAAACCTATCTAAACCCCATCCCCAACCAATAGCAAGGATCACTCCTCTAGTGACAGCATTTTTTTCTTGCTTACGTAGCATTGCTTTTATTTGAGTATGTTCGCAATGAACATAACTGAAAAATTCTTATTTTGCATAACCTGATTCAAGAAGATACTTTTTCTTGTAAAAATTTAGATATCGTTTGCAGAGAAAAGTACTATAAAATCATTCTAGATAGCATCCCAGTCAAATAAAAAATGGAGAATTATATTGAAATTGATCAAAATAAATTCTATCTGTAACTCGTGAGGTGCGATCAATTTGAGTATTCCTAAGTTGAGTAATCTTATTCAGGGGGGGGGGTGGTCTACTTCAAAAAAAAAAGATAACTTAGTTCAATGGCCTATTACTTTTGACAGTTGCACATCAGACTGATTCGCATTTAAGCCGACGGCTTCAGAATGATAGTATTACTATCTCAGGAAAGGTTATTTACATTAATCCCTTTCTTTATTGGCGACGCTTCGACAACAATACTGATAGATGGTTGAGAGAGCCTGGTCAGTTAGGAGAGGAGCAGATTAATCTTAATAGAGCTCGTTTTTACCCTGAAGTTGAGTGGACTTTGCTTAGAGACGAAGAGCGTGTTATTAAAGACGCGGCAGTTGAAATGTTTTTAAAAACACTTGAATTAATAAGTACTTTTCATCCTCATCTTACTGCAGGGCAATTATTAGAGGTAGAGAGAAAAATGGCAGTAACTAAAAAAAAGTCTTTTGAACGTTGGGTAGAAAAATCTTTTAGAAAAAAAATTAATCAAGCTTCAAAAGAGCGTAATAGGTTTGCTAGAGAACGTTTTATAAGAGGTTGGAAAGAATGGTTGACCCTTGAAACTACCCATCAGGCTTTTTTGCCATTCGCAGCAATAATTGTGATGTCAATCTTTGCTGGTTGGTCAATAGGTATTTCTAATAATAGTTGTACACCTTACTTTCCATCGACAGAAACAGGTATTCTGAAGTAGAACTAATAAAGCCATTATGGCTAAATATCAATTAAGGGATGTCCATTTATTTGCAATGGAGTCTGCTTTGCCATTTGGTATGGGCATTATTAAAAATGCAAAAACTGGTGGATTTCAAAAAATAATGGATGTAATTAAATCAAAAGATCCATTTTCAGAATTCCAGGTTGATGGCGAAACCTCGGCAAAGACAGTAAGGGATAAGATTGATCAATTGATTCCTGGTTTAGGCTATCCAGTTGTTTCAGTTGATGTAACTGTCGACGAGAATTATCCTGATTATGAAAGTAATGATCAAGATTCTTTAGTTTCAACTTTAAACAGAATTGATAGTGACCTAGATCAATTGAGACGTATGATCAGTAATGACTCGTTAAATATATATGATTAGTAAATATTCTTGATTTTTAGAGATGAAGACAAAAGAAAAATTACATCTTAGTTCTAAAAAGCACGTAGGTGCGTTTAATCAACCTCTAATTTTCTTTTTGTTTATTTGTTTAATTTTTTCAGTAACAGCCGCGCGTCTTTTTTGGATACAAATAATTAGGGGATCTTACTATAAAAAACTTTCAGAGGAAAATAGAGTCAAGCTTATTGCGAATCCACCAATTCGAGGAAGATTATTAGATCGTAATGGTGTAGTTCTTGCCGATAATAAACTCGTTTACTCATTAGCTATTCAACCTAGACTTCTAACTAATAGTGAATGGATTGATCTAAGAAATTCTTTATCTGATTTGTTAAATGTTTCTACTGATCAATTAGAGATTGCATTTAATAGAAGTAATTCTGACACTCCTTATAAAAAAGTACTATTAACTGATTTATCGGTGGAGCAGGTTATTAGGTTTAAAGAACAAGAGAATAACTTGTATGGTGCTCAAATTGATATTGGTTTAATTAGAAACTATCCATATAAGTCTTTAGCTTCACATGCTTTGGGCTATACACAGTTGATAACTCAGAACGAGTTTTCTAAGCTTTCAGAAAGGGGATATAGACTATCTGATCGAATTGGACGGAAAGGTATAGAAGCTGCTTTTGAATCTCAATTGAGAGGCACATGGGGAGGTGAAATGCTTGAGATTGATGCAATAGGTACGGTTCAACGCAGCCTAGGTTTAAAGTTGCCAAAAGCTGGTAGGGATATCAAATTAACTCTTGATCTAGAGCTACAACGTACTGCAGAAAAAGTTTTATCCGATAAAACTGGTGGAGCAATAGTAGCCATTGATCCCCATACTGGTGCAATACGAGCAATTGCTAGTCAACCTACTTTCGACCTCAATTTTTTTTCTCAGCCTTTTACCAATAAACAATATAACAATCTTTTTTTGTCATCGAACCTTCCTCTTTTGAGTAGAGTATTTAATGCATACGATCCAGGAAGTACGTGGAAGCCCATAACTGCCATAGCAGGGATGGAAAGTGGTAAATTTCCTGCTAGTAAAAAATTAAATACTGTTCCTTGTATTACTTATGGGAGTCATTGTTTTCCAGAACATAATAAAAGAGGTTTTGGTTGGATTGGATATGAAGATGCATTTAGAGTCTCCAGTAATACTTTCTTTTATCAAGTTGGGGTTGGTTCTGGTTCGAAGGCTTTATATGATGCGGCAACTAAACTTGGTTTTAACAATTACACTGGTATAGAAACTGTTTTAGATGAAAATAAAGGCTTAGTAGGGAATAAGAAATGGGCTGATGAAGGTCGTGGGTGGGGGAATCCAGGAGAAACTCCTTGGATAGTAGAGGATATGGCTAGTGCATCTATTGGTCAATCTGTTGTTTTAGTTACTCCATTGCAATTAGCACGAGCATATGCAGTTTTTGCAAATGGTGGCTATTTGATTACTCCTCATTTAGTTGATGCCAATATAAACTGGAGATCAGAGAAATATTTAAAAAAAGTAGACATTGAAGATACGACACTTGATACAATCCGTCGTGGGCTTCGTAAAGTAGTTACTAGTGGTACTGGTATGGGACTAAATCTGGATAATTCTATTCTTCCTCCAGTTGCTGGTAAAACTGGAACAGCAGAAGATAGTAGTGGAGGCACTGATCATGCATGGTTCGCTGGATTCACCCCTTATGACTCTGGAGAAATAGTTATTGTTGCATTTGCTCAAAATACTCCTGGTGGTGGTTCAGTGCATGCTCTCCCTATGGCAAGAAAAGTGCTACGGGCTTGGTATGAGCAAAAATCTAATAATGAGTTAATTAGAAGTAAAGATTAGATAGTGAATTAATTAGGATGATTTAGTTTTAGTAGTTGATTTAGAATTGCCTTGATTGATTTATCCTCGGCTATTTTTGATTTATTCGTAGCTAATTGACGACCTAAGACTAAAGCTCCAAGATGAGTTAATTGAATGCGCATCGAAAGTAATAACTCCATACATCCTCCTCCTGAAAAACTTGCAATTGCAATTGGACGTTCGTTAAATAAACTACGAAAATCTGTTCCTTGCACAGACAGCCAAGCTATTGCATTTGTAAGAATAGGAGGTATTGAGCCGTTATATTCAGGTGCACAAATGACCCAGTGTGAGTGACTCTCCATTTGAGTATTGATCGACTTAAGATTTTCTGGTGCTTTATCTTTTGAATTATGACGTGGATTAAATATAGGTAAATTATTTTTTGATTCTGTCAAATCAAGTAATTCGCATGAGTACTTTAGTTCCTTGCCTGCGACTAGAAATCTTTTGGCTAGTTTGAGATTTTCACCATTGCTAGCAGCTATCACAAGAAGCTTTTTATTAGACATTGTGAATCAAAAGGGAAGTGTGAATGGATGATGTCGTTTTTGTAATGGATCTAGTAGTTCGCTCCGGTTTTTCGATGATGAACTGCTGTTACTCCATCTTTTTTAATGACTTTTCCATGTTTAATCTCAGCATATATCAGCCAATGATCCCCACACTCCATTCGTTGACTAACCGTACCCTCCAGCCACGCTAAAGCTTCATTTAATAATGGCTGATTGCTTGGACTTAATTTAATCTCAAGATCGGTAAATCTATTATCTCCAGGTTTGAATGATTGAAGAAATTGTTTAAGGAGGCTTTGGTGATTATTTTGCTCTAAAATGTTTAGAGCAAAGTTATCTCCTGTATGAAGTAAGTTTTCTACAGCTCTTTCTTTAGCGACTGCAATAGTAATACCAGGAGGAGAAAAGCTTGCTTGACTAACCCAACTTGCAACCATAGCTCCGCTAATCAGATTATCTTCATCTCCTTTTTGAGCAGTCAATATACATAGTGATCCGACGACCCTTCCAAGTGCATTAATTGTTGGATCACTTTTACTTGTATTTAAACCTACATTAGCCTTTCTTTGTTGACGTAATTTTGCAGTAATTAATTGCTTACCAAATTGGATACCTGTTTCTTCAAGTTTTTTAATCATTAAAGGATCAGGACTAAATTTGATTTTGATAGGTTCGAATCCAAATTTAAAGCCTCCATCTTTTAATTTTTTTTCAAGTAAATCAAGAGCTTCCCCACTCCATCCATAACTTCCAAATACTCCAGCTGGCTTTGCTCTATCTCCCTCAGCCAAAAGCGAGCCAAGTGCTGAAACAATCGGGGTGGGTGCATGTCCTCCTAATGTTGGCGATCCAATTAAATATCCATCTGCTTTACGAATTTCAGTGACTAAGCTATCTGATGCGGTGAATTCGCAATTAATAATCTTAACTTTGACCCCTGTTTTACTAATTCCTCTAGCAATGGCATCAGCAATAGCAGCAGTATTTCCATAAGCACTTGCAAATAATAGAGCAACTCTTAAGTTTCTGTATTTTTGGCTTTCTCCCCAGCTTTGGTAGTTGTTTAATAAACTCCTCCAACTACCACTGATTGCAGGTCCATGTCCGGGTACTATCGTATCAATCTCAAAGTCTTCAAATTTTTCGATAATACTATTGACTTGGGTAGACATTGGTGCCATTAGACAATCGAAGTAATGTCTTCTCTCTTCTTCCGTGCTAATACTGTTTAATTCAGCCCATTTTTCTTCATAAACATGAGCACCGAATAATTTATCACTCATCAATAAACCAGTTTGCTTTTCAAAAACAATTAGTCCACCAGGCCAGCGAGCTGTTGGTGCGGGAATGAACGTAATCTCAAAATTGCTGTTGAGTGTAAGAGTTTCTAATTGTTTAATGATTTGTATATTTGGAAGAACTTCTACTGTCTCCAATGCTTCTTTAGGATTTGTATTTTGCGAGGGTTTTCGTAAATTCCAAATCTCTTTGAATAATTTTGCTCCTGGATTAGAACAAATAACCGTTAAATTTTTATATTTCACA
>QCND01000058.1 GCA_003213355.1 Prochlorococcus sp. AG-424-E20
TGGTTTTGATTTCTTTTTCCCTGAGTCACATTTATTTGTTTTGCATAGAATCTATAAATAGGATTATAACCTGCCCTGAAGTTTAGCTTTGAAAAGATATTGATCCCTTTAATTAGGAAGGAGATTATCTCCCCACAAAAGGTATGTAATCAGTTCAGATTTGGGTGGAGAAGTATAATATTTATGTTCTTGATATTGATCACGATCAATATCATGCTAAGGATATGGAGCCATAGTTCAGTTGGTAGCTTACCTGCATGGTATTTAGACTCTGAAAACCATCATAAGAATTGAATTTAAAATTTCTATATTTTTATCGTTTAGCTCGATAAGAGTTTTTATGTAATTCGATTGATAAATATTTTTTTAACTTAGACAAGCTAATTAAAGGACTAAGATCTTCCAATGGTAGAGAAGTAAGATCTCCGGTTGATGTTATAGAAAGTGCAGATTTAGGGACTAGTGGTTGTTCTTTCGGCATGAAAACCTCCAAAACAACTGGACCTGATTTATTAAGAAAATCGGAAATAATTTTATCCATATTATTTGGATCGCTAATTCTTAAATAAGTAAATCCGAGAGATTTAACTAATTTACAATAATTTGGACAAGTTAACCCACTTTTTGAATCAGTTCCAGCTCTTCTTCCTTTTAAGATTGCATTTTGAGTATGCTTTATCATTAAATAACCATCATTGTTAAATATAATTATTTTCATAGGTATATTATTACTAATTACTGAATGTAATTCCTGAAGATTCATCATTAGTCCACCGTCACAATTTAAGCAGATAATATCTCTACTTTGATCAGCAAACCAAGCACCGATGGCCCCAGGTAATCCATAACCCATTTCACCAAGACCTTGACTAGTGAATAGTTTTTGCTCATCTTTCATGTTTAATATTTGAAATCCACTAATAAGAGCTGTACCCATATCAGTAATAAAGGTTGTATTTCTGCTTGCTTTAGATCCTAATTCCGAAATAAATTGATAAGAATTTACATATTGATTATCACTACTTTTATGAATTGACTCAAGTATTGGAAGGGAATTCTTAACTTCTTTAATATGATTCAACCATTCTAATTGAGAAATATAATTTGGGCTTATTTTTTTATGAATTTCTTTTAATATTAAAAAGGCTTCAGCGTTTATTTTGTTGAATCTAGATCCTAATTTTGTTAATTCTATACTATCAATTTCAACAACATAGATATCAGCTTCTCTAGCTAATTCATTATGTCTATATCCTATTTGAGGTACAGCGAGACGTGTACCAAGAGCAATCAATAGATCACAAGACTGTAGAATAATATTTCCTGCTCTATTTCCATAAGTACCTGCATGTCCTGCATATAATTTTTCGATTGGTTTCACAATATCATTTGCAGTCCATGAAGTTAAATATGGTATAGATAAATCTTTCAGAATAATTTCCAATTCTGATCTATCACTAGTCCTTAGTCCATTCCCTAGCCATAAAAGAGGTCTACGAGAACTATGGATTTTTTTTATTAGATTATCAAGCAATATTGAATTTACATTATTTAAATTTAGTTCCTGATTGTTATCTTTTATTTCTCGAGTCTTTATTAAATTAGTATTAGTTAACTTCTCTGCTTGAATATCCATTGGCAAGTCAACTATACATGGTCCTGGCCTTGGAGCTTTAGCTAAATTAAGGCAAATATCAAGCTCGTTAATTGCTTGAATTGCTGACATACAAGTTACTACTTTCTTAGTACAACTTGAATAAATAGACTCAGTAAATACGCCCTGAATTCCTATCATTCTGCAAATATTCTTATTTTTGAATTGCTGAGTAGATTCTTGTCCAGAGATTATCAAAATCGGTACGCTATCAGCCCATGCTCCCATTACGCCAGTTAGTGCATTTGTTATTCCTGCTCCAGCGGTTACCAATACAGCTGCCATCTTGCCAGATTGTCTGTAATAACCATGTGCTGCCATCACGCAAGCTTGTTCATGGTGAAGGCAAATAAGTTCTAATTTTTCATGTCTGTAAATCGAATCAAATATATAGGAATTTGCGGATCCAATTATCCCAAATACATGCGTCACGCCAAAAGAAACAAGCTTATTAGCTATGTGATCAGAAACTAGAACATCCTTCATAGGCCATCATTGGAATATATAAATTGTCTATTTTTTATTTTAGCTATATCAACCTGATTATTTTTTATGTTTGCAGTTTTTAAATAATTTGTTTTTTGCCAATAATCCATTCTGTATTCAATACCTTTTTTATTTACAGTGAGTATCTGTTTTTATAAGAAATACAACCTTTACCTAAACAACTTCTAAAGATAGCGGTAAGAATTAAAATCACAGTCTCTTTTATGGTTTAGAATATTGATTATATATAAAAGAATTAAATTTCATACTCGAATGGTTAATGACTAAAAAAGTTGCAATCCTAGGCCCAGGAAATATTGGATGCGATCTCTTATGTAAATGCTTGAAAGAGGAAGAGATAGAAGTAGTTATGTTTGCAGGTCGAAATTATAATTCCAAGGGACTTAGGCTCGCCTCTAGCTTGGGAGTTCCCATAACAGATAGAAGTATTGATGCCATAATTAAATTAAAAAACAAGCCGGATATTATTGTCGATGCAACAAGCGCTATATACCATAAATCTCATTATGAAGTAGCGAAAAAGAATAAAATTTTAATAATTGATATGACTCCAGCAAATTACGGAATATCTTGTTGCCCTGCAATTAATTTAACCGAATGCATTAAAGAAGATAATATAAACATGATATCTTGTGGCGGACAATCCTCGATACCTATTTGCTATGCGATAAAAGCCTCCAATGCCGATTTAGATTATATTGAAGTTGTATCTACTATCTCTTCTGCATCAGCAGGGTTAGCTACAAGAAGAAATATCTCTAACTATATTAATACCACTGAAAATGCCATTATGAATTTAACTGGAATTAAGAATGTGAAAGTGATAATTAACATTAGTCCTGCTATTCCCCCTATAAGAATGAAAACAAGTATTTTTGTAGAGACTCAGCAGATAATAAATTATCAAGAAACAATTGCTAATATTAAATTAATGTCAGATAAGACTAGAGAATATGTTAAGGGTTTGAAAAATATAATAATTCTAAAATCATTTGGAGAAAAAACCTTATCACAGATAGAAATAATCGGAAGTGGAGATTACTTTGAAGAGTATGCTGGAAATTTAGAAATAATTAACTGTGCAGCTTTAAAAGTAATTAAAAATCTATGAATCTTCCAATATTTTATGATGTGACATTAAGAGATGGTTCGCATGCCAATAACCATTCTTTTACTTCGCAATTTTGTTCACAATATATTGAACAAGCATATAAATCTGGTTTGAAATTTATTGAACTTGGTCATGGTAATGGTTTAGGTGGAAGTAGCTTACAGATTGGCAAATCAAAAGATCCTTACATACTTAGATCTTTAGAGAAATACATTAATAGTAATAAAGATATTAAGTTCGGTATGCATGTAATACCAGGCTTAGCCAAATTCGCAGATATTAAGAAAATTGTTAATCAAGGAATCTCAATAATAAGAGTGGCTTCTCATTGCTCTGAAGCCGATACTACTGAAACTTATATTGAATATGCTGCAAATTGTGGCTGTGAAGTTTGGGGATTATTAATGATGTCACACATGATTAAACCCGATCATCTTGCTAAAGAGGCAGAAAAAATGCAAAGTTATGGTGCTTCTAGAATTGTTTTTCTCGATTCAGCAGGGTCTCTTACGCCCAGTATGGTTGAAAAAATTTGTATAGAGATTTTATCGGTCATAAAGATACCTCTAGGTATACATACGCATAATAATTTGAATGCTGCCTTGGCAAATTCTTTGTCTGCTCTCTCTAATGGATGTTCATCTATTGATGTATGTTCTAGGGGGTATGGTGCTGGTGCAGGAAATTTATCTCTTGAATCGATAATAGCTATATTAGAGAAAGATGGAGTCGATACTGGTATTTCATTTGATGAGGTAATTAAATTAGCAAATCTAATACAATCTTATTTCCCACAAAGTCTTCCTCAGGTTGATTCGCTCTCAGTTTCTACTGGCTTTTATGGTTTGTTTTCAGGTTATAAGAAAAAGATAATTGAAGTTGCTAAAGAATACAATATTGAAGAAATCCAATTGGTTAAGAAATTGGGAGAGATTGATATTATAGCCGGGCAGGAAGATCAGATTATTTCAACGGCATCTGAATTAAGCAATAAGGAGCAGAAATCTTGAATTCACATATACATTTAATTGGAGGCACTGGGAGAATAGGCACTGCAATAGTTAGTTCATTGAAAGCCCAACCAATAGAAAATTTTTCTTATATATGGGTTTATTGTGATGTAAATAAAGTAACTAAATATAATCAAGAAATAATTAATGATCATTTTAAATATTCAATAAAATATAAAAACTATTCCGATTTTAAAATATATAATCTAATTAATAATAATGATGAAATTCAGAAAGAGGATAGACATCTAATCATAAATCTTCGAGGAGTTAATAGTAGGATTAATTGGATTTCAAGACCTTTAGATTCTATAGAAATTCAAGCTCAATCAATTAAAAATATTATTGAATCGGATATACATCTATATAAAAATATAGAATTAATACATTTTAGCTCACAACTTTGTGATCTAATTGAAAGTAAGAAAAGCCTTCAGGAAATTTGTGAAGGAGAAGATAGTTATAGAAGAGCATATATGATTAGTCGCTTAAATCAAGAAATAACTCTTTCAGCATTTGCTTATAAATACGGCTTATTAACTAAAATTGTAAGATTACCTGCAGTTTATGGATTTGATGATGACTTTAAAAGCCCATGGGTATTGAATTCATTCGTTAAACAAGCTTTTTTAAATGGTGAAATAATACCTAGGAAATCATCATCCTATGTATGGTTAACTCATAAACAGATTTTAGTTGAATATATCAGAGATGTTCTAGATAGTTTTGGAGATACTAACGATGAGAAAAATGTTTCCTATCTTCGTCCACCAAGTATTGGTATTAAAATAAATGATTTATCAAAATTAGTTATGGAAATGATTTCCCAATGTGATTCTGATCAGATTTCATATGAAAAACTAATTAGTAAAACTATAAAAAAAGAGAGTCAATTGAAATTAAATTTTGATTTATTAAAATCTAATATAATTGAGCTTATTTCAAAACATTCAAATCTTAAATAAGATATTTTATGCTCTATTTGATTTTAAGTAATTTGCTGTGTCCAAAACTTGTTCTTTTAATGACCTAACTTTTATGTTATGAATTTTCAATAGATTTAAAAAATCTTCTTCTGATGATGTGTAATCATCAGGGCTCTTCTTTAAATCTATGTTATGTATTGCTTCAGGCAATTCAAATTCATCTGTTATTATTTTTGCAAGGGAGATTAAGTCTGTAGTATGACTAACAGTATTTATAATTTTCTTTGTTGGTCTATCATTAGATAGTAATAACTTACAAGCTAATTCTGCAATATTATTTGCATGGGCATAACTTCTATAAACAGGCCTAGTAGAGTCAATACTAAATGGCCTTCCTTTGATCGCTTTTAAAAGGAAACTGCTCAAGGCATAAATTGATGGGTTCCTAATATATTTACCAGAGAGTGCATATATTCTAAGAATCAAAGAATTAGAAAATTTTGAAATTTCAACCTCTTCCTTCTTTTTTAAATAGCCATATGGATCATTTTTTATTTCATTTTTTTCTATCAATTTATTATAGGAATCATCAAAAGCAGATGCTGCTCCAGATGAAACTTCTATAACTTTTTGATTTTGACAATATGAGAGACCTTCGCAAATTATGGAGCTTATTGATTTATTGGTCTCAATGAAACTATCAATAGTGGTACTGCTAAGATAATTTCGAGTCAAGAAAGCGGTATGAATTAAATAAATATTATGTGTTGACTTACATAGTTCATGAAAGGTCTTTAAATTATCTACCTTAATATCTATTTTGTTTTTTTGTTCGTAGCCTGTAGATGATATTATTTGTTCCTTACTAGCTAGTGCAACGACGTTTGAATTAAATATATTATGTGGGATTTCTTTTTGTAGAGCTTCTAAAATATTTCTGCCTACCCAGCCAGTTGCCCCAGTGACAACAATTAACGATTGTTTTGATCTCATGTTTCAGAAAAATCTTTGAAGTTTGAAGGCTGCTGTGAAGACATGATCTTCTTTAATAGTTTATTTTACGTATCTCCTCAAGCTTAATAGGTATTTCTTGGCACGTTGAGATTTTACCTCAGGTTTATTACCCATTTGTCCATAAATCCTATTTGCTCATGCTGTTCTCGTCTCAATTCTGAAGCAGCCAGTACAAAAATACTTTGCTACTGATGATGAAAGACCAACCCCCCCCCCCAGAGTTCAACTCTCTCTTGATCGGAGAGCTTGGA
>QCND01000059.1 GCA_003213355.1 Prochlorococcus sp. AG-424-E20
AAAAGTGAAGTATTAAAAAATTGAACTCAAAGACAAAACCAAGAAAACATTTTCCTAGCAATTCTAGTTTATATAGAGTTTATAGTTGGCCTGAAGACTATTGAGATAGAGTTTTTAAATAATCTTACCTAAAAAGCTCCTTTTGCTATCAATAGTTAGACAAAAAGGTTAGACAAGCGTTTTGTCTAACCCTTGAGAACCCTTGCTATAACTAGTCTGCTATACGTTGAATAAAAACTCCATAACATCTCCTTCACTAACTATGTATTCTTTACCTTCGCTTCTTAGCCAACCTTTGTTTCGTGCTTCTCCTAGAGATCCTGCTTCAAGGAGCTTTTTATATGAAATTGTTTGAGCTCGAATAAATCCCTTTTCAAAATCTGTATGAATTACTCCAGCTGCTTGAGGAGCTGTCATCCCATCAGTAATTGTCCAGGCTTTAGTTTCTTTTTCTCCAGTAGTGAAGTAAGTGCTTAAACCTAATAATCGGTATGTAGCTTTAATAAGACTAATTAAACCTCCTTCTTCAACTCCTAAACCATTTAGATAATCATCTCTTTCCTCCTTCCCCAATTCAATTAACTCAGCCTCAACTTGCGCTGAAATCTTCACACATTCAGACCCTTCTTTCGTTGCTAGTCTATTTACTTCTTCTGAAAAGGAATTACCCTTCGCAAGTTCATCTTCCCCAAGATTAGTTGCATAAATAATTGGTTTTTCAGTTAATAAGCCCAATGGTTTAATTAATTTTTTTTCTTCATCAGTTAAGGAAACACTCCTAACTGCATTTTCATTTTCAAGAGTCTCGCTTAATTTTTCCAACACATCATCTTCTAACTTTGCTTCCTTACTAGTGCTTATTTGTTTTTTTAATCGAGTTCTACGTTTTTCTATTTGATTTAAATCAGACAATGCTAATTCCAAATTTATTATCTCAATATCTCTTGATGGGTCTACTGATCCTGAAACATGAATAACATCATCATCTCTAAAACACCTAATCACATGAACTATTGCATCCACTTCCCTTATATTTGCTAAAAACTTGTTACCCAGTCCCTCCCCTTTACTTGCTCCCTTAACAAGACCAGCAATATCAACAAACTCCATTCTCGTGGGAATAATTTGCTTACTATTACTAAGTTCACCAAGCAAATTCAAACGTTGATCAGGGACTGAAACTGAGCCTACATTGGGTTCAATCGTACAAAAAGGAAAGTTTGCTGCTTGAGCTTGAGCATTTGCAACAAGAGCATTGAACAAGGTGGACTTACCAACATTAGGGAGTCCAACAATTCCGGCCTTAAGCATTGAAATGGTTCTTTAGAGGAACCCAGCTGATTAATCTGACTAAATTAAACCCAATCGTGCCCATTAACAGCGAAAATATTGTTATAAATCTCTAAAGGAAAGTTTTTAAGCTTTTTCTTTACATCGTCCAAACTTCTAAAACTCTTGAGAACTTGATTTTCACAAAATGATTTGGAAAAATTTTAAAAAGAACAAAGTTTTAGGCCTTATTGCACTTTCAGTCCTAGGTGTTGGTGGAATAAGTTTTAAAATTTCACAAGACAATGCTTCGAATAAAGACATAACTGAATTTACAATTGCTGCTGAAAGCGGCAGTTTGCCTGGTTTGATAACAGCAAGTGGTGAATTAAAAGCAAATAAAAGCGTAAATGTAAGCCCAAAAAGACAAGGGATACTTAACCAAATTTTCGTGGAGGAAGGAGATCAGGTTAATAAAGGTGATCTAATAGCTAAAATGGATTTTGGAGACTTGGAATTTAGAATTGACGAGATAAAAGCTAATTATGAGACTCAAAAAGCAAGCTTTAAAAGAAGGGAGATGCTTTTTAATGAAGGGGCCATAAGTGCCGAAGAATATGAAGAATATAAAAATAGATTTTTAAAAAGCAAAGCTAGATTTAAACAAATAGAAGTCGAAGAGAATGAGACAAATATAAGAGCACCATTTAGAGGAGTAATAACTAGCAGATACGCAGTCCCTGGGGCATTCGTAACTCCTACTACCTCAGCTTCGTCATCAAGGGAGGGTGGGTCCACGAGTTCATCAATAGTCAAACTGTCCCAAGGGCTTGAAATCGTTGCGAAAGTTCCTGAGAGTGATATAGGAAGAATAAAAACTGGTCAAGATGCAAGTATTAGAGTAGATGCTTTTCCTGATAAACGTTTTAAAGCAGTTGTTTCCAAAATCTCTCCGAGTGCAATCAAAAACAACAACGTAACTTCATTTGAAGTTACGTTGTTGTTGGGCAATAGGCCTGAAGATTTACGACTGGGTATGACATCTGATATCAACTTTCAAACTGGAGCAACCAAAATCAATACACTTATTCCAACTGTTGCAATTGTCACGGAAGAAGGAAAAGCTGGTGTACTAGTAGTTGGAAGCAACAATCAACCAACATTTAAAAAAGTTGAATTGGGTACAAGTAGTGGTAGTAAGACTGCAATAATATCTGGATTAGAACCAGGAGAGAAAGTTTTTATTGATCTTCCTCCTTGGGCTAAAAAAAGAAAAAATTAATACATTAATCACACTTTGACTAATTCATGACAGAAATAAAAAAGCCAACTTTATTATTGGTTGATGGACATTCATTAGCTTTTAGAAGTTTTTATGCTTTTAGCAAAGGCGGAGAAGGAGGTCTTACTACAAAAGATGGATTCCCTACGAGTGTTACCTATGGTTTTCTAAAAAGCCTTTTAGATAATTGCAAATCTATCGAGCCTAGAGGCATTACAATTGCTTTTGATACTGCTGAGCCAACATTTCGCCATAAAGAAGATCCAAACTACAAAGCTAATCGAGATGTAGCACCAGATATATTTTTTCAAGATTTAGATCAACTTGAAGAGATTCTAAAAGAAAGCCTGAATCTTTCAATCTGCAAAGCTCCAGGATATGAGGCGGATGATGTTTTAGGAACACTCGCAAATGATGCAGCTAAAAAGGGATGGAGTGTCAGAATCCTTTCTGGAGATAGAGACTTATTCCAATTAGTGGATGATGAAAGAGACATAGCTGTCTTGTATATGGGTGGAGGTCCTTACTCAAAAAGCGGAAATCCAAAACTGATTAATGAAGAAGGAGTGAGGGAGAAACTAGGAGTCAATCCAAACAAAGTTATTGATCTGAAAGCCTTAACTGGTGATAGCTCAGATAATATTCCAGGGGTCAAAGGAGTTGGTCCAAAAACAGCAATAAATCTTTTAAATGAAAACAATGATCTTGATGGAGTCTATAAATCACTCCAAGAGCTAGAGAAAGAAGGCGAGAAAGCTAAACGAGGAGCCATAAAAGGAGCAGTAAGATTAAAACTAAAAGCAGATAAAGACAATGCATATCTCTCAAGAAAACTTGCAGAAATATTAATCAAAATTCCTATTGATCCAAAAATAAACTATAAATTAGAAGGAATTAATGAATCAAGTCTAGCTGAAAAACTTAAAAAACTTGAGTTACATAGTTTATCAAAACAAGTTTCAACTTTTAAAGCTATATTTTCTAAAGAAGGATTATCAGAGCAAGACAAAAATCGCTCATTAAAAGAAAGTAAGATCGTTAATAATAAGAGTGAGAATATTGAACTAACTAGGCTTAATAAAAGAAAAGAGATTCCTAAGATAGAGCCTAAAATTATAGATAACCTGGAAGAACTTAATAATTTTGTTGCAAAAATAATGAAACATACTGATTCGAAATTACCAATAGCCGTTGATACAGAAACAACCAATTTAAATCCTTTTAAAGCTGAACTTGTTGGCTTAGGATTTTGTTTTGGCGAATCTTTAAAAGATATAGTTTATATACCAATAGGACATCAAAATAAAGAGGGAGGTTTAATAGAAAATAATCAAAAAAATCAATTAAAGATTGAAGAAGTTATCTTTGCACTTCAGGATTGGTTCTCTAGAGATGAAAATCCAAAAACCCTACAGAATGCAAAATACGACAGACTGGTTTTGCTAAGACACGGAATTATGTTAAATGGCGTTGTGATTGATACTTTACTTGCAGATTATGTATGTGATGCAACCCTTAAACATAGTTTAGATGAAATTGCTTTTAGAGAATTTGGATTTAAGCCAAAAAGTTTTTCTGATGTTGTCAAAAAAGGAGAAGACTTCTCTTATGTGGACATTAAGTCTGCGAGTATGTACTGCGGGATGGACGTTTATTTAACAAGAAAATTAGCAATTATTTATATTAATAGATTAAAAGAAACAAGTATAAATTTAATAAACTTACTCAAAGAAGTTGAACAACCACTTGAGCAAGTTTTAGCGGAAATCGAATCCACAGGCATCATTATTGATACACCTTATCTAAAAGATTTATCTTTAGAGTTAACAAAAAAATTAAATACTATCGAGAAAGAAGTTTATAATATTGCAGGAAATGAGTTTAACCTTTCATCACCTAAACAGCTAGGTGAATTACTTTTTGAGAAACTTGATTTAGATAGGAAAAAATCAAGAAAAACAAAAACAGGATGGAGTACAGATGCAGCTGTATTGGAAAAGCTGGAATCAGACCATCCAATAGTAAAAATGATCATTGAACATCGCACTATAAGCAAGTTGCTTAATACTTATGTAGATGCTTTGCCTCAGCTTATTGAAAAAGAAACGGGAAGAGTACATACAGATTTCAATCAAGCCGTAACCGCTACTGGAAGATTAAGTAGCAGCAATCCAAATCTGCAAAATATCCCTGTCAGAACTGAATTTAGTAAACGAATAAGAAAAGCTTTTCTTCCACAAAAAGGTTGGAAACTTCTAAGTGCAGACTATTCACAAATTGAACTTCGTATACTCACACACCTTTCAGGAGAAGAAGTACTAAAAAATGCTTATTTAAAAAATGAAGATGTACATTCTTTAACTGCAAAAATTTTGTTTGAAAAAGATGCTATTGACGCCGATGAAAGAAGAATAGGAAAAACAATAAATTTTGGGGTTATTTATGGTATGGGGGCTCAAAGATTTGCAAGATCAACAGGCGTTTCATTAATAGAAGCAAAATATTTTTTAAGTAAATTCAAAGAACGTTATCCAGCCGTTTTTAAATTTTTAGAATATCAAGAGAGACTTGCCCTAAGCCAAGGGTTTGTTGAAACATTGCTAGGGAGAAGACGATATTTTCATTTCAATAAAAATGGGCTTGGAAGACTTCTGGGAACTCCACCAAATGAAATTGATTTAACTACTGCAAGAAGAGCAGGGATGGAAGCACAACAATTAAGAGCCGCAGCAAACGCACCTATTCAAGGCTCAAGTGCAGACATAATTAAGCTAGCAATGATTCAGTTGCATTCAGCTTTAAGAAAAACTGGATTGGCAGCGAAAATTCTACTTCAAGTGCATGATGAACTCGTGCTAGAAGTTAATCCCAAAGATTTGGAGGAAACAAAACTTCTTGTCCAACACACTATGGAAAATGCTCTAAAACTTAGTGTCCCTCTTATCGTTGAAACTGGCGTTGGAGTAAATTGGATGGAGGCAAAATAGTTGCTGACAAATTCAATAATTTCTCACATTTTTATTTAAGAAATTGTCCCTAAAATTCACTAACACCTTATCCAAAAAGAAAGAGGATTTTATTTCTATAAATCCAAATCAAGTTAAAATATATTGTTGTGGTGTAACTGTTTATGATCTTTGTCATCTTGGTCATGCAAGAAGTTATCTTAATTGGGATGTATTAAGACGGTTTTTAATTTGGAAAGGATTTGAAGTTAAATTTGTACAAAACTTCACTGATATTGATGACAAAATTATTAATCGAGCAAATAAAGAAGGATGTTCTACTGATGAATTAAGTGAAAGAAATATTGATGAATTCCACAAAGATATGGATACTCTTTCCATTCTTAAACCAACTAGCATGCCAAGAGCAACAAAATGCCTCCATCAAATTATTAATTTCATAGAAGAATTAGAACAAAAAAAAGTAGCTTATTCGTCAAATGGTGATGTTTATTTTTCAGTAGATAAACATAAAAATTATGGGAAACTTAGTGGAAGAGAAATTGAGAATCAGATAGATAATGCAGCAGGGAGATTAAAAACAAATCAAAAAGAAAGTAAAAAGAACTCTCTTGATTTTGCTCTCTGGAAAAAGTCTAACTCAGGGGAGGTTAGTTACTCTTCGCCTTGGGGAAACGGCAGGCCAGGATGGCATATTGAGTGTTCAGCAATGGTTAAACAAGAATTAGGAGAAAGTATTGATATTCACCTTGGTGGATCAGACCTGATATTTCCTCATCACGAAAATGAAATAGCTCAATCTGAAGCCTGTAATGGGAAGGAGTTAGCAAAATACTGGCTTCACAATGGAATGGTTAATGTGGGGGGTGAAAAGATGAGTAAATCACTAGGGAATTTTACAACCATTAGGTCTTTATTAGCTGAAGAT
>QCND01000060.1 GCA_003213355.1 Prochlorococcus sp. AG-424-E20
TACTCGTTGGGAAAAGTTGTTTAATCCCCAAAAAGTTGATCTTGCAAGCATATCTGCTGAAGCAATTCTCGAGCTTGAAAAGCAATGGCTTAATCGCAAAATAAAAATAAATACTGATATTCCAACTGATTTACCATCCGTTTTCGCAGATCAAAGAAGAATGATGCAGGTTTTGTTGAACCTTATTGAAAATGCCTTGAAATTTTCCGAGGACGAAGGTGAAATTTTTATAACAATGCTTCACAGAACAAATCAATGGGTTGAAGTAATTGTTCGAGATAATGGGCCTGGTATCCCCCAAGAAGAACAACAAAGAATATTTGTTGATCGAGTGAGGCTTCCACAAACTTCTCAAGAGACAATCGGCTTTGGCATTGGTCTTTCAGTTTGTAGAAGAATTGTTGAAGTTCATGGAGGCAAGATCTGGGTAGTTTCTAAACCAACTGAAGGTGCGTGTTTCTATTTCACCGTTCCTGTATGGCGTGGCCAAGATAAGGTTCAAGAAGCCTTGACGAGTGGCAACACGGGCCCGTAACTTTTATTTGTGATAACTATTACTTTTCGAGTGATTTATCACTGCATCTGGCCCCATCGTCTAGAGGCCTAGGACACCTCCCTTTCACGGAGGCGACAGGGGTTCGAATCCCCTTGGGGCTATAAATACAATTTCTTTAAATTTAAAAATTTTGTATGAGGGGAAGACCTTTTCAGGTTTTTCCAAAATTTTTATGGGATAGATATAAGTCGTATATTCATAATTCCTTTTTTCACTGAAACATTACATAAAAAAATAATATTCTGTTGATCAGAAAAGAATAACTAAACCGTAAAACTCTTATAAATATTGGGATCTAAGAAAAGGCATGATCTTGTGACGGTCTCAAAAGGTGAACTTAAAAATTAGTAATATCAAGATAAAACAGCTAAAAGTTACCTCTTCTTGGTATTGTCACTTTCTAATTTAAGTTTTTATGGCTTACTCAGAGACAAAAGTAGTACTTGGTGGTCTTGCACATATTCCCATAATAATTGGTTTTTTCTACCTAATTCGCAGACAATATTCATTTGGTGCAATGCTGCGAACTGGTAAGAATGCTCTAAGCGAGAAAGTAACTAATACTTCCCCTGCTAAATCTGCTGTTCCTGCCAAAGCTGCTGCTCCTGCCAAAGCCGCTTCAGCGGCGGCCAAACCGCCTGCTGCAAAGAAACCTCATGCAGATGTACCTGTTAATACCTATAAACCAAAAGCACCTTTCACGGGAACAGTAACTGAAAATTATTCCGCACTTAAGGAAGGAGCAATTGGGAAAGTACAACACATAACTTTTGATCTGTCTGGGGCAGACCCTGACTTTAAATATGTTGAAGGTCAAAGTTGTGGCATCCTTGCTGCAGGCGAAGATGCGAAAGGCAAACCGCATAGACCAAGACTTTATTCAATTGCAAGTACGAGATATGGTGATAACTTTGCTGGAAATACACTTTCTTTATGTGTTCGCCAACTTCAGTATGAAAAAGATGGTGAGACCATAAATGGTGTTTGCTCTACTTATTTATGCAACCTATCCCCTGGTGATAAGGTCAAAATCAGTGGGCCTGTAGGGAAAGAAATGCTTCTTCCTGAGGAAGAAGATTCAAACATAATAATGCTTGCTACAGGTACTGGTATAGCTCCAATGAGGGCATATCTTAGGAGAATGTTTGAGCCTACTGAAATAGAAAAACATCAGTGGAATTTCAAAGGCAAAGCTTGGTTATTTATGGGTGCACCTAAGACGGCCAACTTGCTATATGATGACGATTTTGAGCATTACAAATCAAAGTTTCCTGAAAATCTTAGGTACACAAAAGCAATCTCTAGAGAACAAAACAATACAAAAGGAGGAAGAATGTACATTCAAGATAGAGTTCTTGAACATGCAGAAGAAATATTCAATATGATCGAGAATCCTAAAACTCACATATACTTGTGTGGATTAAAAGGGATGGAGCCAGGTATAGACGAGGCAATGACAACAGCGGCTTCTGCAAAAGGTTTGGATTGGTCTGAACTTAGACCTAAACTAAGAAAAGCAGGCAGATGGCACGCTGAAACTTACTAGAAAAATAAAAAGTCTGGAAAGCGATAATTATTAATTACTTTAGAAATATTTTTTCTATATTTAATTAATCAATATCAATTTTGTTTTTGGGCATACCGGCAATAGAAATGCCGGAATGTATGAAAGCAACTTGAATTTAATATTTCTCATCTGATTGGCAAGGAATTTATTAATGAGCATGCCAGTAACAAATCCATTGAGAATAGGGCTTCGCCAAGAGCGAGTAGTACCGCCTCAATGTCTGGTTATATTTGGAGCATCCGGAGATTTAACCCACAGGAAACTAGTTCCTGCTCTATTTGAACTCTTTAAGCAAAGAAGACTACCAAGTGAGTTTGCCGTTTTAGGATGTGCGAGAAGGCCTTGGACTGATGAAATATTTAAAGAAAAAATGGAAAAAGCTCTTTCTTCTCAAATAAAAGAAAGTCCAAAAGAGTGGGAATTATTCTCTCAAAATCTTTTCTATGAGCCTGTAGATCTGCAACAACCTGAACACCTCGTAAAACTTGGAGAAAGACTTGAAATAATTGATAAGCTAAGAGCTACTCACGGTCATCGAACTTTTTACCTTTCAGTATCTCCTAAGTTCTATGGAAGTGGATGCAGAGCTCTAGCTGCAGCAGGATTATTGAAAGATCCAAAACGTAGTAGGGTCGTAATCGAAAAACCATTTGGAAGAGATTTCAATAGCGCACAGTCTCTCAATTCTCTCGTTCAGGGGTGTGCCCAAGAAAGTCAAATATTTCGAATAGATCACTATTTAGGTAAAGAAACTGTTCAAAATATTCTTGTTCTCAGATTTGCAAACACAATTTTTGAACCTATTTGGAATAGAAATTACATATCGAGTGTCCAAATTACCAGTTCTGAAACAGTTGGAGTTGAAGATCGAGCTGGATATTACGAATCTTCAGGCGCTTTAAGAGATATGGTTCAAAATCATCTCACTCAAATGCTTGCTCTAACAGCAATGGAACCACCTGGGCATTTTGATCCAGAAGCCATAAGGAATGAAAAAGCTAAAGTTCTTCAGGCAGTTAAGCTTGCGAATGAAGAAAAGCCTTGGGAATGTTGCGTTAGAGGCCAATACTCAAAGGGAGGCAGCGATGAAGATCCACTCCTTGGTTATAGAGATGAGCCAGGTGTTAATCCAAACAGCACAACCGAAACATATGTAGCAATGAAGCTTTTCATAGATAATTGGAGATGGCAGGGGGTGCCTTTTTATGTAAGGACAGGAAAAAGATTAGCGAAAAGGCTTAGTGAAGTTGTTCTCACATTTAGAGAAGCACCTGTTCACCTTTTTGATGCCGCAGGGGGATGCCCAACTTCAAACCAATTAATTCTTAGAATTCAACCCAACGAAGGGGCTGAGTTTAGTTTTGATGTTAAATCCCCAGGGTCTGGAATGAGAAGTAGACCTGTAAATATGGAGTTTTCCTATGACGAATCCTTTGGAGAGCCATCAGATGAAGGTTATGTGAGACTCCTTGCTGATGCAATGCTTGGAGATCCAACATTGTTTACTCGAAGCGATGAAGTAGAGGCTGCTTGGCGTTTATATACTCCTCTACTTGAAAAGATTGAGGATTCTCCTTGGGAATTACCTATTTTTCCATATGAATCAAGAACATGGGGGCCGACTGAATCAGACTTACTTATTGGCAAAGATCAACTTCTATGGAGAAGACCTTGAAAAAATTGAATCCAATTCTTTTATTTGAACCAAATTAGATGTCTCCTCAATTAACCCTACAAACACCCCTTCAGTTACCTCCAGCTGAAATTCCTACCTATCTTGAGCAATTATGGTCTCACGATGAGCGAGGAGATAAAGGAGCCAACACTTTTTGTTTAATTGTCTGGCAACCTGCTTGGATTGAACAAAAACTCGTCAAAAATGGAAAAATATCTGGACCCATACTAGGGAATCAAAGAAATGATCTTATAGAAGCTGCAAGGGAAATTATCTTAAAAGGTGATCTTCCTAACAGTACTTCACCACTAGATTTTAGAGTACAATCTTCAATTCAGGTCGAAGAGTTAATTGAAAATATAGAAGACCTAAGGGGACAACACATTGACACTTCAATTAGTAATTTGCAACCCCGAAGATTAATAACAATTGCACCAACAATTGACAAAGAAAATAATTTAGAAACTTTAGTAGCCGCATATTGCCCTCTTCCCGAAGAAAGCGGAGGCAAAACAGCTTGTGGCGATGTGATTGTATTAAGAGGTAATAAAGCTGCTATCAATGATGGGCTTGAAATTGTAGAGAATCTTGTTCCTGAGGAGCTTCCATCTTGGCTTTGGTGGAATGGAAGAATTGATGAGGCTCCTGAATTTCTCAATGCACTATCTCTCCCAAATCGAAGATTAATTATTGATACTTCATTAGGGGAACCAATAATCTGCTTAAATTTATTGCTTCAAAGAATTCAATCTGGACAAGCTGTTAACGATCTGAATTGGCTTCGCCTTAGAGGTTGGCGAGAAACCTTAGCAATGGTATTTGATCCTCTTCAACGAAGAAATGCTCTTGATAATTTACAAAAAATTGATATCGATATTGAGGGCTCACAAACAGTTCAGGGGCTTTTACTTGCTGCATGGATTGCCGATCGTCTCAACTGGAAACTTGAAAGTCGCATCTCCTCAAAAAAAGATCAACTAAAAGTAAATTTTCTTCGTCCTGACAAAATTCTTGTTCAAGTTGGTATAACTTCTCTACCAATTGGAAAGCCAAGCATAAATCCTGGTCAAATAGTTGGTCTTAGATTAATTGCAAAAGCCAATAACAAACAAAAAAGCGATATTTGTGTAATCCTCGCATCAGAATCTGGAGAATGCATGAGATTAGAAGCGGGAGGCATGGCAAGAATGGAACTTATTGAACAAGTCGTTCCTATTCAAAAGAACTCTTTAGAAAATGATGTTGCTCGTTTACTTTCAAGTAGCAGAGGCAATACGAGTCCTTTACTGGAGAGTGCGACGCCAATAGCAAAAGAAATGCTTGATTTAGTTAATCAAGCTAAATAAATATATTCATTAGATGGCATGCGTAATCTCTGCAGTATCAAGTAATAGTGGTAAAACTCTTTTAAGTCTTCTTTTAATTTCTTGGTTAAAAAGTATAAATAATACAGTTCAAACTTTTAAAGTTGGACCTGATTATTTAGATACTCAACAACTCACTGCAGTTTCAAAAAAAGCTTGTCGCAATCTTGATTTAGTTCTCTCTGGTGAAAGTTGGGTGAAAGAAAATTTTAATCACTACGGAGGTTTAACTGATTATTCGTTTATTGAAGGGGTAATGGGATTATTCGATGGAATTGGCAGTAGTTCAAAAGGTAGCACTGCTGAGTTAGCTAAGGTTTTAAGCCTGCCAATAGTACTTATTGTTGATGCTAGAGGGAAGGCTGCATCACTGGCTGCCTTAATAAAAGGATTTAGAGAGCACGATAAGGAATTAAAGATTGCAGGCGTTGTTCTCAACAATGTTCAAACTCCTAGGCATGAAAAAATATTATTAGAGGTTCTTGATCAAATCAATATAAAGTCATTGGGTTCTCTTCCTTATTGCAAAGACTTATATCTTCCTGCAAGGGATTTAGGTTTAGCTCCTGCTCATGAAATTTTTGACTTAGATATTAAAGTTAAAAAGTGGGCATCAATAGCCAAAGATTATCTAAACATAGAAAGTTTTAGAAAGCTTTTATTACCTCCAGAATCTAATAACAAAACAATTAACTTTTTACCAAAGAAAGAAACAAAATTTATTTATCCAATAGCTATCGCTGAAGATGATGCTTTTCATTTTAGGTATCATGAAACAAAAGAGTTATTAGAAGAAAATGGAATGCCAACTATTACTTGGAAACCTCTTGAAAACGAACAGATCCCTAAAGAAGCAAAAGGATTAATTATACCTGGAGGTTTTCCTGAGCAACACGCGAAACAATTGAGTAATTCAAAAATAAGCCTGAACTCAATAAAATTATTTTCAAGAAAGTTTCCTATCTACGCTGAATGCGGCGGAATGATGCTTT
>QCND01000061.1 GCA_003213355.1 Prochlorococcus sp. AG-424-E20
GACTAAAATCCCTAATACAGAAGATCATTTACTAATGAGTATATCTTTTAAAGTTTATCTTATGCTTAAGTTCATGCTTTCTTGATTTCTCTACAAAATCATCATTGAGTGGAATTCTCTTTGTGATTAATTGGCGAAAATATGTTCCATGTGAGTTCTACGTGGGAAATAGCTGGGCAAATCCCTCTCCATTACCGAATATTGAATCAGGCGCTATTGAGTAGGATTCGTATTTATTACTAAATTTTAGTTATGTATTAACAATTGTTTTTTATATAGTTAATTTTTAGCATTTTTTCTGCTTTTGAGAAGAAGTTTTAAAAACGCATTTTTAATTGTGACAATTACTAATATCCTAGAATCTCAAAGTCTTTATAAAATATACGCTCGATGATCTTTTTCTCATATTCACTGATCTGATGGTTATTTTGTTTGCTTTTATTAAAATGTACTTCTGATTTATAAGGAATATCCTGTGACTTTAAATATGATTTAATGTTATTTCTATCTTCAAATTTTAATATTTTTTTTACTAATAAATTTTTATTTTCATCTAAAAGATAATCAGTTTGTCTTAATGTATTTTGACGAATTCTTCTTTGTTTTAAATCAACTTTTAGATTTTCATCCAGAAAATTTAAATATTGTAGAAAAGATTTATTCTTTAATTGTCGATCTTGATTTATTTCTAATTGCCATAGTGACAAGCACCACGAATAAGGATTTCTAGCAATAGTGAATGATTCTAGTGATTCCCAAACTTCTTCACCAAGACAATACTTTGTAATTATAGATGAGGTATGATTTGGGAATAGTAAACTTCTTTCATGTATTAAATTACCATTAACAAACTTGCTTCGCTTTCCAAATGGCCAGCCTAATTTGTTCCACATCATAAATTGTGTAGATGTAGATGAAGTTCTTGGAATATCAACAAACCATAATGGGTATTGTTTTAATTTGTTTTTTAGTTTTTCTTTCTCTAATTCAATTAATTCTTCAATTGATTTTATCTTTTTAGAAGAATTATTTTGGGTAGACCAAATATAATCTCTTAGGGCAAAAGAAAGATTTATACGAATATTTATATCATTTGGGTTAGCTTTTAACGCACGTTTAAAGCTAAAAATTGATTGCTCTATTTTATCTAATCCTTCTAAGATTATGCCTAGATTACAATGAGCATTTGCGAAATTAGGATTTATTTTAATTGCTTTGCGAGTAGATACTTCTGCTTCTTCTAATTTGCCAAGCTCTCTCAAAATATTTCCCAGATTGGCATGAGCTTCATGGTAATTAGGATTGAGTTCAATTGCTTTCCTAAAAGATAGTTTTGCTTCTTTTAATTTCCCTAGGTTTTGAAGGATGACTCCATAATTAGAAAAAACTCTGTGATCATTCCAACCTTGATTAATACAATCGTGATAAAGTTTTGCGGCTTCTTGAATATTTCCTTGTGAGTGGGAATCTAATGCTTGCTTAATTATCTGTTCTTTAGAAGGTCTAGAGGGAGTATTTGTATTAATAGTAAGATTTCCTTGATTCTCTGTTAAAGGGAATGGAACTGGGACTGTTTGTACTTCAGGGATCTTCTTGTTCCCTTTCTTTTCTTTCTGAGGATTCTCCATTTGTTCCTTTTTCACTTTCATTTCAAGTATTGTATGTCTAGTTCTAATTCAGTCTGTTTTAAGTCATTTTCTCCTCTTATTGAGTAAGGGAAAAAATTATTCTTTATATTCTGTCTCTACGTAAAGAACATAGGACAAGGGGAGAAAATCACCACATGGAAACAGGATGTAATATGTTTGAGTTAATCTCTAAATTAATATCTAAACTGAAATATAAAAGGGCAAATATTTCTCTTACACGTTTCACAAGAGAATTGAGAGAAAATTAGTTTTGTTAGGCACTGGGATTATAAGGAATATTTGGGCTAGAAACTATTGAATGGTAAGAGTTTTATAAGCAAAAACTTAGTCCAGCACTGAAAAATATACTTCCACACCACTTCCACGTGTAAAATTCTCTGTAAAGACATCGTAGATAGTTTATTGTCTCTACACCTCAACCGTAGAGAAAGTATAGAGAAAACTTGGGAGAACCAGTCCTTATTTTGAAAAAATTTTGCGACATATGTTCTTTAATTGACTACTTATATAAGACGATTACTGACTCCTTTTCATTATTTCACTTTCTCCTCTTTTGAAATGTTAGGTTGATATAGAATAAAACTTTATTTCTGTTCTATTCAACTATGATATATTTTCGTAGAGAAGTCGTAGGACATAGTGTTCTTCTATCAAAGATAAAATATTTTTATTTTTTGGAAGTTATTAATTCTCCGTTTTAGAAACCCAGAATTGATACATATCTGCGAAAGTATTGGGATATTTCTCTTCAACCTTTGCCCAGTTTTAAAAGTTTATTTGCTCTATCTTCTTAGAAGTAGTGGCCGTAAATAGAGATACTTAATAGTCAAAATATGCAATCCATTTCTCTAGATATTGGTGGCAATCCTCAAAGTATTTCTCATAGTTTTTCCATTTCTTTATGGATGACTTATAAAGGGGTTGAACAACTTGAGAAGATGAGGGTGTATTGATCATTCCTCTTTCTATTGCTATTTTTCTATAGTTTTTAACATTTTCATCCCATTCAACGCCTAAAAACTCTAATATTTTCAGGGTATGGCCATCAAAGTCCTCAATAAGATGCTCATATTTGGATGTTATAAAATTAAGAGGTAGATTATTCTGATATGTATCCCACGCATTCATAACTTGATCATACATTATTGATGATGATTTAATGCTGACTAGGTTTGCCATTGCGCTATTTGGTGCGAAAGATTGTTGAAAGCAGGAAAGAACTGTGTCGTAAGGGTGTCTATGAGTGAAAATTATTTTTGCACTAGGAAATAGAAGATTAATCAATGGAAGTCTTGATGTATGTAATGGTGTTTTGTCTATGAGAAGTTTTGCTTTTGTATTCGTATATTTCTCCAATAGTTCAAAGTATTTTTTTCTGAGCATCTTTATGGTATTTTCAGAAATAGTATAAAGATTATCAAGTTTTGTATTGAACTTTTCTTTAACTAAATTCTCAATTGCAGAAAATAGAGGTTGCTCTTCAATTACTTCAATATCAGGATGACTTCTAAGAATAGTATCTAATAGAGTGGTTCCAGATCTAGGAAATCCTATTAAGAAAGCAAGATTAGAATCTTCAATTCCATCATTGAAGTTATTAAAAATTATTTTTTTATTAATGATACTTTCTTTATAAGAGTTAATAAAATTCAAGTATGAATCTTTATTGAATTTCAAGTACGAAGAGTCATATTGAATCTTTTCAAAGTAAGAGTAAGCCAAATCATAGTTTCCGATTTTATCCTCTATAAATGCTTTATAACTCCAAAATAACATGTTTTGACTTCTAGTATTTTTTTCTATCCATTCTGGAGAAATATTATCAATTAACTCTTTCGCAGTTTGATACTTCTTATTCCTATAACTTAATCTAGCGCTGAAAAGTAGTACTTCGTTTTTAATACTATCTATCTTATTAAATTCGTTTAATGATTCTTTTAATTTTTCTAAATTATTTATTTTTTCATAGAAGCGAAATAGATTGAAATACGCTTTTGAGAAACTAGGATCCATTTCAATTGCTTTGCGGTATGACAATTCTGCTTCTTTTAATCTGCCTAGATCTTTTAATATGATTCCAAGATTGGAATGCGCCTCTGCGAAATCAGGTTTAATTTTAATTGCTTTACGGTATGACAATTCTGCTTCTTTTAATTTGCCTAGATCTTTTAATATAACTCCATAATTAGAGAAGACTCTGTGATCTTTAAATCCCCGATCTATAAAATATTGATAATATTTTTCTGCTTCTGCAATCTTCCCTTGTGAATGAAACATAAATGCTCGATTAATTATTTGTTCTTTAGATGGAGTATTTGTATCAATCGTAAGATCTCCTTGATTTTCTTCTAAAGGAAATGGAACTGTGAATGTTTTAACCTTGGTGTCTTTGTTCTTTCCTTCTCCTTGTTGACTTGAACTACCCATCCTTTCTTATCTTCTCTCTCTTTTTGTTCTTCTAATTTTACTACTAATTTCATCCTTTTAAACTCTTTCTGAAATTATTTTGGAACTGATAGAGCGAGACTCAAAACAAGTATGTGTATGGATGTTCCCCGTTTCGCCTGGTAACTTTTTCTGTTGAGACATCGCAGATAGTATGTTTTCTCTAAACTAGTGGTTAATTTTTCAATGTTCAGTTCCTAGGAATTTATTTACGAGTTCTTTACAGATAAAAAACTTCTGATATCAAAAAAGGACCTTGCTTATTACTCCTACTGAGATCGTGTATTAACTAGGATTGGTTTCGTTGAGAAAATTTTAGTACAGATATGCTATTTCTTGTGTTTGGGGTTGTCAGTTGATCGGAGGAAAAATCAGCAAGAGTTGCCTATGTTATGGGCAATCTTATTTCATCTGCAGATAGTGATGAATGAATTACGTCTAAGAATCTATAAGGAGATACTTAATGACTCTCCAGATGGAAGAACTTCTTTATTCAATAAAATTTGTGGCGTCACCATTTTTATTTCGATTTTTTTTGCAGTTATTGTTACTGAAAACTCAATTGATTATCAATTTGGTGATCAAATAGATCTTTTGGATTGGATTATAGGTGGTTTATTTTGCGTTGAATATTTTTGTCGCTTATGGGTCGCGCCACTTGAAAAGAAATATGGAAAAGGTTGGAATGGTGTTTTTCGTTATATGGTCTCACCAATGGCAATTATTGATGTCATTGCAATCGTCCCATCTTTTATAGGTGTTCGTGCTGAATTGAAAATCCTTAGGATTATTCGTCTTTTAAGAATATTGAAAATTGGAAGAAGTGAAAAGTTTAAGCAAAGTATCTATCACTTTAATTACGCACTTCGATCAAAGAGTCAAGAACTACAAATCTCGATTTTTTATACAGTTTTACTGTTGTTGATCAGCAGCACTTTTATGTATCTTGCTGAATCTTCTATTCAACCAGAATTGTTAGGATCAATTCCAAGATGTCTTTGGTGGTCAATTACAACTGTAAGTGCTGTTGGATATGGAGATTCGATACCAGTGACAGCAGTGGGAAAAACAATTGCATCGTTAACCTCTCTTATGGGTATTGCTGCAATAGCAATACCTACTGGAATACTTGCATCTGGATTCAGTGAATCAATTGGGGTACAAGATAAAAATCAAAACGTATCTAATGACAATGAGTTTGAGACGAATATTTAATAAAAATGATATTCAAATCAAATAACGGAAAATTTTTTTCTAAAGAAGAAGCGATAGATTTAATGGTGTCATTGAGTGCAACTGACGCTAATTTAGAAAAGAAGTAGAGAGGTTTCTATAATTCATTATCGTAGACAGAATTGCAGTGTGACTGGGATGAGTATTGGACAACTTGAGTTCTCGAAGGTAAGGATCAACCAAATTGACCCCTATCAGTAGTGAATAATGCTTTTCTCTAGTACTAAATCGACTAATTAATTTTGATTGAGGTTAGAAATTTTTTCTACACTAACCTTTATTCTATATGGTAAGGAATGCAGAAACGTCTACTTTTTAATGATAACTCAATTTATATGGCTTTGTTTTAGTTTTGTTGTGAAGATTTATTCCCCTATGACTAAGTTTCTGTCAGGTCGGTTTTGTGTAGATTTTGTATGACCCATTTCAAGTGAGAAACTTATTTTCTGCTTTTACGATGCTCTCGCTTTTTGATTGCTTGGTTGAACTATGTATTCCAATTAAGAATTAACTATGGCGAGGCTTCAAAAAAGACGTGATTATTTAATAAAAGATAGTTAGGATCCAATGTCATTTGAAGTTACTTACAATGGGGATATTCAATACATTAAAGTTTTCTATTCAACTGAAAAAACTAGAGCTGGCAAATACTATGGCGAGTTCTATAAAAAAATGGATGCATTAGCGAGTGACTTAAAACGTTTTAAACAAGAACTTGATGAGGATTCTGAAAAGGCAGCCAAGATTGCTAAAGATGCTGCC
>QCND01000062.1 GCA_003213355.1 Prochlorococcus sp. AG-424-E20
ATTTTTGATTAAATACCACGAATGCTTGTGATAGGCACTTATGTTAATTTGTTTACCACATGCGTGAAGCTTAGCTGCTGCCCACAAAAGATCTCTACCTCCACCATTATCATTGTGCAAAATCCCCTTAGTCTGATCATAAAAAGTAAGTGCAAATTCTGATACACTTTTTGATCGTTTTGAATTAACACCAAATCTTTTCGCTTGATGAATAACTGTTCTTTCTCTAATTGATCCTTGAAAGCTCAGCTGATCTTTTAAATAATTATTTCGACACATCCAATCAACAACCAATCCTTCTCGAAGAGCTCTTTCACTTAAAATAATTTCATTAACGTCGACCATATTCATTATGGTTTGCAAAATCAAAGCGCCTGGAACAATAATCTCAGATCTTCTTTCACTTAATGAGGATAATTGACTCCGTTCAGAAGGTGTCATTTTAATCAACTGACTAACTATTATATTTAAATTATTTTTTGTGATTTTATATCCTTGTAATTTTGATTGCATATGATTTTCTTTATTAGATAGTAACGACCCAATAGCCATAGCAGTTCCACTAGTTGCTACTAAAACTGGTATTTCTCCTGCTTCAATTCTCTTAGATACTTTATCAATTGCAGACTCCATAGAGCCTCTGATAAATGACCTTAAAAACAATTCATTTTGAGAGGATATTGGATCTTTTTTAATAAATTCTCTTTGTAATCTTACTGCTCCAATCTTTGTACTTGTTAATGCTCGCGCCTCAGCGCTATCAGCAAGGATTAATTCTGTCGAACCTCCTCCAATGTCTAGGACGAGATGAGGTTTATTTCCAAATTGCATCCCTGAAAGTACACCTAGATAAATCAATCTTGCTTCTTCTGCTCCGCTTATCAATTCAACATCTAAGCCTATCTTCTGTTTAATTTCAGCAATAAAGATTTTCCCATTTGGTGCTTCTCTAACTGCACTTGTAGCGGCAATGATAAGACTCTCAACTTTATAACTTTCTGATAAATCCTTAAACCTCTTTAATGTTGAAAAAGCCCTATTCATAGCAAGGGATGTAAGTTCTCCTGTCTCAGGATCTCTTTCTCCTAGTCGTGTTGTCGATTTCTCTGCAAGTTCAATACTAAAAGTATTTAATTTTCGCTCAATTTTTGCAATTAACAAATGCGTTGAGTTGGTGCCAATATCAATTGTTGCCACACGGCATAATTCAGCATCTTGCTTTTCGCCAAGATCTAATTCAATAGAATTCCTTTCAGAGGAATTATTTATTGAGTCACCTAACATAAATAAGTAGGTTTAACCTCAATACTCTGACACCCTCAGCACCACATTGAGAAGACCTTATAAATCATTATCAATTTGAATTTTCGTGAATAATCTTCTTACCCAAAAAATGGGATATTATTTTCAACTTCTTAGATGGAACAAACCCAGCGGAAGATTGATACTTCTCATTCCCTCTGGCTGGTCTCTTTGGCTAACTCCTGCAGCCCCTCCTTCTCTATTGATTTTGGGAATAATAATTTTAGGTGGATTATTTGTAAGCGGTGCTGGATGTATCGCTAATGATATTTGGGACAGAAAGTTTGACAAGAAGGTACTAAGAACAAAAGAGAGACCATTGGCAAATGGAAAAGTATCTCTAAAGGCAGCATGGATACTACTAATTTTAATGTTATTTTTTAGTCTATTTATAGTTCTTTCAATCCCACAAGAAAGTAGGAATTTATGCCTTCTCCTTTCATCCCTATCATTACCTTTTATTCTTTTATATCCATCAGCGAAAAGATGGTTTCAATATCCCCAACTTATTCTTTCTATTTGCTGGGGTTTTTCAGTTTTAATACCTTGGGCAGCAAGTGAATCTTCTTTAGCAGGAGGAGTAACATTAATATTTTGTTGGCTTGCAACTATTCTTTGGACTTTCGGTTTTGATACTGTTTATGCAATGGCAGATGAAAGTGAAGACAAAGTAATTGGTCTAAATAGCAGTGCGATCAGTCTCGGGGGAAATTCATTAAAAACAGTTTCTCTTTGCTACTTTTTAACTTGTATTTTTCTAGCTCTTGCTGCTTTCAAAGCAAATTTAGGATTAATATATTGGCCTTTTTGGTTGATAACTACTTTAGGAATGCAAAGAGAAGTTTTCTTATTAAGTTCAAAATCAAAAGGTATTAAGACTTCAGGTTTGCATTTTAGCAATCAAGTGAGACTTGGCAGCTTATTACTTCTTGGCATGGTCTTCAGCAAGATTATTTAATTAATGTACTGAACAAGATTTGCAAATGACTGAACCTATAAAGAAAGGAGATCATTTCCACATAGTTGCGGCAAGTTCGCCAATAACTAAAAAAGAAGATCTTCACTCCGGGATCAAAGTCCTTCAGGAATGGGGATTGATATGTAACCATTTCGATGAAATAGATAGATCATGGGGTTATTTAGCAGGTAATGATGAAGTTAGATTTAATGAATTACACCCAAACAATCATTACCCTCTCTTAGCTTTTGCTAGAGGTGGGTGGGGATCAGCAAGATTGCTAGAAAAACGACAACCATGGAAAGAAGGTTGGATGATAGGCTTTTCTGATTTGACTTCCATACTTCTTGCGCGGCTAGCCAGTGGATTTCAAGGAGGTATTCATGGTCCACTAATTACAACTTTAGGTTCCGAACCAGATTGGAGTAAAGACAGGCTTAAATCAATTTTGTTTGGCAATTGCGTACCAGATATTTATGGGGAGCCGTGGGGGGGAGGAATTTCAAAGGGGCGTCTGATAGTTGGCAACCTCACTGTCCTGACTCACTTAATTGGAACTGAACATCTCCCAAGTTTCAAAAAATCAATTCTAATCATCGAAGATATTGGAGAAGCTCCCTACAGAATTGACAGAATGCTAACTCACTTAAGATTAGCTGGAGTTCTACATCAGCTATCTGGACTAGGTTTTGGTTCATTTACAAGTTGTGATGATGAGAAGGACGTCGACAAATCAAAGACGTTTAAGCTTCTTGATATTTTCAAAGATCGAACACAAGACCTCAAAATCCCAATCGTTTCAAATCTGCCTGTTGGACACTGCTGTGGGAATGCATCACTTCCACTAGGTAGTCAAGCCATCTTGAATGGCGACAAAGGGAGCCTTAGTCTTTTAAAGTAGACAATAAAGACTCTGCTATTACGAGATCAAATGGAGTTGTCACTTTAATATTTGAAGGTCCTGCATCATATATTTTCACTGGCAATCCTAAACGTTCAAACAAGGATGCATCATCGGTTACATTCCATCCTTTGGAGATTGCTTCACTATGAGCATGCTTCAGTTTATTTACTGGAAAACCCTGAGGTGTCTGCGCCGCCCATAAATCTGAGCGAGGAGGGCTCTCAATAATCTCACCATCTATATCAACCTTTTTTATGGTGTCAGTGACTTGTGAAGCAGCAATAACAGATTGTCCCTTGGAAACAATCTTTGAGATCTCATCAAAAACGAATGATCTCACCAAGCATCTTGCTCCATCATGAATCAGTACAGACTTTGCATCATTGGGAAGGGCAGCTAATCCCAGTTGAACTGACTGCTGTCTTGTTGATCCTCCATTGATCCATTGAACTGCCTTTACTGAGTTATCAAGAATTGAACAAATGGGATTTTTATCTTTGGGTTGTCCAATAATTCCAATCCAAGAAATTGTTTTAGCCTCGAAAGCTGCTTTTAAAGTCCATTCTAAAACCGTCTTACCTGCAACATTCAAAAGGAGTTTATTTCTATCAGCACCCATTCGACTTCCACTTCCTGCCGCCGCAATTAACAAATGCAAAACTGATCCCCCTTCATTGATTATTTATTCAATATATTCGATCAGTAAAAATAACTATTTTTACTGTCTGAGCTTAAAGTCTTTATAAAAAGCAAGTAAGTCAATAGTAAGTTAAATAAAATAATTATCCGATTCTAACGATTCTAAAATCATAAGATTATGACATTATCAAAATTACTTGAAGGACAGACTGCAATTGTAACTGGCGCAAGCAGAGGTATTGGTAAAGCTATTGCAATTTTTCTAGCGAAGGAAGGAGCAGAAGTAATCATCAATTATTCTTCATCTTTGGAGAATGCAAATAAAGTCGTATCAGAAATAAACTCCTTTGGAGGGAAGGCATACCCTCTTCAAGCTGATATTTCTAATGAAAACTCGGTAAATGAATTAATAAAAACAGTATTGGAGAAAAATAATAAAATTGATGTTCTCGTCAATAATGCTGGGATAACTAAAGATGGCCTTTTAATGAGAATGAAAACAGACGATTGGCAGAAAGTTTTAGATCTTAACTTGAGTGGTGTTTTTTATTGCACAAGAGCGGTATCTAGGCAGATGTTGAAGCAAAAAAAAGGAAGAATTATCAACATAACTTCTGTAGTTGGGTTGATGGGCAACCCAGGGCAAGCAAATTATTCTGCAGCTAAGGCAGGAGTAGTAGGCCTCACACAAAGCGCTGCAAAAGAATTTGCCAGCAGAGGAATTACTGTAAATGCAGTTGCCCCTGGTTTTATTTCAACTGATATGACAAAAGATCTGAATAGTGAATCAATCCTTTCTGCTATCCCGCTTGGACGATTCGGCAACCCTGAAGATGTTGCAGGGGCAGTGAGGTTTTTAGCAGCGGATCCTTCGGCTTCTTACATAACAGGTCAGGTAATTCAAGTTGATGGTGGGATGGTTATGAGTTAACCATCACTATTGCTAACTCTTGAAAAGCTAGTTATAAAAGTGCATCTGAGAGAAAAACGGCCTGATTTTGAAGACAAATCCTAAAACTCAAGTTTCTACTAGATTTGCGATCTCATATTCAAGAGTTTCGACTGAAATTCAAAGTGGAGAATATAAAACAGGTTTAGCCAGACAAGACGATGGATTCAGAAGTTTTTTAGATCAATACCCTAACTACAAAGCATGGGATCAAAAATTTGAAGATATTGGTAAATCAGCTTTTCAGGCTTACAAAAATAGAAGTGCTTTAACAGCAATTATTGAATCAGCTGAAAATGGGGATTTCGGGAACGATCCTTGTTTAGTCATCAGCGAGGTCTCACGTCTTACTAGGGAGCCTCAAAAAGAAGCCAATAAACTACTAAATCGAATATTTGATGCTGGCTTATCAATTTACGTTTCTGAATTGGGAGGGCAAATTTATACAGAAAAAGATCAGACGGTTTATTTACTATTTCAGATTTTATTTTTAGCAGCTCATTCTGAAAGCAGAGAAAAGAGTCACAGAATCAATGGCTATCACAATGAAAAAATAGAGCGTTTTAAAAAAGGAGACTTTTCCGTTCACTTTAGAGAGAGGAAACATCCAAATCAAAAGTGCTTTTATCCTTTTTGGCTTGATTTTTCAGAACAGACAAAGACATTCTCATTCAACAAAAGGGCCGAGTGGGCAAAACAGATTTGTGATCTATCCCTAGAGATGGGCGCAACTGAAATTTCTAAGCGCTTACAGAAGCAAGGAATTAAGTCCTTAACGAATAGGAGAAAACCATTGAGTGTCCATTTCATCGCGGACATTCTTAAAAATCCAGCACTTATTGGTTATTTCCAGCCAATGCAAACTACTAAAACCGAATCAGGGGGAATGTTGGTTGAAAATAGAGAAGAGGCCATAGAGGGAGTCTTTCCATCATTAAT
>QCND01000063.1 GCA_003213355.1 Prochlorococcus sp. AG-424-E20
ATCGTCATCTTCTAGGTGATGCTCTACTAAGCCACCAATTGAATCTATTAAGATTGATTCATTTCCACTGATCGTTTCAATTGCTTTGCAGATGTCCTTAGGATGCTCAATTAACTTCCATCGATCAGGTCTTCTCTTCCTGTGGAGATCAATCCTTTTTTGCCAGTCTGGATCATTTGGTCTTGGTTTTGATGTTGCTATATAAGTGACGGATTGTTGTTTCTTGATTAAAAATTCTGCCAATTGACTTTTTCCACTTCTTGTCGGTCCTGTAATTGATATTAGTCCTTTATAGTTTTTTTCTAATGGTGTAATCATATGTTGAGCAATTGGATAATCTATTAAAAGTGTTTTTTTATATTATATCGATAAAGCCAAAAATTAAAGTTGACATCGAATGTATAATATATATTCAATATATTTACTTTTTAATTTTCTAGAACTTATAAATGTATAAAATTTCTAGCTTAGTTATTATATTTGGAGCTTTTCTATTAATTTTATCAATTGTAAACATTGCTACTACTAATCAAGTTAATCCAAGCCTAGTAAGAGCAGAGACTATATCTGGAATTTCATCTATAGCATTAATAACTATAGGTTATCTCTGGACCGAAATTAATCCTAAACAACCTACAAAAGCAACGTTGAATGGAAAAGAAGGTTTTGAACTTTGCAATGAACTATCTGAAGATCAAAGGAATGAATTAGCATGGGGAAGCAAGCAAATACTAACTGCAACAGCGGCAAGTACAATATTAATATATTGGGATAATAGAGTTATACTTAGAAGAGGCTTAATATCAAATAATAAATTTAAACCTGGAGAAATATGTAATAGAGCTATTGATCAAAAAAGACTTATTTCGTTAGTAAATACAGAGTTATTTCCAGGTAGAGAAGAATTTGATGACGTTTTATCTAATTTACCTGCAGTTATTGTTTATCCACTCTCTAATAGGGGCCTAACTATAGTTGGTGGCTGGTCAAAGAGATCATTTACAAATTCAGATGAGAAATGGATTTCAGGATGGTCTGATAAGTTATACGTTCTACTTAGTAAGTAGAAACTTAATGGTTGTTTCTACCTGTTTATCATTCGATGTAAAAACTAATTTATTATCATTCTTGAACCATTTAGCAAAGTCAGATTTTATCTCTACCTGATACTCCTCTAACCCTTCAGTATTATTTATTTTTCTATTAAATCTAGTATTATCTATTTTAAGTAGGCTGGAGTCAATATTATAAAAACCTTTAGATGCATTTATCTTAGTATTTTCAAAATTTATAGAAAGTGGATTATTTATATCTATAACTGAGGTATTTAAATCCCAGGTAAATGAATTGGTTCTAATTTTATAATCTGAATCTTTAAGGAATGATATGTTTACATTATTAAAAACTCTAATACTATTTGATAAATTATTTAGGGTTGCATTACCAGATTTAACTTGAAAGTCTATTCCATTTTTATTCAGTATTTTAATTGAACTTTCGTATATTTCTATATCGTTAATGGTTGGATCAATTATTGCTTTAGGACTAGTAATTTTCACACTAGTTTCATTGTTTGGATTTTCTTGAAGTAGCTCAAAATCATTAATATAGCTTTTGTTATCAATCTGTGCATTAGATTTATTAGATTTCTGACATCCTAAAAGTGAAAATATAGTAAGTATAAATAGTAAATAAATATTGAACGATTTCACTATAGAGGGTCCTCATTAAATTCAATCTTATCCATAACAGGAGTAGGATCCTGTAATCCATTATTAGGATCTAATAAACCCCATTGCAGTGAATCTTTAAAATTTATATTAGAAGTGTCAATATTAAGTTGATTTAATATTCTATTACTTAAATTTGGTACCATCGGATTTAGTAGTATTCCAATAATCCGGCATGATTCGAGAACAGAATAGATATCAAGAGCAACAATACTTTTATTTGAAATATCCTTAATTAGCTTCCATGGTGCTCGATCATTTAGATAAAGATTTGCACTATTGGCTAAATCAATTATTGCATTGGCTGAGCTTTTAAAGTTACTATCCTTAAATGACTCCATATATTCGATTATCTTTGTCTCTGATTGAACTTTAAGTGTAGAATCAGATGATAAAGTATTATCTATTGGGATATATTCTTTAAACCATTTTTTCGACATCGTTATTGTTCTATTTAATAAATTACCAATAGTATTACATAAATCACTATTAACGATGTCAACAAATCTTCTCATTTGAAAATCACCATCTTCTCCAAATTCAATATCTCTTAGAAGATACCATCTCATTGCATCGATCCCGCCATATTCCAGAAGCTCAATGGGGTCAAGGACGTTACCTAGTGATTTGCCCATTTTCTGACCTTCTCGAGTTAGGAATCCATGTCCAAAAACACTTCGTGGTGTTTTCATGCCTGCGGACAGAAGCATTGCAGGCCAATAAACAGCATGAAATCTGAGGATATCCTTACCAATAACATGTATGTTTGCAGGCCAATTAATTAACGATTTTTCGGTTAGTTCCGGTGATCTTTGATCGATAAGAGATCCACTAACATAACCTAGTAAAGCGTCAAACCATACATAAAATGTGTGATCCTTATTTCCGGGAACATTTATTCCCCATTTTAAGTTCACTCTTGAAATTGAGAAATCTCTTAAGCCCTTAGAGACAAAATTTATAATTTCATTTTTTCTACTTTTTGGAGATATGAAACCATCTACATTAATTAATTTTTCAATTTGATCTTGATATTTTGATAATTTAAAAAATAAGTTCTCTTCATCTCTCCACTCTAATGGCTTTTTATGAATTGAGCAGATTGGACTTTTATCTTTATCCTCAACATCCTTATATTCCTCACATCCAACACAATACCAACCACTTTGCCTACCCATGTATACATCATCAGATTTCAGTACTTTGGAGTAAAATTGATGGACCAAAGATGTATGTTCAATAGAAGTAGTTCTAACGAAACGATCGTAACTAATATTTAGTTTGCGCCATAAATACTTATACTTTTCGGTGATTTCATCGCAATGTAGTTGAGGTTCAAGTTTTTTGGTTTCTGCAGTACGCTCTATTTTCTGACCATGTTCGTCAACACCAGTAAGAAAAAGAACAGTATTTCCATTTAGTCTTTGAAAACGAGCTATTGCATCACAAGCAATTGTTGTATAAGAACTACCTAAATGAGGCTTGTCATTAACATAATATAGTGGTGTTGTAATTGTGTATTGCATATTCATTACATATTCTGATTATTATATTATATTTTTAAAACTTTTGCACTTCTTTAAGTATAGCTTATATTAATCATTGAATTATTTCAAAATAATTCATATCATTATTGTTATGGCTACAATTTTTAACACGAAAACTGTCTCCGATATTTATATTTAATTTTGAATTCAGATTAGATATTGTTGAAAACTTATAATCGATAAAATATAAAATACATATATTTTTATACCTATTTATCCAATTTAATAATATCACACTATATACATTGAAAGTGTTATTTTCGAACCATTTACCTAGCCAATATTTTTGATCTTCTCTATATCTCATGATATTTTGTCTTCCTTGATTATTAATCTCTTGAATAATCTGTTGAACATCATCCTTAGATATAAGAACTTTATTATTAAGATATCTATTTAATTGATAGTGAACTAACAAGTCAGCATATCTTCTAATTGGAGATGTAGCATGTAAATAAGATGTTAATGCTAAACTATCGTGCTGCATTGGACTTAGAGAATAATAAGTTTTACCCATAGTTTTCTTAAGTAAAAAATTATATAAAATATTATTTTCAGAATGTTGAATATTATCTATAATTAATTTATCTGCACGTTCTTGAACCCTATATGGAACAGGTATTTTATTTAGGTTAGTAAAATCTGAAATAATATTTCCGTATAAGATCATTGCCTCACTTATCAGTCGTCTTGATAAAGTTGGATCAATTATTTTAATGCTGGGAATCTTATCTTCTACAACTATTTTTCCATATGATTCTAATATTTCAATTGAACCTAAATTCTTTCTCCAACTCTTTCTACTTTCTAAAATGGTTGATATAAGACTTAAATCTTCCTCTTCTTTTGGCGCATAATCTATAAGTTCATCAGCTTCTGTAAAATCTAAGCGGTAATCTACATGAATCAAACTCTGAACAATTTCAGTAGAAGAAATACTACCGTCATCATTTAAGATAACACCTAAGCTTAATGATTCTCTCTTTTCTTTATCACTTAGGCTGAATACATTATTTATTAAAGCTTCGGGAAGCATGTAATATGTATTGGTAGATAAATAAACTGTCGAGACGAGTTTTCTTGCTTTTTTATCTATACCAGATTGATATTCAATATAGGAAGCAGGGGATGCGATATGAATCCATAACTTGTTCTGACCTGATACTTGTTCTAGTGAAATTGCATCATCTACTTCTAGCGTTTTAGAATCATCTATTGTATATGTTTTAAGATGGGTAAGATCTTTAACTGAAGGATTTAAATTATTACTTGTGTTATATCTGAATATTAAATCTTTTATTTCATCTTCTATTATATTTGTGCCCATTCTATTATTAATAGAATATTAATATAAACTATCCTTCTGGATTAACAAAGGGGAGTAAGGCAATGATTCTCGCTCTTTTAACCGCTGTTGTTAAATCTCTTTGTTGCTTAGCTGTTAATCCTGTAAGTCTTCTGGGTAAAATTTTACCTCTATCAGTAATAAACTTCTTTAATAATTCTACGTCCTTATAATCAATAGGATCGCCTGGCTTTATTGGAGAAAGCTTTTGTTTAAATACTGAATTAGTCATTTTTAAAAAGTGTGTATAGGAACAATTATTTGATTTCTCTATGAATTGTCATCTTATTTAATTCAGGACAGAATTTTTTAAGTTCAAGTCTCTCAGTAGTGTTCCTACGATTTTTCTCTGTGGTGTATCTAGATACTCCTGAAGAACGTTTTTCTGAGCTAGGTACAGATCTAGACTCAGTACATTCTAAAGTAACCACAATTCTGGTACCTTTTTTCGCCATATGAACTTAGCTCAACTTTAGTGAGTCTAGGGAACAAAGTACAATCTTACTAGGCTAAGCACCCTTTTTTATAAATTCATTTGAGCACCTATGTATAACTCCTATAAGAGCAAGTCATGAAGGTATCTGTTTCTTGGCTAAAAGATCTTGTCGAATTTAACAATGATATTGACGAGCTTTCTGAAAAGCTGTCAATGACAGGCTTTGAGGTTGAATCAATAGAGGACTTATCACAACAAGCAAAGAATGTTGTTATTGGTTTTGTTGAGGAAATCACACCGCATCCAAATGCCGAAAAGCTAAAAGTTTGTTCTGTAGATGTTGGTTTACCCAAAAAGTTGAGCATTGTTTGTGGTGCACCAAATGTAAAAGCAGGATTTCA
>QCND01000064.1 GCA_003213355.1 Prochlorococcus sp. AG-424-E20
TACTAAGCTAGCATATAGGTATTAATTTGTAAATAAATGATTTATATAAAGCTAATATTAGCAGTAACTCTAGCCTTCTTTTTTTGCTCCTGAAATGTATCTATGCAGTACAGAAATATCCAGTTCACCTAAACCATCATGCATCAATCTTTGCTCGATTTCTTTTACTCTAGAGGCAATTGGCAAATCAATATTTATAGATTTAGCTAGATCAATGGCAATAGATAAATCCTTATGATGCAACTCTAATTTAAATCCCAATGGATGTTTATCAATCAACATTGCTTTTGATCTGTTTTCTAATGGCCAAGAATTTGCTGCTCCAACTTTTAAAGCAGCAACCACTTCATCCATGGGCAATTCAAGCAATTTTCCTAGTTCCATTGCCTCTGCTACTGCTGCGTATGTTCCTGCAACTAATATCTGATTAAGAGCTTTGACTTGTTGACCTTTACCTACGCCATTAAAGTAATTAATTGATTTACCTAGGACTTCAAATATATGTTTAAAAGATAAACACTCTTTTTTGCTTGCACCAATGAACAATGAGAGTGAACCTTTATGAGCACCCTCTGTCCCCCCAGAGACTGGACAATCAACATATAAAATATTTTTCTTTCTTAATTCTTTGTGCATAAAAATAGATTTATTAGGACTTATAGTAGAGAAATCAATTACAAAAGAGTTAGGCTTTAGTCTCTCTGCTACTCCATTATCACCAAATAGAACAGCTTCAACCGCATTATCATCAGTAACGCAAATCAACAGACCATCGCAGCCAGTAACAGCTTCTATAGGGTTAACAAAATATTTTCTTTTATCGTCCTTATTTGGTTTAGTTCTCTGATATAAATTCAAATCATAGCCATTATCAATGAGACGCTCAGACATAGGCTTCCCAATAGCGCCAAGACCAATGAAAGCTAATTTCATCAAAATCGAATTTTCATTTAAAACGAACTAAGAGTAATAACTACAACAAGGGTTTGAACTATTACTATAAAAAATTAATATGCCACCAAAAGAAGAAAATATGATGCGATAATTAATTCATTGAATACTTAAGAAATTGACTAATCTTACAGATTCCAAGAATGCAACTCATCATTGGTATCCATTCTTGAAGTATCAAGAGGAATGCGAAGCCGCTGGCAAAGAAGCTACAGTTAATGATTGGATGAGAGCTTCAGGGCAACTACAAAACAGAATTGATTTTGAAGAAGCAAAGAAAGCAGCCGAAGCTGAGGCTCTTAAAGCTAAGGCTGAAGCACCCAAAAAAGAGGCTTAAATAATTAACTATAAATCAAGAAAAACCTTAGATATATATCCCTTTTAAAGAATTAGAAAGATTACTTACAGATATTAAAAAAATCTTGTGAAGATCTATCAAACTATTTGCGTCTATGTAATTCCTTTTACTAAAGTCATTTGATTGAGGTCCTAGGAAATATCATGCCTAAGATCAAGACCATTTTTGATTCTTAAATAATGTCGGAGACCCAAGCCCTTAATGTTCTTCTAGCCCCAGAAGGCCAATTACAGGGTAATGGACAATTAAGAGAATCCTTCCATGAGAGAAGATCTCGCAAAGGTGAAGACTATCCTATGTGGTTCTTAAATTCTTCATTAGTTAACAAATTCAATATCACTGAGGAAGAAGGTTATGAAGCTGTTGTAGCTGAAGATTCAACAACGATTGCTTGGTTAAAACTTCGATTTGGTGGAGAAAGGTTAACTAAAGCATTAGATATTGAAGAGCTTTGGCAATTTGCAAGTCAGCCTCCTGAACCTCCAGAAAGAATAGATATAACACCGCCGAAATAGCTATTTAATGAAACCAATTCACCAAATAACTATTCATCATAAACAGGAGGGAACAACATATACCTTTGATGTTCCTGAAGGTGAGTACATATTGAGAAATTTTGAATCAAAAGATGAAAATGGACAAATTATCGGAGACACATTGCCATTTTCTTGCAGAAATGGATGTTGTTCAGAGTGTGCAGTTAAGATAATTTCAGGAAAGCTGGATCAGCAAGCTTGTATTGGTCTATCCAAAGAAATGAGGGATAAGGGATACGGTTTGTTATGCGTTTCAAAAGCTATTGGACCATTGGAATGCGAGACACAAGATGAGGACGAGGTTTATAACGCTCAATTTGGAAAATATTTCAAAGGATTGGAGACACAAGCTGGCAATCCATTTGATATTTAATTTACCTAAATAGTCTTATTTATCTGTCCAAAAATTAAAAATATCCTGACCTGTAAAATTCACATTTTTATCATATCTCAGTGCATTTGTCTTCTCCATTGGGAGCGAAAATTGCTTAAATATCAAAGTAGCAAATTTCACAAACTTAACTGGTTTAGTTAAACCTTTAGCACCTACAAAAGCCCTGAATGATTCGATAATTTTGTTTCTCAAATCCCAAAACTTATTGTCCTCAAGATTAAAAACCCAAGGGAAGGCATTTTTAGATGTGTGGTTCGTTCTCTTTATGACTTCCTCATCAAATTCCTTTGGATCAATACCAAGCAATTCATAGAACTCACCTCTTTCGCAAACTGTCAAAGTATGAGTAAGGAAAACACTCCACAAGAAGAAACGACTTAAGATCTTACCTCTAAATCCTTTGGTAATTCCTGGCCAACATCTCATCATTACTGTAAAACAATCACCATGTCTATTCTCGTCTTGACACCATGGCTCAAAGAAATCAAAAAGAGGAGCAAAAGCCTGGTCTGGATTAGCCTTAAGGTGCCTATCCATCAAGATGTACCTCCAATAACCAATTTTCTCTGAAAGATAAACAGAATAAATAACCCAACTAATTGGGAACCAAGTCGCTGCTCTTTTTCCGCCTAAATGAGGTAAATCCACTTCAATACCCTCTGCAACTAATGCTCTGCTAAGAAAGCCTGCATGTCTAGCTTCGTCTCTAGCTAAAAACTGAAATAGTTTGCCAAGGTCCCTATTCCCCTCTTTTTTCAAACGATTTGAAATTTCCTTGAAGAGTAGGAATCCAGAGAACTCTGAGATAACTGATCTAACTAGATAACTCTCATAAGTCTCTTTAGCCTTCTGAGGCAATTCTTGTAATCTATCTAGACTTGCCTTCCTATCAAAATGAGTACAATTATAATCTGCCTTCATTTCAGAGAGCATTGCTTCGAACTCTTCACGAGCATCAGTTAATTCTGTCTTTGCCGCTTTCTTAAATTCGGTGACATAGAAACGAGGTGTTAAAAGGTTTTCATCTAAATGTGGCGGCAACTCATTAGTTCCGCGGGTATCAACTCTTAGTTTTGGTGAAGAAGAAGCTGTTGCGGTCATTCCAATTTTCAAGCAAGAACATAATTGTATGTCGTAATTTGAAAAAAAGGTGAATTTTTAATCAGGTAGTAATAGAGCTTTTCCTAAATCGACTAAAAAGGAGCTAAAAAATAATTTTTAAAATTTATATTTAATAATTTAGAGAAGTCAGATTTACACAATTAATATTTATTTTAATAGATATCTGAGAGAAATTGGATTAGATAATTAGCAAAAAGTTGTTTAGGAATGAATATCTTGCAAAGCTGAAACAGATAAAATTTGGTTCTGCAATGCTTCTATACCTTTTACAGCAGCACTAGCGCCCTTTAAGGTTGTTAAAGTTGGTACAGAGTAGTCTAGAGCTGCTTTTCTAAGATATTTATCATCATAAATTGCTTGACGACCAATTGGAGTATTAATTACCAACTGAACCTTTCCAGATCGAATCATATCCTCAATATTCGGTCTTCCTTCATGAACCTTAAGGACCCTTTCTACACTTAAATCAAATTTCTCTAGATAGCTGGAAGTGCCAGATGTAGCCAGAACCGAAAAACCTAGTTCAATTAATTTCTTTGCTACTGGAATCAATGCAGGTTTATCTCGATCATGAGTAGATAAGAAAACAAAACCAGAAGTAGGCAATCCCTCACCGGCTGCGAGTTCGGATTTTGCATAGGCCATTCCAAAGGTTTTTGCAGATCCCATTACCTCACCAGTTGAACGCATTTCTGGTCCTAAAAGACTATCTGAGCCAGGAAAACGTTTAAAAGGCATAACAGCCTCTTTAATTGCCTGAAGTGGAGGAATTGGTTCTTGATTTAATCCAATTTCCTTTAATGTTTTACCTAAAAGTAACTGCGTTGCAATTTTCGCAAGAGGGACTCCAGTGGCTTTAGAAACGAAAGGAACTGTTCTTGAAGCCCTTGGATTTGCCTCAATAATGTAAACAATCTCATTACCCTCATCATCTCTCTTGACAGCAAATTGAAGGTTAATTAGACCAACTACATCAAGTTCAATAGCTAAAGATTTAGACCAATGCTTAATTGTTTTAATTGATTCTGCAGAGAGCGTTATAGAAGGAAGGCAACAGGCCGAATCGCCAGAATGAATACCAGCGGGCTCTATATGCTCCATCAATCCTCCAATCACAACATTTTTGCTTACATCGCACAAAGCATCAACATCAACCTCAATTGCATTTTCTAAATATTGATCGATAAGGATTGGATGATCTGGCTCAACGCTTACAGCTTCCTTTATGTATCTTTCCAATTCATCTTGCTCATAAACAATTTCCATAGCTCTACCACCCAGAACATATGAAGGCCTAACAACCAACGGATAGCCAACTTTATTAGCTACATTCAAAGATTCATCAAAAGTTCTAGAAAGACCATTTTTAGGTTGCCTAATATCTAATCTCCTCAGAACCTTATCAAATTGCTCTCTATCTTCTGCCAAATCTATTGAGATAGGGGATGTACCTAAAACCTTTGTTCGTAATTTTGAGTTTTCCGATTTCTTTAACCAATTGACTATTGGTAAAGAGAGTTTCAAAGGAGTTTGCCCTCCAAATTGAACTACTATTCCATAAGGTTCCTCAAATTCAATAACATTTAGAACATCTTCAAGAGTTAGAGGTTCAAAGTAAAGTATGTCGCTCGTGTCATAATCAGTAGAAACGGTTTCAGGGTTACTATTTATCATTATTGTTGTAAAATCATCCTCTTGAGCTTGATAAGAAGCATGGCAACAACAATAATCAAATTCGATACCTTGTCCAATACGATTTGGACCTCCACCCAAAATTAAAATTTTATTTTTATTAT
>QCND01000065.1 GCA_003213355.1 Prochlorococcus sp. AG-424-E20
CAAATCAAATCTTTGGGAGAATAACCTAAGAAATGACCGAGTTCCAAAAAAATGTTATTCGACGAAGAAAATAATTTACTGGTATGAATCCTTAGTTGAAAAAGCTCAAAAAAATTGATGCTTTCAGATTATCAATTGTATGGACTATTTTTCTTGAAGGTGATTTGCTCTTATGAATAGTGATCAAGGTTGCTCATGTATTTTAAGGAATTCCAGAATTTCCTTTTTAAAAACTTTTATCCTGAAAAAATACAAATAACGAAAACTTGTAGGCAATGAAGCGTGATATTTTTATTTTTGTTCTTGATCTTCTTGTTCCCATGCTTGAAACTGGAAATAAAATATTGCGCAAATCGCTACGAAGATGAAAAGCAGTCCAGCCCAACCCAAAAACTTTTGTTCGGTAAATAGATTAGTCAGCGATGACTGTTCTACATAACTAGCATCCATCTCGTTTTGAATATTCCCAGTCCATGCGTCAGCAGCAAAATAAATATTCCTAAGTAAATAAAGCATTTCATTAATAGTACTTAATAAGAAGACTAGGAAAAAGAAAACCATCACTGTGGAGGGTTGACTAAAATTGTATGAAGAGAAAGACAACCCTTACTAATTTAGAGAACTATGGGAAAGGATTTCACCAACTATCCCCTGATCTAAATGAAGCCAACCGAACATTTCAATACTCGCTTCCAACGTGTTAATTCCTTCAAAAAAGTTCTCTAAAACTGAAGTTCGTTTGAAATAGTACTTTCACTCTTTTCTCTAACAAATAGAAGAAGTAGACCAAATGTGAATCAAGGAGGTCTTCTGAAACTATTTACTGCTTTCAGAATTACTCAAAAAGAAAATTACGATCTTTGCAAGATAAAACCAACAAAAGAAAAGCAACTAGAAGTCGATTATTAGATAAATTACTTAAATTCATCTACAGTAATGGATTTGATTTAGTTATAGAGTGAACTCGGTCTAGAAAAAAAAGTGAGCTTTTGATTTATAAAAATGAAATGCCTAAAAACGTAAGTAATAAAGAAGAAAAGATCAAAAGTAGTTCAGTAAATTTCATGTAGGCGTTGGAAGTTCTTCTGGCTTAGAGCAGTATCACTAAGTTAGGCACCTCACTCTTTTTCGACTCAGATTTTCCGCAAATAAGGGGGTTCAAACATGAGAGCCATAAAAGTTAAGCTGTATATTGACCAAGATTACAAAAATCTATGGGGTAAATCCTAATACTTTCAGGCGGTGGGCTATCCCTTAACGCTTCCTTAAATAAATAAAGAAATAAACAATCCAAAAGACAGCTATGTAAATAAAGAAAACTGTTATTCGGTTTACCCCTGCCACCGATGCAAATTTCAGCCCTAAAGGTATTGAGGCAAAAATCACACCATATCCAATCACTTTATTAAAAACTCCCCAGCTTCGGAAGTACCAAGACAGAGCAAATCCAATGAAAACTAAAGCTGCGAATATTGCCATCAATCTATTTTTCTTTATTCATGTGGTAATTAAATTTAGTAGAAACTTTGTTGCCTTGCCAACTAAGAGTGCCTTGATACATGTCTTCACCAAGCAAATAAGTTATTGCCTCTTCCGACATTTGATCAGGTGAAGGTACTTCAGCTATTTTCTCTTGGGGTGTTAAGTCAACATAATCAGCTTGAGCTACTAGCGGGCAGAACAACAAAAGAAAAGCAAAATAAAACGAAAGGAGTTTTTGCATCTAATTTTCTTAATTATTCCTTAGTTGCACTAGTCTCAATAAATTTAAAATCAAGGTTTTAAAATAAACCTGTAACCTCAGAAAATAGAGCCTTGTTCTCTACTGATTCTGCGAAGCCTAAAAGTAACTCTCCTCTATTTTCTTGACCACTATCTAATTGAGTAACCCAGTAATCATAACCTTCCTGATCAGCTTCTCTACCTAGAATATTTTTATATAGCGTGTTAACATATGTACCGGTGTCAACATCTTCACCGTAAGTTTTTTTGAATTCTTCAGAGGCTAAAAACGAATCAGCTACCTGCCTATTGCTATTTTCTCCAGATTTATTTTTGTCAATCCAATATTCTAGACCGTCAGAGTCGGGAAATCTTGCAAAAGCTGCGTTATAAACCCTAAACATTTGTCCCGTCTCATCATCTTTAGATTTTACTTGATCAAAAGTCTCTTTAATATCGCTAATTCCACTAAATGTTTTATCATCAAATTCCAGCTTGGGTACACCAGTAATATCATCAAAACCATCCTCAGTTTTGATCTCTATACTCCCATCATCTCTTTTATAAAATTTAAAATCTTTGCTTTCTCCTGTATAGGTTTTAACAACATCTAGCTTTGAAACATCAACTTTCTGATCAGCAAATTGTATATACTCAACATTTTTTAGAGTATCAGTACCATCATTTAGTCCATCTCTTTGATCTTCAATAGAAACTGTGTCTTTAGTTCTATCAAATTCATAATCTTCAAAGTTACCGGCGTAATAAGCAATATCCTCGCCTTCTCCTCCATCAATAAAGTCTGCCCCCAAACCTCCAAAAATGTTATCGGAGGTTTCTCCTCCTTCCAACCTATCATCTCCATCATCTTTGCTCTTAACTAATGATGCCCAATGGCTTGTCGAATCAATATTTACAGAAGCATTAGAATCCTTTAAGTCTTGAATATCCTTCCATGGATAAGCAACCTCGCTAATTAACTTTTTATCGAGAGTAACTTCTGTAGGATCAATGACTGAGTCATCAATGCTAGCTAAAGCAGCTTGTTTAATTGGATCTTCAATTGCTCCCCAATATCCTGCGACCTTATTGACTTCATTATCTAAAGACTTATCAAAATAGCTGGCGTCTGTAACCCAACTACCATTAGTAGCCGTATAGCCACCTTCGACTTTGATTGCTTCAGCTGTAATTCCTGCAGGAATTACAGGTTCAACAGAAGCTTCTGGTGCTTTCCATCCAACTTTTTCATAATCTTCTGATTTAACCCATTGGCCAAAGGGGTCCCAAAACCCTCCATCAGTTTTGATTTCAGTTGTATCGGGAGGAACCCAGGCCACATTTTGAACTTCATCACTTCCTTCTCCAAAATGAGCTACGGATGAAACCCATTGTTTAGCTTCGTCAAAATATCCACCATTCTTTTTTATCTCATCAGCTGCTGGTATCTCCCCAGTTATGTTTAAAAACTCCTTTGAAGTGACCCACTTACCATTCGGATTTCGAAAACCTCCATCTTTTTTAATCAATTCATCTGGTGGAACAGTCCATCCAGCAGATATTGGGTCTTGAAAATAATCATCTTCGGCAACAAATGTTCCATCTGATCTAGTAAAGCCTCCTTCCTTGGCGATTGCATCCACTTCTGGAGGAGTCCAAACAGATGTTTCTGCTGGAATATCTCCTGTGGTTCTTTTATCAAAGAAAGAGTCAGCTGACATCCAATCACCATCAGGACCTCTTAACCCTCCTTCCCAGCGAATAATGTCATCATTTGGTAGTACCCAATTTTTATAAGCGGCCGCAGCGTCAGGCGACATCTCTGCGGCTTGATCAGTAGTTAGAGCTGCAAAAGATTCTGGATCTAATTCTTTCAGTTGTGTGCCTTTAAATCCAGCCATTGCATCTGGTTTAAATGCCGCAATTTGTGTGGGTTTAAATCCCTCCATCGCAGAGTTCTCAAACGCCGCAACATGCGTTTCATCAAATCCAGCTACTGCTGTTGGGGCAAACGCCGCAACATGCGTTTCATCAAATCCAGATACTGCTGTTGGAGCAAACGCCGCAACATGCGTTTCATCAAATCCAGATACTGCTGTTGGAGCAAACGCCGCAACATGCGTTTCATCAAATCCAGATACTGCTGTTGGAGCAAACGCCGCAACATGCGTTTCATCAAATCCAGATACTGCTGTTGGAGCAAACGCCGCAACATGCGTTTCATCAAATCCAGATACTGCTGTTGGAGCAAACGCCGCAACATGCGTTTCATCAAATCCAGATACTGCTGTTGGAGCAAACGCCGCAACATGCGTTTCATCAAATCCAGATACTGCTGTTGGAGCAAACGCCGCAAAATGCGTTTCATCAAATCCAGATACTGCTGTTGGAGCAAACGCCGCAACATGTGTCTCATCAAATCCAGATACTGCTGTTGGGGCAAACGCCGCAGCATGCGCTTCATCAAAACCAGATACTGCTGTTGGAGCGAAACCAGCCACATGACCTTTATCAAGAGCTGTCATATAACTGTGATCAATCGCAGCAATGTGATCAGCGTTAAAGCCTGCCATCGCTGTTGGTTCAAAGGCTATAAATTGATCTTTTGCTAAACCCAAAATTGCCTGCGTATCAAATGCCGCAACATGATCAGCATTAAATCCAGTAATTGCTTTCGTATTAAGTGCAGCTATTTGATCCTCCTTAAATCCTCCTACAGCTGTTGCATCCAGAGCGGCAACTTGTTCTTCTTTAAATCCCCCTACAGCTGTCGCATCTAAGGCA
>QCND01000066.1 GCA_003213355.1 Prochlorococcus sp. AG-424-E20
CAGAGAATGAACCCTGACCGAATGGGTAAACAAGGAATACAGCGAAAGCTGCTGATACAGGAGCTGAGTAAGCAACACAGATCCATGGGCGCATACCTAAACGGTATGAAAGCTCCCACTGACGTCCCATGTATGCAGAGATACCGATAAGGAAGTGGAAGATTACAAGCTGGTAAGGGCCACCGTTATATAGCCACTCATCAAGAGTTGCTGCTTCCCAGATTGGGTAGAAGTGAAGGCCGATAGCGTTACTTGAAGGAACAACAGCACCAGAAATGATGTTGTTTCCATACATGAATGAACCAGCTACTGGCTCACGGATACCGTCGATATCAACTGGAGGAGCAGCGATAAATGCAACGATGAAACAAGTTGTTGCCGCAAGAAGGCAAGGGATCATCAATACACCGAACCAACCGACATAGATACGGTTGTTGGTGGAAGTAACCCACTCGCAGAATTGTGGCCAACCTTTGAGCAACGAAGAACGCTGCTGCTGAATGGTGGTCATGAGGACGAATGTGTAAGTCCCTAAAGGGACGAATAAATAAGAGCAGCTAATTAGACTGCCAGCCGTGATAATAAAGGAGAATGCCCCCTTCTGTGACTAAAATGTAGGACAATTTATGAAGAGAATCAGTAGGTTGAGCACTTGAAGCACCTAGAGAGCCTTAAGATTCTCTTTATATTTAGGCTTTGAGGTCACAAATTGGTTTTAATCAAGTGGCTAATTAATGGGCAAAGGCTTGAAGAAAGAGTTCCTCTAAGTGATGCTCGTCACAGAAAATATGAATTAGAGGCTCAAGGGGCAATTATTTATTGGAGCGAGAGAACTTACTTCTGATGAATAAGGTCAATCAGTGATTGTTTCCATTCTTTTTTGAAATTCCATAATTCTCTCTTGGTAAAACTCATAGCTATATTTTTTTCCACATACGCTGCTTCATTTATAAATACAGGAATATAAGTTTCATTTTCCTCATACCTAATTATTTCACCATTCAACTTGCAAAACAATTCATCATTTTTCTTTAATTCTTGCCAATCCTTTGATTGCCTTAAAGGATGTACATATCCATCAATATTGCCCTCTTCATCTCTTGGGAAATCGATACTTTTAATATGTCTGTGAATTATCAACTTATTAGGAAAAAATAGATTTAAGTTCTTAACCTCATGAATTTGTTCCATCAAAGTCTCGAGAATCAATTTTGTTTGCGAAATAATTCTCGAATTCAATAGGCCTTGTCCAATGGGGCCAATTTCTACAACAAGTCCACAAGGCCAAGATTCAACTAAAAAACCTGTTTGCTTTTGATCAGATTCGTGGAGATATACCGGTAAACCTAATTGATTTTGAATCAAAGAAGCCAAAGCCAAATCTGCATCTCTTCTCCCATAAACAACTATGCAACTCCCCATGGAGGCAGTCGTTGTATGAAAATCTAATGCTATTTGACAAGGGTTTTCTCCAGCTTCACCGTAAAGATTGACTAACTCACGTGCTCTAGTTCTCTCACAATTTAAAGGGTTGATTTTGATGAATGATTCTTCTTTGAAACTACGATTCAAATCATGATGAATATATCTTTTCCCAGCCTTTTTTAGCCTCAGGGTTTCCAATTACCTTAAAGGTTTTAATCCCATGAGTATTTATTAAAAACGATGATTTTTTCCATTCATCAAAAAGCCAAATGCCATTTATTTCATTACCATGCGTACCAGCCACTAGCAGTACTTGTAGCTGCTTCATTAATCAATAAACCCATAGATAAAAATAATCTTAAAAGAAATTCATGGCTATACCACCAATATTTGTAAAAGCTGCGAGAGACATATGGAGTTTTGAATGGAAAATATTAATGAATGGTCTTGCGCCATCAGATTCCAATGGAAACTACAAGAGGCCAATAAATATTCAACAACAAATTCAAATCCCGACCAAGGAGGATTTAAAGAATAGAGCGTCAAATCAAATGCCAGGTTTAATTATTGGAAGAAGTTGTCCTTGGGCACATAGAGCATGGATAATTCACGAGATAAAAGGATTAAAGAAATCGATCAATCTTCACATTGCTCAAGTAGACAAGGAGGGAGGAAGATGGAGATTAGATCCACCAATAAAAGGTTGCAAAACCCTTCAAGAGCTTTATCAAAAATGCGGAAATTATCAATCAAGAAGAGCAACAGTACCAATGCTTTTCGATCCTGGTAAGGAACCGGAATCAAAATCAAGACTCATAAACAATGAAAGCGCTGAGCTTGTCGAAATATTAAATAACTGGCCTATATACGATGAAGAAATAGACCTTAACCCAAGCAAATATAAAAAAGAAATAATTAACTGGCAGAATTTAATTCAAGAAAATATTAATAATGGCGTTTATAAATGTGGATTTGCTAGAAATCAAAAAGCTTATGAAAAAGCTTCTAAAAATTTGTTCTCAACTCTAAATATTATAGAAGAACATCTTAAATCAAGTGGTCCTTGGCTTTGTGGAAAGAATCTTTCAATTGCTGATATAAGACTTTTCCCTACTCTTATTAGATGGGAAGCAATTTATTACCCACTATTTAAATGTAGTAATAAACCAATTGAATCTTTCCCACATATAATTAAATGGAGAAAAAAGATTTTCAATATGTACAATATTAAAAAAACATGTGATGTTGATGCTTGGAGAAAAGATTATTTTGGAGCTTTATTTCCTTTGAATCCAAGTAGTATTATTCCTAAAGGAGAAGATATTACAACAACTATAAACAATTAATTATCAACTATGAAAGAAGAAAATTCTTACTTTACATCCTCAAATCCTATTAAAGGAATCTATGGAGACTTCATAGTTACTTCTAATGATAAAAAAGAAGTTTTATTTTACCGATTGTCAATTCTTTTCTGCGGATTATTCTTTTCAATAGGAATAGCTCAATGGTTTTTCAATGGATCTAATCAAATATGGATTTGGCTATTATGCATGGCAATAAGTATAGGTTTAAGTCTTAAGTGGATACATATATATTTAAGACCTTTACATCAAACATTAACAATTTTCTGGGTACTTGGTTGTATTGGATTGTTGATACTTTTATATCATTTTGGAGTAACAAATTTAATATATGGTCTCAGAGAAAATCCAAAATCGATATTACTTGTCGGTCCACTTTTTGCTTCTTTAACTGGGATCGGATTCAAAGAGTTTTTTTGTTTCAGAAGAATTGAAGCAATAGGGATAACGATTTTTATTCCAATAGCTTTACTTGGATATTTAACTGAATTAGCCAATGAAAGTTTTACTTTTGCAACACTAGTTGTGTCGTCATTGCTATTGCTATCAATGGGAATAAGGAAATTCAACCTTCCAGCAGAAGCTGATATAGGAGATAAAAGCGTTTTTGATTATTTAGAAAGCCAAAGAAAGCTAAAGGTATCAGATACTTGATAAATCAACCAATTGTCAATTCAAAGAGAAAACCCACGCAAAGATAATTTTTGTAGGTCTTAAGTCAGGGAATGGTGAGGAAATCCAACCAAATTTACAATCCACGTGCAATATTCCTCCGTCATAATTAATGTGTTAGTCAAACGATCCTGCTCCTTAAAGACGCTATGAAAACTATTGACGAGCATATTAAAAAGGATGAATCCGAGATCCAAGAAGCAAAAGCTCAGGGGAATGATTCCAAGCTCCATCATTTAGAAGATGAACTTAATTCTCTCAAAGAATATAAAGAGCATCATCCTGAAGACAAGCATGACCCAAATGCTCTGGAACTCTTCTGCGACGCCAACCCTGACGAACCTGAGTGCTTGGTATACGACGATTAATATTCAAAACAATTAATAGACCAAAAAAGGGAGGCTATAGCCTCCCTTTTTTGGTCTATTAGATCCTATTAATAATCCATATTAAAATCTGAAGGACTTCCAGTTAAAGAACAGACAACTGCCTCCTCATTTTTCATGTGACGTACTTCAGCGATTGGTCTACCCATTTTCTTCAGGACATTAATATCTTGATCTGTCTGGC
>QCND01000067.1 GCA_003213355.1 Prochlorococcus sp. AG-424-E20
ACGATTTTTGCCTTCTTCCTTAAGTTGTCGCTCGAGAATAGTTTGAACCGCAATTGAAGCATGGTCTGTTCCTGGAAGACAAAGAACATTATTTCCTTTTAATCTCTTATACCTGACAACTGTATCGATTAAGGCAGTATTAAAAGCATGCCCCATATGCAAACTACCTGTGACATTTGGAGGAGGAATAACTACGGAGAATGGGTCTCCAGGGGCTGATGGATCAGGTTTAAAAGCTCCTTTTTCTTCCCAAGCTTTCTGCCAGCGATTTTCAGTACCTACTGGATCATATGTTTTAGGAAGCCCTGAGGCTTCAGATAATTTTGTCGTTTTTGCCCGCTCTATCACAGAAAAAAAATGTGTTTAATTTAATTTACTCATTCCCGACAAAAGTTTTACATCATTCTTGCTTTTCCTAAATTCAAATGTCACTTTTCACGTTCCAAGGAATCGAAACTATTGAGTCATGCCTTTCCCATGCAGCCGAAGATAAAGAAACCTTGTCACTTAAACCGATCCTTTCTAAGGCTTGAACTACGTCATTATCATTAATCATCTTATCTAAAGCGATAGGCATAATCAAAACTTGCGCTTCTGCAGGATCAGCCATCACATGTAATGACAAATCCTCTAAAGCTCTTTCAAAAAATATTTTTCTCATTCGACTTGTTAAAGCAGAACCCATCGCTTTCGCAAACATTTCTAGGCTGTCTTTTTCTCCAGAAAGCCCACAATTTAAACTTAACCAAATTAAAAATTTAGCCCAACTATCTACGCTCCATAATGGCTGAAAGCTATCTCGCTTACTATAAATTAATTCCAACAATGCGAACTCAAAGGCTTTTGCTTGAATAGACGTGCGAGATATTTGTTCCATAGAAGACATTTTCTCCAACTACAGCCAAACTAGTGTTTATTGTTCGTTATCTGTTTATTTGTCATGGATCTGAACGACCCTGAACTTGAGTTCTCCGATCTTGTTTACGCATATCAAAGCTGGGTCATCGCTGTAATCAACGATGAAAAATTAAATAGTAAAGAAAAGTTGCTTACAGAGGAAATATCAGATGATGCTTTAAATGCTATGAGATTCTTACCAGGTGAAGTAACTAGCGCAATTGAAACAAGTTTAGCTCGCGTCTATGAAGTTGATTCCGATGAGCTCTCTGCGATCTTGTTTCCAGAAGAATAAATCCAATTCTCTAATTGTTTTACAAACTTATTGAACTTTTGACAGTTTTCTAAAGCCTGATCCACATGGAGAAGGTTCAGCCCCTTTTGGAGTGCTAATCAGAAATCCACCTCCACTTAGATCACCAAAATAATTCAGCTTAAGACCTTGAAAAAATAGAATTTGATCTTGGCGAGCGTACAAAGTAATTCCGTCAGCTCTAGCGAGTGGAACACCGTCGTTTTTTCCTGGTCTAAGTCTGATGAATTTCCAACCCTCTCCACACTTATCATCCAATAAATCAATATGCATAACACCAGGAGTACCAGTAAAAGCAGCTTGCCTGTTTAACTCTGCGACTGCCGTTGCTGAAATTTTTAATCCCGGACCATTTTGCATAAATAAAGAATAATTTAGATGGGCGATCCAGGGTTCGAACCAGGGACATCCTGCTTGTAAGGCAGGCGCTCTACCGCTGAGCTAATCGCCCATACAATTTTTAGTCCTTTGACTAATTCATTTACTTTATACCTCAAGCTGCTCTGTTGTTGAGAATTAATCATAATTAGATCAACGATTCAAAAAAAATCGTTTCTGAGCTTAGTAACAGTTCTATCAAGACCACTAGAAATGACAAACACAAACCAAATAAATACACAAGATAAAATGAATAAACTCCTTGAAGTAGTTTCAGACCTCAGAGATCCAATCAATGGCTGTCCTTGGGACCTAAAGCAAACGCATCTTTCTCTGGTTCCATATGTTCTAGAAGAAGCCTATGAAGTTGCTCACGCAATACGAGAAGACGGTCCTGATGAACTAAAAGAAGAGCTTGGAGATCTCTTACTGCAAGTAATTTTGCATGCTCAAATAGCAAAAGAAAAAAACTTATTTGAAATAACAGACGTCATTGACATCATCACTCAAAAACTAATTCGAAGGCATCCGCATGTATTTCAAAATAAAGCAAAAGTTAGTATCAAAGAAGTGGAAGACTCTTGGGAAAAAATCAAGAATAATGAAAAAGCTCTAAATAATTCAAAAACCCCAATTAGTGACCGATTAAAATTAAAGATAAGACCACAACCTTCTACGAAAGCAGCACTAATTATCTCCAAAAGAGCTGCGAAAAACGGATTCGAATGGGAAAAAATTGATCAAATCTGGGATAAATTATATGAAGAATTAGAAGAATTAAAAGATGCATTAAAAAAAGGAAATACTTCCGAGGCTGAAGCTGAAATAGGAGACGTATTATTTACATTGATAAATATTGCAAGATGGAATAAAATATCAATAGAAGATGGATTAGCAAAAACTAATAAAAAATTCCTAGAACGATTAACATACATAGAAGAAAATATAGATGGTGAATTATATTCCCAATCAAAAATGAAATTAGAAAAATACTGGGAATTAGCGAAGATCAATCTCAAGCATTAATATCATAATTATGAATTACAAACTAAAAACAAGATCAGAGTGGCTTGATGAGTATCATGAAGGCGTTAGATATGGACTACAGGGCAAATTAATACTAGAAGAATCTAGTCCTTTTCAAAAAATTACCATATATGAAAGCAAAAGATATGGGAAAGCATTATTACTTGATGATTGTTGGATGACTGCAGAAAAATCTGAAAAGTGTTATCACGAATCTCTTATTCATCCTGCCTTGTGTTGTTCTGCACAAATAGATAATATTTTAATTATTGGAGGAGGTGATGGGGGTAGTGCAAGAGAATGCTTAAAATATAAAGAAGTTCAGTCTATCGATTTAGTTGAAATTGATCTAAGGGTTATTGAATTAAGTCAAAAGTATTTACCTACTATTGGAGGAAATGCATGGTCTGATTCAAGATTAAATTTACAAATAAAGAATGGAATTGATTGGGTAAAATATACAAAAGAGAATTCATATGATGTGATTATTATTGATGGCGCAGATCCTATTGGACCGTCCAAAGAATTATTCAGCAATTCTTTTCTGAAAGACTGCAAACGAATACTTAAACAAGGCGGGATTTTTGCAACACAAAGTGAATCTCCAGAGTCTTTTCAACAAATTCACATAAATATTGTCAAAGTTCTGCGTGAAATCTTTGACTACGCAGATCCAATGTATGGATCTGTATCGATATACCCAAGCGGTTTATGGAGCTGGACATTTGCATCTATGGAGCAGCAAAAATATATGCATCCAAAAAAAAGTCGCGTAAAAGAGATCTCCGAGAATTGTCAGATTTGGAGTGAGCGATGGCAGCAAGGTGCATTTAACACTATTCCTGCATTCATAGAAAGGGAGCTAGCAAAAACATGACCAAATC
>QCND01000068.1 GCA_003213355.1 Prochlorococcus sp. AG-424-E20
ACTTTATTCTCTCTTCAGTTTAGATCTAAATAACTAAAATTCTATTTATTTAGATCTATTAAAAAATTTTTTCTTTTTTTATACTATAGAGCTATCTCTTTTTCGACAGCTACAGATCAAAAAGTCATTGCTTTTGACCTAATGCCAAATTGATTACTAGATTTTTCTATCTCTATTGTTATACGAAGAATCAGCAGCTAATCCAGCCAGTGAAATTATTTATCTAGCGCAGGCAGCAACACCACTTGATTGGTTATTAATAAGTCCTTTTTGCATCGTTTGCTCGAGATTTACAAGTAGTATCGCCACCATTTGCGGGCGCTCAATATTGATCTCTTCAAAGTCTTGAACAATCAAGTCCATTGCCTTAGCAGTAATTCTTCGAGTTGCCTTCTACATAATTCATACTCTTAGGTCACTCGAGGCGTTGCTACTATGTCCTTGAGCAAGCAAGTCAGCCGCAAATCCTGCCCTTAATTTCATCTCTTGTTTATTAGCTTTTTCAAATTCCAGCTCTATGCAATCTAGATTCAATTCCCTCTGGAGCATGTGAAAACAAAGTGCCAACTCAGGAACCAAAGAAGGCATTAGATCCCAAGCTTGATTCTTTTCTATGGATGAAAAGGCGGAAGTCATTGCTTCTGCGACAGTTGAAAAATCAGAGTGAAGACTTTAGTCATTCAAGATTTGCTAGGCGTTGCTATTTGGCATGAGCTTATGAATCTGATTAACAATATAAGCAGTCAAAGTAATAATTAAAGTAGCTGAAAAATATATTAATTTTCAATTAAAGCAGACCTTTTACTTGGGTTTTGATTTATGATTTAGACCCCCTTTCGTAGCTCTTTTTTATATTATTTAGTGGTTAGGTTATTAAAGTCAAAAACCTCTATAATCAATTGATAAGACTTGCGAATCTCTATATATCCTAGAAAAATAACCAATGCCCTAAAATATGCCCTAATTTTGTAATATATAAGCTTATAAATAATCCAGGGCAAAAAGAAAACCCTGTTGTAGCAGGGCTTTAGCGGAAGCGGATGAAGAGATTCGAACTCTCGACATTCTCCTTGGCAAGGAGATGCTCTACCACTGAGCTACATCCGCATAAACAAAATTAATGTTTAATGCATTAAGCATGCCTCAAAAGAGGTGTTGTGGTCAAATAATTCTCTCAATTGACAAAAATGTTTAATTCACTGCTTTTATTAATGAGCCCATCTCAAGAGCTTGCAAAGCATAGCTCCATCCAAGATTATTTTTGATACCTGCTCTCTCTAATGCTTGCTGCATAGTATCAGTAGTTAAAACACCGAAAATAATTGGCACTGCGGTTTCTCTTGAAACAGTAGCTATCCCTTTACTGGCTTCAGAAACCACAACATCAAAATGAGGTGTGTCTCCTCTGATTACTGCTCCTAGGGTAATTAAAACGTCATATTTATCTTTTCGAGCAAGTTTTTGTGAAACAATCGGCAACTCAAATGCACCTGGTACCCAAGCTATATCCAACTGATTGCTCGAGTCTGAGACATCAATCCCATGCCTAGAAAGACAATCGAGACAACCACTTAATAGCTTATTCGTAATTAGATCATTAAATCTAGCTACAACAATTGCTACTTTTAAAGAAGAAGATTTTTCAAAGGTACCTTCTATTATCGCCATTTTTTTAGGCCTTTAATACTCACTTACAGTAACAGTACCCTCTTACGAGCAAATTTAAAACATCAAATACAAAATTTGAACTTTATAGCAATTCTATATTTAATAATTTTCTTAAACACTCATTTGATGGGTGATGTACTCACCAACTAAAGCTTGAAGAAGTACTAAATGGAACCAAACACCTGCGAGGATCTCGATCTTTTTAATGTTGGGATTTCTATTGTCCTCGGGATTCGTTTGGGTCATGTAAAAAACAGGAACGCCAATTACCAACAGCAAAGAAGAGAACAAAAGTGCGTTAGCAACGATTGAATTAATAGCCAGCATAGTTGAAGCTGCAGAAAAATTTCTCGATATTCATTCATTCTCCCATGTAAGTGTTTTTTTGACGTACTCCTCTTCATATTTGTAGCGAGGCTTCACATGCAAAAAAAATTAATTCTTCTAAGATGCATTGATTAAACAATGAGCAATGAAATGGCTGCCAGCCAAAACCCTATACAAGGCAGTCTATTCAGGGTAAATGAGCAAAGTGATATCAATGAAACTAAAAAGCTTAATATTTCAGAAACATCTGACGGAAATCTGTCACATCAACAACTAAAAGAAGACGCATCGCTTAGACCTCGCATAAAACAGACTGCTAAAAATCCAAATCAAATAATTGATTTGGATGACTTTTCTCATGTAGAGATTGAGAAACCCAAATGGTCACATCATAATTTACCAAAAATTGATGATCTTACTCCTGTATTAAGACATTATGTTGAATTAAAAAAAGAGAATCCTGAGAGAGTTTTGCTTTACAGACTTGGGGATTTCTTCGAATGTTTTTTTGAAGATGCAATAACACTCTCACAGCTTTTAGAAATCACACTCACAAGTAAAGAAGCTGGGAAGAAAATTGGCAAAATTCCCATGGCTGGAATCCCTCATCATGCATCTGATCGTTATTGCACAGAACTAATTAAAAAGGGTTTGTCTATTGCTATTTGTGATCAACTTGAAGCTGCTCCCGCAAAAGGCAATAAATTAATAAAAAGAGGCATTACTCGATTACTAACCCCTGGAACAATTCTAGAGGAAGGTATGTTAAGTGCGAAACAAAATAATTGGCTAGCTTCTGTTCTACTAGAATCAAAATCTAATCCAGAAATAATTCGCTGGTCTTTAGCAAAAATAGATGTCAGCACAGGTGAATTTATTGTTCAAGAAGGTAAAACAAGTGATAATTTACGTCAGGAATTAATTAAATTAAATGCAGCTGAAGTTATTTCAGAAGAAAACTCAATCTCAAATAAAATCTGGCATGAAGGGTTAATAGAAATAACAGAATTTAATAAAACATCGTTCTCTAATTTGGAGGCAATTACAACTATTAAAAATCATTATTGTTTAAATAATATTGATGGCTTAGGGATACATGCTGATTCTTTATCAACCAGAACTGTTGGAGGATTAATTGCATATTTAAATAAAACGCATCCAAATATAGACGATAAATCTAACAATAAAATCAAAACAAATATTTGCATTGATTTCCCTCGAATAAAAAATAGTCGATCTGGATTAATTATAGATAATCAAACACGAAGAAATCTAGAAATCACTTCAACTCAGAAAGATGGAAAATTTCAAGGATCATTACTTTGGGCAATTGATAAAACATTAACTGCAATGGGCGCAAGATGCATTAGGAGGTGGCTAGAAGAACCTTTAAAAGATATTGATGCAATTAAAAATAGACAGAATATAATTGGATTACTCGTTAAATCTTCAAAATTAAGAAAAAATATTAGAAAAATTCTTCGAGCCAT
>QCND01000069.1 GCA_003213355.1 Prochlorococcus sp. AG-424-E20
ATTGCTCATGTTTTTCGCAGCCTGAGTCCAAGACAATATCTCAGGAATCCTCGAGATAATTCTCTCTTCAGTAAACAATTCAGATTCCCAAGATTCTATTTTTGAAGCTTGATGAATTAATTCAGAAAATCTAAACCAACAAATATAGTCATCCTCCAAAAGACGCACCTTAACACTATCGATAATTTCCTCATCTTTAAAATTAGATTTTGAATAATCAATCAATTGAAAACTCCTACCAATACTTGCTTGTGTAACTAATTCATCATTATTTTCACTTTTAAATCCATCAATATTTCTTCGCAGTTTCCATAAACTTCCCAAAACAAATGAAGCTTTAGTTAGCAAAACATCTAAGGTCATATTGAATTCTTCTCGAGCGCTATGGCGTTCTACCGACAAGACCCTGAGATGGCACATTGCCTGAAAGGTCTACTCGATAGGTTTGAAAAAGAAGGTCGTCCATACCTTCAAGAAAACATTGCAATAACATGCATTCGTTATGACAAGCAAAGTCCATCTACATCTAGTGGATATGGCACAGGGTGGAATTCGAACAAACTTTTTTATCCTGCAAGCGTAGTAAAAATAGTTTATGCATTGGCCACCCAGGTATGGCTACAACATGACTTAATTGTTGACTCAGAAGAACTTAGAAGAGCATTAAATGAAATGATTTCAAATTCCAATAATGACGCCACAAGTTATATTTTAGATCTTTTAACAGGTACAACAAGTGGTCCATCTCTTAATGAGGCAAACTTTCAAGCATGGAAAATCCAAAGGCAATTAATTAACCACTGGCTAGATGATCTTGGATGGCCTGAAATTAAAAATTGGAACTGTAGTCAAAAGACTTGGAATGAAGGACCTTTTGGAAGGGAAAAAGATTTTTATGGAAAACAGAATGAAAATCGAAACAGTATGACAACCGATGGTAGTGCAAGAATCTTTGAATCGTTAATGACTCTTGAACTGCTTCCAAAATTAGCAAGCGAGCATTTAATACAAGTTTTTCATCGCTCACTCGATCCAGTTTCCCGCAAGCAAAATTTAGAGAATCAAGTAGATGGTTTTTTAGGTGCAGGACTTCCTTTGGCTTCTAAACTTTGGAGCAAAGCAGGGCTAATGAGTGAAGTTCGCCATGATGTGGCATGGTGGGAGTCGCCTAATAAAAATCCCATGCTTGCAGTCGTCTTTACAACTGGCAAAGAATTGGTCAAAGATCAATTTTTACTTCCTGCGATTAGCAGTGAGTTAAACAAATTAGCTATTTAGCAATAAGTAAAATTCCAGCGAATAAAATAGATCCTAAAAGAAATCCAACAGCCAAAAGCACAGCTATTATTGGTGTATTTAAGTAAACAGATATAGTTGCGAGTTGATTACCCTTTGCTTCAGACACCTTGAAAATTCATAAACTCAATTTGATTAAAGCATCTAACTCTGCCAAAAAACAAAAAAAGTTTAACTGATAAAACATTTTTTAAAAAACCAAAGATTTCTTTTGATACCAAAAAATAGTTCAAATAAAATTTGATTTTGGTTTCTTATTTTGTAAGATTTTAATATCTTTATTCTTTTCACTTTCTTTTATTGAATTATCTTGTTTATCAATTTTTTTACTTATTGTTTTTTAATCGACTTTCTTTAAATCATTATCTAATGAAGTGATTTTAGTTGATTTATATAAGTCTTTTATCTCAATACTTTTTTGGATTTTTGAATTTATAGAGTCTGCATCGTTTACACTACTTATATCTGAAGCTTTATTTTTATCAACTTTTATAATATCGTTAATTTCAGAATTATTAAATAAACTAAAATTAAATCTACCTTTTGCAAAAGATAATGAGGTAAATACTAGTATTGAACCTAGGATAATAATCAAAAAAATATTCGATAATAAACTATTTAGTGGAGACCAAAATAGTGTTACTTTAGCAGCTTCATTTTTTTGTTTATATGTATCAACATGGGGACTTAAATCTAAAAATATATCTTGATTAATCCACCCTTTATTAGCTTTCCTATAAGGAGACTCACTTTTAGTGAACTCTAAAACCTCTTGGATTCTTTCTTTAAGCACAGGTTAGGTTTACCTAAAACTACAAGAACGAAAACATAGCAGAAAGTCAGAATAAAAAAGTTGCTTTTATATAGATATTCGTGAAATTGCATTACCCAGCAATAAATACCATCGCAGAAACAAGAATAGCCGAAGCCAAAATCCCTATAGATGCTATTGACACGATCTTCCCAGTATTTAAGGAGACTGATACCGTTAACAATTCAGTTCTTGAGTCTCTTTTCTGTTGAGAATCAATTTGAGCACGAGAATTAGCTTTCTCACGGACTTGAGCTTTCTTCTGTTCTGAGGCCTTCTTATCAGCTAAAGCTTTCTTCTCCGCTGCTGCCTTCTTATCTGCTAAGGCTTTCTTTTCCGCTGCGGCTTTCTTATCCGCTGCTGCCTTCTTATCTGCTAAGGCTTTCTTCTCCGCTGCTGCTTTCTTCTCCGCTGCGGCTTTCTTAGCTGCTAAGGCTTTCTTCTCCGCTGCGGCTTTCTTCTCCGCTGCTGCCTTCTTATCTGCTTGAGCTGTTTTCGCTTGCACTTTAAATCCAAAAATTTGCCTTATTCAAGCATCCAGATCACAATGATTTTAAAAATATTGGCTAGTTGCAATGAAGTAATGCAAAAGATTTATGTAAATATAAATCTTTTGCATTTCATAAGAATGGAGAGGTAGTCCGTTGGGGTAGAACCACAAAAAACGGCTGCGGAAGGGAGATGAGTGAAGCAGAAAAAACCAATATTTCCCTACACAAAACCTACTCGGACTTAAAATGTTAATTAAAAGGAATTAATCATTCATATAACTCTATGTATTAAAATTAACTATTATCTGTAAGAGTTCAAAATTGCAATATATTTTAGAAGTAAACTTAATAAGATCATAAGTTCATCAAATATAATGGGATCTAGTTATAAAGATCAAGGACAAAAGCAGATCCCTGAAGTCCAAACATTCTCAGTTCCATTTGCTTTAGACGAAATTAACGAAAACATCACTATTAGCAATAATATTCCTTCTAATCTTTCTCAAGAACAAATAATCAATCAAGCATTTAAATTTCATTCACAAGGAAATACTTCAGAAGCAGCAAAATATTATCAATATTTCATAAATAAAGGTTTTAAAGATCACAGCGTTTTTTGTAATTATGGAGTCATATTGAAAAATCTTGGCAAGTTAAAAGAAGCAGAATTGTTATATCGAAAAGCGATTGAAATCAAACCTGATTACGCAAAGGCTCATTACAATCTGGGAGTCTTATTGAGTGATCTTGGCAAATTACAAGACGCAGAATTG
>QCND01000070.1 GCA_003213355.1 Prochlorococcus sp. AG-424-E20
CTGGGATTAGAAAGAAAAAAATAATCACATAATAATCACACTCACTGACAAAATAATCACACTCCTTTTCTAAAAATTCTTAAAGAGGGGGTGTACGCAAATACACCCCCTACTCAATGCAAGATATAAATAAAATCCAACTATCCCTATTCCTACAGGGATATTAGAGAAAAATAATTACCTTCTCTTACTAAAATCAATTTTGTTGATCGTTTTCTTACATATGTCAACATCAAACCAGCCCATTGATGAAGCCACAGTTGGCATACTTTCAACAGCCTTAACAGTGAAATCACATTCGTTTTCTGAATAGACCCAGTAAGTAGGTTTTTTATATAAAGGAGAGTTTACTAACCTCTTAGTCAAAGTCTCTCCATAATCTTCATTAACGAGTTTTACTGCGTTAATTTCTGACTCTCCACATCTAGAAGATCTACAGCTATATCTATATCTATCAGGTGGTTCTGCAGAAGAATATTGATACACAGTAAATGACTCGGCAAAAGCAACTGGAGATGAAACCAAGAAGAATGTTAGAAGTAATCCTCTTTTCATTTTTTAAGCTCCTCCACACATATTCTTTCCATAGTGACCGTAGTAAGTTTCTTTTGTGCGTTTATTCTTGATGGAGTAAATTTCACCTCTAGGATCTGGGATAATTTTTCTACATTCGGTAGGAATAAATTTTAAACATAGGTCAACTTTTTCACCAATCCTATATAGCTCTTTTGATTGATCAATATCTATCCAATTACCAACGGCAAGTTTATTAATTTCATCAATTTCCTCTTTCTTAAAATCTCGATAAAGATATAACCCTAGATTTGTCCATGACCTAACATTCTTTTTGTTTATATCCCTAGCAAAACCTTTACCAGCAGTCTCAACATATATAATTGAATGTTGATCCCACTTGGCTTCTGGCCATGTAGTAGCAAAACCACTCACCGTTGTTGGGAAGCATTCATTAAGTTTTAAAGGTGGTTTTGCATGAACTAATCTTGCTTCTATTGGAGACGCAAATAAAAGAAATAGAGGAAGCGTTAGTAGATTTTTGATTTTTATTATCACTTGTTTTTCATACATCCAAAGAGTTAACTACCAATCAAAACTTTTAAGCAATCTTTTACGAATCTACGACCAGTGAATAAAGTATATATAGAAGTTGAAATACAAAATTGAGGGAAATAGTTAATTAATAAAATAAAAATACCTCCTCTACCTCTTGCTTTTACTGAAGTCCTAGCAATTGTAGAGGGATCAGCATTAGTTAATCCTTCATATCCACTATTTAAAAGATGAAATCCCTGATACAGCATTAAAATTGCACAAAAAGCTCCAATACAAATAAGTAATGCAGAAAATTTATCGATTGATCTTGGATTTTTATGAGCATCCTCCATACCAGGACTCCTCTCATAGGATCCCGAGAAAAATTGTTCTCTAGAATTTGGTTGGCAATTTCCTAACCAAGGAAAAACCCAACAACATAAGCCAATTAAAGACACCCAGGCAGCAGTCGGAAATTCCATTGCACAAATCTTTCGATTTTTAAGTCTGGCTAATTTAGTAATAAAAAACAAGGCCCCATTTACAGTTAAGGGTTGATTAGATTTTTATTAAACTTTTCACCCACGCTAAGTTATATCAACACCCAAAAAATTTAGCCTTGTATAAGAATCACACAATAGTCACATATGCTAAAATAGTGAATAAATAAACCAGCAAATAGGTTGCAATAACTGGATTAAAATTGGATCACACTACCTATGTGGTGTAGTCGGCATTGATACGAACATATTGATCAGACAAATCACATCCCCAAGCAGTAGCCGAGCCTATTCCTATCCCTATCCTTAATCTAATACTGATAAGATCATCAATCAAATATTTACCTGTTAATCTTGCTTTCATAAAGTTGCTCACTATTTGTCTATCAAAGTCCAGAGGTGTGCCATTAGAAAATATTTCATAAGGTCCAATCCATAGTTTGACATCATTAAAGTTAAAAGAAGTGCCTGCACGACCAAGTGCAGCAATAATTCTTCCCCAATTAGGATCGGAACCATTGACTGCAGTTTTAACCAAAGAGGATGAAGCAATTGTACGAGCTATTGTACGAGCATCTAAATCACTTGAAGCACCTTCAACTTTTATCTCTAGCAAACAATTAGCCCCTTCTCCATCCCTTGCAATAGCTTTAGCCAAGTATTGAGCCGTTAAATGAAGTCCCTCTTCGAGGATTGATAAATCTCTTGGATCTAAGTCTGCTCCAGAAGCAAAAGCTAAAAAAGTATCATTAGTACTTGTATCTCCATCAACTGTAATGGAATTAAAAGATGATTCTGCAACACGCTTTATCATATCTGACCACAAAGCATGCTCTACACCTACATCACAGGTAAGATAACTCAACATTGTTGCCATTGAAGGATGAATCATGCCTGAACCTTTAGCCATTCCTCCAATAGATATACGTCTTCCTCCTATAACGGCTTGATATGCAATTTGCTTTACCTGGAGATCAGTTGTCAAAATTGCATTTGCTGCATCCAGATATGCCTGCTTATCTAAACTATTTACAAGTTGATCTAAGTGACTATTAACCTTTTCAACAGGTATTGCCTCTCCAATTACACCAGTGGAACATATTAAAACTTCTTCATTAGATAGTCCCAAGCGTTGAGAAAGCTCATCTGTGATCATTTCACTATCAATTTTGCCTCGACCACCTGTACAAGCATTTGCGTGTCCAGAGTTGATCACTACAGCACGTATTTTTCCCTCAGATGCCTTGATTCGATCAATACAAAGATCCACGCAATAAGCACGAGTGACTGATTGAGTAAATGTGCCACTGCAACAAGCACCATCAGGTGCATATAGCAAAGCAAGATCTTTCTTCCCAGAAGGCTTCAATCCTGCGGAAATGCCAGCTGCTAAAAAACCATCAGGGGCAGTAATACCACCAGGTATTGGAGACCATACAGAAGATGTCAAAAGACTAAATACAGAAGAGCATTTTTCACTTACTATCAATATTAATGATTGATCAAAAACAAACAAACAAACTTTGTCTTAGATGGAAAGGCAAGCAAAGAAGAATAGGTATCACTGGAGGTATCGCCAGTGGAAAAACAATCATTGGAGATTTTCTATTTCAAGCCAAGCAATGGCCTATTTTAGACGCTGACTTATACGCTCATGAAG
>QCND01000071.1 GCA_003213355.1 Prochlorococcus sp. AG-424-E20
AACCTGATTCTTCTCCCAACTTTAAAAGGTTTAAAAAAAAAGAATATCAATTACATCGGTGTAATTTATGCCGGTTTAATGCTTACATCTTCAGGGCCAAAAGTTATTGAATTTAATTGCCGCTTTGGCGATCCAGAATGTCAAGCTCTCATGCCATTAATGGGAGAGGAATTTGCTTCTGTCCTTTTTTCTTGCGCTCGAGGAGAGATTGAAAATGCACCAAAACTTACATTTAACTCTGAATGCAGTGTTTGTATAGTTGCAGCCTCTAAGGGATACCCTGAAAACCCACAAAAAGGTGACAAGATTAACATTAATGTTGAATCAAATTCTTCACTCCAAATTTTTCACGCAGGTACCACAATCGACAAATTTGACAATATAATTACCTCGGGTGGAAGGGTTCTTTCAGTAGTTGCTCAGGGAGAAACTTTCGACAAAGCTTTCGATCTAGCCTACTCTAACCTTAAAAAAATCAACTTTAATGGTATGCATTTTCGCGAGGATATAGGTTACCAAGTTAGAAATATTTGAATAAATTTATCTTATATGAATAATACGAGTTCAAATCAGAATAAAACTTTAGCATCAAAAGATGATGTTCTATTAGAAGATTTAACCATATTAGATAGAGTAAATTCGTGGTGGTCTAGATTTAATTTAAGATCTAAATTACTAGCATTTGGAACGCTAGTTGTTAGTTTCATAATGACATTTATTACGTTTTTTTCTTTAAGTAGCATTCAAAAAGATGCTGGGATGAATGATACAAGATATGCCAGAGATTTAGGGTTATTATTGTCAGGGAACGTTACTGAATTAGTAGCGAAGAATCAAACAAGAGAACTTTTCAACGTAGCTGAAAAGTTTTGGCGTTCAAGTAGGAACTTGAGATACATTTTCTTTACTGACCCAGATGGGTTTGTAAAATTGGGTATTCCAGTTAGTGCAACGGCGTCAGACTCTGAGGCTGAAGGTGCTTTTCAACTAACCAGAAAACTTACATTACCAAGTGAGTTAAAAAAACAACCTCAATTTCCATTAGTAAGACAACATTCAACTCCACAAGGTCAGGTAACTGATGTTTTTGTTCCCATGCTTTGGAAGGGTGAATATCTAGGCACTTTGGCTCTAGGCGTAACACCGAACAAAAAAGCTCTTGCTACAGCTGCATTAACACGAGAAATTACTGTTGCAGTATTTATTTCTATTTGGGTTTTAGTAATAATTGGAGCGGTATTTAATGCGCTAACAATCACTCGTCCAATAAGAGAATTAGTTATCGGAGTCAGAGAGATTGCTAAAGGTAATTTCAAATCAAGAGTAGATTTACCTATGAGTGGAGAGCTCGGGGAACTCTTGACTGGGTTTAATGCAATGGCTTCCAGACTAGAAGACTATGATGCTGCAAATATTGAGGAATTAAAAGCTGCCCAAGTCAAACAGCAATCCTTAATAGCAACAATGGCAGATGGAGCTCTTCTTCTTGACGAACAAGGAAATATTGTCTTAGTCAATCCAACTGCTAGAAGACTCTTTCGCTGGGAAGGGAGAAATCTTGAAGGTCAAAATTTATTGAATCAACTTCCTGACTCTCTTGTAAAAGAACTTGAAACACCTATAACTTCTCTATTGAACAACTTCGGAGACAGCGATGATTTGCGTTGCAATCTTGAAGAGCCACCAAGAACACTTCGTATCGTTTTAAAGTCTGTCAGAGGCACGACTGGAGAGAATATAAAAGGTATTGCTGTTACGGTTCAAGATCTCACTAGAGAAGTCCTATTAAACGCTGCACAAAAAAGATTTATCAGTAATGTTTCTCACGAGCTGAGAACGCCATTATTCAACATTAAAAGCTATGTTGAAACCCTTTATGACCTAGGTGAGCAGCTTACAAAAGACGAGCAAAAAGAATTTCTAGGTGTTGCAAACTCAGAAACAGATAGACTCACTCGCTTGGTAAATGATGTTCTTGACCTATCCAAGTTGGAGTCTGGAAGAACAATCCAATTAGAAGCACTAAGTATAAAAGAAGCTATGGAACAAACACTAAGGAACTACAAACTTAATGCCGAAGATAAGAATGTGAAATTAATATTAAATGTTGAAAATAACTTGACATTTGTTTTAGGTAACTGGGATATGCTTCTTCAAGTTTTTGACAATCTTGTTGGTAATGCACTTAAATTCAGCCAAGAAGGAGGAACAATAAATTTAAAAGCCTATACTTGGCCCGACATATGCGTTGCTTCGCCAGTTGATTTAGATAATAAAGCTCCACATTGTGAAATTCTTTCCCCGATGCCAAAAGTCAGAGTAGAGGTCTCTGATACTGGATATGGAATTTCTGAAATTGATCAACAAAGAATATTTGAACGTTTTTACAGAGTTGAAGATTCAGTCCATACTGAAGTGGGCACTGGTCTTGGCCTGTCAATCGTGAAAGGGATCGTTGATAAACACGGAAGTGAGATAAGAATGGCAAGTGAACCAAATATTGGAACAACTTTTTGGTTTGAACTTCCTCTTGAGGACTCTGACGCTGATGAGCTGTTACTAAAATCTGCGAGGAAAAATTGGGAACTTGAAAATGATAAGTCATTAATTAAATAGAGTTACTAGTTACCCTTCTTTTGGATTAATGCTTTTAAAAATTCCAGGTATCTGCTGCTCTTCAGGACTAACACGATGAGGGGCACCACTAAATATCTGTTCAAAATTAGAGAATGAATCCTTAATCTCAGGGCCTTCATTAGTAATGATATATTCGCGTATCCTTTTGTCATGCCATGATCCGCGCATCTTAAAAACATTTATTGCTCTTGCCATTTCACCTCTTATTTCTACATATTGCAAAAGCAAAATAGTATCAGTTATCGTTGAAATATGGGAATCAGTAATTGAGTGGCTTCCCATGAATTCTTCTGCAGTATTAGTAAAGAATCCTGCTATTTCTTCTTGTTTTGCATAACCAGTTACTCCAATCACAAACTGTCTAAATGCATTTAAGCTTACACCTCTAGCCAATGCGGATAGAGAATCTATAGCCATTCTGGATGGTTTATATTCGCTAATCTCGGTTTTGATAATTTGCAGATGATCCTCCAAACCAGTTGATTCAGGATAAGCACAAATAATCTTCAATAATCCATCAGCTTCCATTTTTTCAAAATCAATCCCCCAGCTAGTTGCATTGCGA
>QCND01000072.1 GCA_003213355.1 Prochlorococcus sp. AG-424-E20
CTAAAATCTTTCACAAAGTAATCCCACTTCATAAGTAGAATTACTTACTAAAGATTTAACCCTGATCTTTTCAAGATTAGGCCCCCAAAAAACCTCGATCACATTCCTGAAGGAATCACTCGATGACCATTAGCCCACCAGAAAGAGAACAAAAAAAAGAACCAGTTCTCGATAAACCTATCGAAACTGATGCAATCCCTGTAGATTTTTCCAAGCTTGATAAGCCTGGTTTTTGGTCTAAGACCCTTGCAAAGGGCCCAAAGACTACAACTTGGATATGGAATCTTCATGCTGATGCGCATGATTTTGATACCCATGTTGGAGATCTACAAGAAACCAGTAGAAAAATCTTTTCTGCTCACTTTGGACATTTAGCAGTCATCTTCATTTGGATGAGCGCTGCCTTCTTTCATGGGGCGCGCTTTTCGAATTATTCTGGCTGGTTAGCTGATCCTACCCATGTCAAGCCTGGCGCTCAAGTTGTTTGGCCAATAGTTGGCCAAGAAATGCTTAACGCTGATTTAGGTGCAAACTATCACGGCATTCAAATCACATCAGGAATTTTCCAGATGTGGAGAGGCTGGGGAATTACAAATGAGACTGAGTTAATGGCTCTTGCTATTGGCGCTCTTCTCATGGCAGCAATAATGCTGCATGGTGGTATTTATCACTATCACAAAGCAGCTCCTAAACTTGACTGGTTCAGAAATCTTGAATCGATGCTCAACCATCATCAAGCTGGACTTATTGGGTTAGGTTCCATTGCATGGGCAGGTCATTGTATTCATATTGGTGCTCCTACTGCAGCATTAATGGACGCAATAGATGCAGGCAAACCACTTGTAATTGATGGAGTATCAATTGCAAGCATTGCAGATATGCCTCTTCCTCATGAATTTTGCAATCCACAAATAGCTAGTCAGATATTCCCTGGTCTTGCAGGAAGAACTGTTGAAAACTTCTTCAGTGGAAATTGGTGGGCATTTACAGATTTCCTTACCTTTAAAGGAGGATTAAATCCTGTAACTGGAAGTCTATGGATGACAGACATATCTCACCATCATTTAGCTTTTGGGGTGCTAGCTGTATTTGGTGGACATATATATAGAACTATGTTTGGTATTGGTCATAGCCTTAAAGAAATAGTTGACAACCATGTCGGAGACCCAATACTTTTCCCTGCTCCAAATGGACATAAAGGAATTTACGAATTCCTTGCAGATAGTTGGCATGCACAATTAGCAATCAACCTGGCAATGGTTGGTTCTTTGAGCATTATCATTTCGCATCACATGTATGCGATGCCTCCTTATCCATACCTATCTGTTGACTACCCAACAGTACTAGGTTTATTTACCCACCATATGTGGATTGGAGGTTTATTTATTGTTGGTGCGGCAGCACATGCTGGCATTGCAATGATTAGAGACTATGACCCTGCAATGCATATAGATAATGTCCTAGATAGAATTTTGAAAGCAAGAGATGCATTAATTAGTCATCTGAATTGGGCTTGCATGTTCTTAGGTTTCCATAGTTTTGGTCTTTATATCCATAACGATGTAATGCGAGCCTTAGGAAGACCTGCAGATATGTTCAGTGATTCAGGAATTCAACTTCAACCTGTTTTTGCTCAATGGATTCAAAACATTCATCATTCAGCAGCAGGAGAAACCACTCTTAATGGTTTCAATGTAAATCTTCAACCTGGTTTAGTAAGTGAAGTTTTCAATGGTTCTGTAAGCCAAGTTGGTGGAAAAATTGGAATTGCTCCTATACCTCTAGGAACTGCTGATTTCATGATTCACCATATCCATGCTTTTACTATCCACGTAACACTTCTGATTCTTCTGAAGGGAGTTTTATTTGCAAGGATGGGGTTGGGAGAGAGGTGGCTCAGATGTCGATTGGCGAAAATTAATGATTAGACAGTCTAAAGAGCAAAAAAATATAGTTTTTCAATCGCAAGGTTCAAAACTATGGCAAAAATTAAAAGGTTGTGCCAATTGTTCTTTTTTAGCGAAAAACGATCCAATCTCTTTTGAAAATATCAACTTATATATAGGTCAAGAAAATCCCAATATATGTTCATGGCATCCACCGACAATAATCATTGGAATTGGCTGTGAGAGAAATACAGATGAAAGGGTCATTCAAAGAGCAATTGATAGGTCTTTGAATAAAAATGGCTTATCACTTCTTTCAATCTCTGGTTTGGCAACGATTGATAAAAAAAATGATGAAATAGGATTATTGAATTTGTCAAAAAAAAATGAATGGCCAATTTATTTTTTTAGTGCCCATGAGCTTTCACAAGTCAACGTGCCAACTCCTTCAAATGTAGTTTTGAATGAAATGGGAACTGCCTCAGTCGCTGAAGCTGCGGCAATTTTGTTAGGAGGTCAGTCTTGCAGATTAATACAAGAAAAAAAAATCTATTATTCCAACGAGGATGAGTGTGGTGCAGTAACAATTGCATTGGTCGAGTTATCAATTCCCTTTGCACCTCATAAAGGAGAATTGCATTTAATTGGCAGTGGACCTGGAGATTTGGAAATGCTTACTTCTGACTCACGTCGAGCTTTGACTAGATGCTCTGCTTGGATCGGTTATACCCCTTACTTAAATTATTTGGATTCAATTCGCCGTCCTGATCAGGTTCGTATTGATTCTGAATTAACTTTTGAAAAAGATCGATGTCAATACGCTCTTGATCTTGCAAAAGAGGGAGTAAAAGTTGCGCTTATTTCATCTGGCGATAGTGGAATTTATGGAATGGCAGGGTTGGCTCTTGAACTTTGGCTAAATGAAAAGATTGATTCAAGGCCTTTATTTCAAGTGCATCCAGGCATTAGCTCCTTTCAGATGGCTGCAGCAAAACTAGGAGCTCCTTTTATGCATGATTTTTGTTCTATCTCCTTAAGTGATCTTTTGACTCCGTGGGATCAAATTGAGCGAAGAATTAAAAGTGCAGCGATAGGTGACTTTGTTATTGCAATATTTAATCCAAAATCAAAAAAACGTGATTGGCAATTAAAAAAGACAGTTGATTTGCTAATCGAATTTCGAAAACCCTGCACACCTGTTGCTATTGCCAGAGAGCTTGGGAGGCCAGAGGAAAGTATAGAGATACATACTTTGGAAACTTTGC
>QCND01000073.1 GCA_003213355.1 Prochlorococcus sp. AG-424-E20
GATTTAAAACTCAATACAGTTTGTCAGGAAGCAAGTTGTCCAAATATTGGAGAGTGTTTTGCAGGAGGTACTGCTACTTTCTTAATAATGGGACCTGCTTGCACGAGGAAATGTCCTTATTGCGATATCTCATTTGATAATTCGAAAAGGCTTTTAGACCCATCAGAACCTGATCGTTTAGGTGAAGCTGTTTACAGAATGGGCTTAACGCATGTCGTAATAACTTCCGTTAACCGTGATGATTTAGAAGATGGAGGGGCTAGTCAATTTTTGAAATGTATTAAGGCTGTTCAAAGTAAATCTCCTTTTACTTCTATTGAAGTCTTGATCCCAGATCTTTGCGGAAATTGGGATGCTTTGAAAGTTATCTTGGATGCTGCTCCAAATGTTCTTAATCACAATATCGAGACAGTTCCGAGGCTATATCCAAGAGTCAGACCTCAAGGGAAATATGAAAGGTCTTTAGAATTATTAAAAAGAGTTCGAGAAGGTTGGCCAAGAGTTTATACAAAATCAGGCTTAATGGCTGGATTAGGAGAGACAGATGATGAGATTTTGAGCGTTCTAAGTGATCTCCATTTAAATAAAGTTGATATAGTAACTATTGGGCAATATTTATCACCAGGACCAAAACATTTACCTGTTAATAGATTTGTATCCCCTGCGCAATTTGATAGTTACCGTATTGAGGGAGAAAATAAATTAGGATTTTTACAGGTCATTAGTTCACCATTAACTAGAAGTAGTTATCACGCTGGAGAAGTTAAAAAATTAATGATGTCTCATCCAAGATGATTTGAAAACTTTGGTTTACTTCCGTCAATTGATACCCATTCTTGAAGATCCCAAGAAACTAATTCATACTTAATCATTGGATCATTTTCTACAATCTTTTTTGCTGATAAAAAATCCTTCGCTTCAAGAATTAATAAACCTCCGCCGCCTGGCATCTTCTTTTCATTTATTAAATATCCGCTATGGATGCAATGGCCTGAGTTAGTAATATCTTTGACCCATTCTTTATGCATTAGTAAGTACTTTTTCCTTTCACTATTAGATAATTTTAAAGTTTTATCTTTGAACTTCTCTGTTTTTATAAATATAGGCATTCTTATCTATTTAAATTGTAGATTTCTCCAGCACTTCATCAATACCTAGTTTACTTTTTTCGCTTGGAGGAATTACTGCTTTAAATAATTTCTTCCATGCAGACCAGTCTGCGAGAATCTTTTGTGCTAAAGGACTTTTTGTTTTCTGATGATATTCAAAAATCAAGTCATTTAAGAATTGTTCTTGATTAGTTGAAGTTAGATGATGGACCTCAACAATTTCTTTATTCATTCTTAAGTCAAGTTCATTTTTTTTATCAAGAATAAAAGCTATGCCTCCAGTCATTCCTGCTCCTATATTTCTTCCAGTTTTTCCAAGCACAACAACTACTCCTCCAGTCATATATTCGCAACAATGGTCTCCAGCTCCTTCAATAACAGCATGAGCTCCACTATTTCGTACACCAAAACGTTCCCCAGCTATTCCAAGGGCGAATAATTTTCCACCAGTTGCTCCATATAGACATGTGTTGCCAAGTATTACCTGAGTGTTAGAGGTGTCATCAATAATTTCGGGAACAATCGTAATGGAACCTCCGTTAATGCCTTTCCCTACATAATCATTAGCTTCTCCTATCAACGAAATATTCATTCCTTTTAAAATAAATGCACCAAAGCTTTGCCCCGCTGAACCTTTAAATATTAAATTTAAATTCCCATTAAAACCTTTGTTTCCATATTTTTTAGCAATTTCTCCAGAGATTCGTGCACAAACACTTCTGTCTGTATTAATAATTGGAATTTCTTTAATAATGTTTCCATGAGTTTGGAGTGCATTAGAAACTTCTTCATCTTTGAGTAGGGCATTTTCAAGAACCTCTCCATTGTTATGCGCTTCAATTTCATGGCTTAACCATGAACGATCTGTTGAATTATCTATGGGCTTGAGCAGGCTAGATAGGTCAACTTTTTTTGTTTTAGTTAAGTCTATATTTCTTGGAATTAATAGATCTGTTCTTCCGATAAGGTCCTCAAATTTTGCTACTCCAACTTGACTCATTAATTGTCTAACTTCCTCCGCTACGAAGATAAAAAAGTTAACTACATGTTCTGGTAACCCAGGGAACCTTTTTCGTAAACCTTCTTGTTGAGTTGCTATACCGACTGGACATTTGTTTGTATGACAAATCCTCGCCATTATGCAACCTTCGGCAATCATTGCAACTGTTCCAAAACCATATTCTTCTGCTCCAAGTAAAGCTGCAATAAGCACATCCCACCCTGTCTTTAGGCCTCCATCTGCTCTTAATAAAACCCTTTCGCGCAGACCATTTTCTAATAAAGAGCGATGAACTTCCGTTAATCCAAGTTCCCATGGCAAACCTGCATGTTTTATTGAACTAAGCGGAGATGCACCCGTCCCTCCATCATGTCCTGAAATTTGGATGACATCAGCATTGGCTTTCGCGACTCCCCCTGCAATTGTGCCAATACCTATTTCAGCAACTAATTTCACACTGACTTTTGCAGTTGGATTTATTTGATGTAGGTCATGAATAAGTTGAGCTAGATCCTCGATGGAATAGATATCATGATGAGGAGGAGGAGAAATAAGAGCTACGCCTGGTTTGCTATTACGAAGCTTGGCTATATATTCATCAACCTTTGGTCCAGGTAGTTGGCCTCCTTCTCCAGGCTTCGCACCTTGAGCTACTTTTATTTCTAATTGTGTTCCGCTAGTTAAATATTCAGGGGTTACACCAAATCTGCCAGACGCAATTTGTTTAATTGCAGAACATGCTGTATCTCCATTTACCAGTCCTTTGAGATTGGGTAATGTTTTTGATTGATTATTTTCATCAACATCATCGAGGATATTGAATCTCGCAGGATCTTCTCCTCCTTCACCACTATTACTTTTGCCTCCAATTCTATTCATTGCTATTGCAAGAACTTCATGCGCTTCCCTAGACAGGGCACCAAGACTCATCCCACCTGTGCAAAATCTTTGACAAATACTCTCAACACTCTCTATTTGATCAAGAGGTAAAGGCTGAGGAGCTGTTTTAAATGTAAGGAGATCTCTGAGGGTA
>QCND01000074.1 GCA_003213355.1 Prochlorococcus sp. AG-424-E20
CTAATGAATTATTCTTATATAGTTTTTAATCTTAAATAAATTTTATATAATACTCATTTGAGAATTGGTGAATTATTCATATTCAAAGCCTGCTTGTATGCCGTAAATATAAATAAGTTCATACCTATATAAATTAAATATAAATAAGGTAAATTACAAATAAATTCTAAGACCGTATTCACTTTAAGTATTTCAGGAATTAAGCTTAAAGGTAAAGATAAATACATGAATAGAAATGCAATAACTATGCCATATAGAAATACTCTCCATCCATTATTAGTTGATAACTCTGCACTCTTCCGCATTGAATCTAGAGGTCCTGTCATCTGTTCTTCACAAATCATTCCTACATAAACATATCTTTTTATTAAAATAATACCTGGAACAACAAAGCATATAAATCCTAAAAATATAGTCAAGAAAGTAATTAATTCAGCAACAAAAATCTTCCAGGATTTCTTTAAAATAATTGTGATACTTGGAATCACAAATGATTGATCATTATCGCGACTTCTTAGAAGAGTCATTAAAATTGGGAATAATAATAACCCGCAAATTGGAACTATTAAAGAAAAAGATTTAATGTCGATAGCGAATAATGAGCTAGTTCCAATAAGTAATAAAAATGATGGGAAAATGGACTTGATTATTTTTGTATCAATTAACAAACGGAAGGTATCTTTAAGTAAGTTGTTTCGCATTTTAAATTTAAATCTTTTTTAAACTAGATTGGATAGATATGATTATCAATAAATTTTGAGGTTATACACACGATTGTTATAATCATGTTGCCTTTAAATACTTGCTTATAATTAAGTTCTACTGTTTCTTTTCTGAAATTTTTTTATTCTGATATTTTATTATCTCTGCTGAAAATGCAATAAAGCACAAACCAATTGATAGCCATAATGCATTTCCCCAAATCATCTCAAACCCTTGTAATTGATATTTAGGTAATGGTGTTGGTAATTTTTCAGAAGTTTGCAAATTATTTATTGTAGATTCATTTGTTTCGTAAAATCCTGAGACAGGTTTTTCAACGGCAAATACGTAGTCATCTATATAAATTTTCCAAGGTAAAAATATTGATTGCGTGGAAATTTTTGCGGCATAACAAACCTCTTTCAAACCTTCAGAAGTTGGAATGTCAAAAGGTTCTATTCCTTTAAGACATCTAAAATTTACAGATTTTCCAAAATAGAGAGGTATACCTTTGGGCAAGATTTGACAATAATTTTTTAGAAACTAGATCATCTAGATAGAACTATCAACTTAGTTTGAGATTCTTAACTTTGTGATATTTAGGAGGATTTAAATCCGCATATAACTTTACTCAATTTGCTCATCTTTCATGCTTCATATGAGACGCTTAATCCTCAGTCATCACAACGTGTTTAAAGAAATTGTCTCATGTCTCAAAGGTTTCTATAAAGCTATGAATAAAACCACTTCTATATATAGGTTGAAAACAGCTGAGTCATTGAGACGCTGAGTTGCGTAACTGTCAGTAATGCAGAGGTGCAGGACAGTTTGGGTGAGATTGTGAGTCTCAGAGACCGTCTCAACTATGGTTCTAGTCCGTTGAGACAATGATGAGACGACTTGAATCAGAATTTGGACACCAAAATAATTTTGGACAAGACCCAAATCTCAACCGTCAGATAAGACTCACTGCGACTGTCATAGGGAATGATTTTCTATCACTTGTTTTTTATCCGATCATTGCAGCTGCTGCAAAGCAACTCAAAATAATACCAATGAAAGCAACGGGAATAGGGGTATTCGAATTAGAACCAGGTTGAATTATGCTCCAAAGATAAGCAGTCCAACCAGAAAAGACTAATAAAAATATTGTTCTCATAAACAAGTCACTACTACTCATTTTCTCTTGATTCTGTTCCACAAAACATAACTATAAAAGTGCTTATAGGCCCCTCTGTGTTTCCGCATTGCTGTCTTTTGCGTTTATTCCGTTCTATGGGTCCTTCTTAAGGGATTGATAAAGGGGTGATTCGATGCTCAAAATTCTTGTAGGGTCTACTCATAAAAGTGTGGACAGTTAACGGTTTAAAACAGCTTTTTCAGGTTATAAGAGTAGTTGCCACTGTACTTAAAGAAGTTGTAACTACTTCTAGCTAACTCTCTACAAATTACATGCCATGCCCTATTGCACTTTTTCAGAGACAGCAAGAATCCTTGGATATTCAAGTCGTTCAACACTTTATAAAGTACGTAAAGATGGTTGGTTGAAGCCTTATGAAGTCACTATTCAAGGTAAAAAATACCTTGACTTGCACCCAAGAGGACACTCTCCATTAGATCAACATCTCAAAGGGATCTTGCAATGGAGGCCAAGCAATCCAATTAGAAAGATGAACTATATGGACGTGTAAGTAAATTGTCTACAACTTTGAGAGGTTTAAGCTAAGGAATAGAAGGCCCTTCGGATTACCCACATCAGTTTCCTCTGCAAAGTAACTTGGACGCTATCTCGAAGTACTTCTTACACAAGCTTTATAAGATTTGATGAATTTTTTAACTTCCGAAGTGTTAATAGTATTGGTAACTAGGCCGTGTTGGTAGTTGTCAAACCTTAATTTTATTGTTTTATATTTTGAATAGTCATCAAAAAGAAGGAGGCCATCTTTATTCGTAAAAGGCTTGGCCTTGTTCTTTTCATATTTAATTTCAATTCCGTTGGATGAATTTACTATTCGTATTCCATACATACTTGATATATCTCTTATTGAATAGCTATTCCTAATCCTTAAATCTCCATCGTAACTCCAAAGCCGAACCAGACCATAAGGATCTAATTCCCACCGAGTGAAGCACTCAGCTTTTTCAGCAAAAGAGTCATATGTACGGTAAATCTTGTGGCTGTAGTTATCGAGTAATCGATGACTAGACCAAACTTTCCTGCCATCTTTCTCGCCGAAAAAAGCGTCGGCAGCAATAGGTGAGAGAAGCCCAGCAGTCAGGGTGAGAAGTAAGAAGCGGTTCATTTATTCATCCATTGTGATAGGGGTATAACCTTCAAAGCCCTCTGGCATAGGTCGGTCTTTCCAGAATTTCTTTGGTGTAAGTCTTTCGGTCTTAAATACGCCGAAAGGATCCTCTTCAG
>QCND01000075.1 GCA_003213355.1 Prochlorococcus sp. AG-424-E20
CATTGCTCATATTGTTGCTTCATGGACTGGCGTTCCTGTTCAGAAATTAACTGAAAGTGAATCAGTCAAACTTTTAAATATGGAAGATACATTGCATCAAAGACTTATTGGTCAAGACGAAGCTGTAAAATCTGTTTCAAAAGCAATAAGGAGAGCAAGAGTAGGCCTCAAAAATCCAAACAGACCAATTGCTAGCTTTATATTTTCGGGTCCAACAGGAGTGGGGAAAACTGAATTGACTAAAGCTTTAGCCGCATATTTCTTTGGTAGTGAAGAAGCAATGATACGTCTAGATATGTCTGAATTCATGGAAAGACATACTGTTAGTAAATTAATAGGATCTCCTCCGGGTTACGTAGGATTCAATGAAGGTGGGCAACTAACAGAAGCTGTAAGAAGAAGACCTTATACAGTAGTTTTGTTCGATGAAATAGAAAAAGCTCATCCAGATGTTTTCAATCTTCTCCTTCAATTACTAGAGGAAGGAAGATTAACAGATTCAAAAGGAAGAACTGTTGATTTCAAAAATACTTTAATAATAATGACTTCTAATATTGGTTCTAAAGTTATAGAGAAAGGTGGTGGAGGATTGGGATTTGAATTCTCTGGTGAAAATTTAGAAGATACTCAATATAATCGAATTAAATCATTAGTAAATGAAGAACTAAAGCAATATTTCCGCCCTGAATTCCTCAATAGACTTGATGAAATAATTGTATTCAGACAGCTTTCTAGAGACGAAGTTAAAGACATCGCTGAAATTATGTTGAAAGAAGTATTCTTGAGGATAAAAGATAAAGGTATATCTTTGACTGTTTCAGAGGATTTCAAAGAAAGATTAGTCGAAGAAGGATATAATCCTTCTTATGGTGCAAGACCTTTAAGAAGAGCGGTAATGAGATTATTGGAAGATAGCCTTGCTGAAGAAGTTTTATCTGGAAGAATAAAAGACGGGGACAAAGCGGAGGTAGATATTGATGAAAGTAAAAAAGTAATCGTTAAACATCTTGGGAAGGATGGTTCTAAGCCAGAATTAGCAAGCGCCGCTGTTTAACTTTTAAATAAAACAGTGATATGTTTATAAATAATCACAGCATTTCACCTTCAAATGTCGTTAGAGGTGAAGGGGCATGGACTGATTCATTAGATCTAATAACTAAATTATGCAAAAGGCCTTTAATAATAGGTAGAAGTAGCTCTACAAAAAAAATAAGAACTTCATTCAAAAAAGATCTTCTTTTAAAAGGTATTCAATCAATCTCTCACGATTTAGATCATGATTGCTGTGAATTAGATATCCAAAATGCATATCTAATCTCAAAAGAAAATAACTGTGATGGGATTATTGCGGCAGGAGGAGGGAAAGTACTTGACGCAGGAAAACTAATCGCTGATTTACTTGGTATTAATTGCATAACTGTTCCATTAAGTGCCTCCACATGTGCTGGATGGACAGCTTTATCTAATATTTATACTCCAGATGGAAAATTCGTAAAAGATGTAACTTTAAAAAGCTGTCCAAACTTATTGATCTTTGATCACTCAATTGTTAGAGGCGCCCCACCAAGAACACTTGCTAGCGGCATGGCAGATGCTGTCGCAAAATGGTACGAGTCCTGCCTAACAAGCAGTTCAAGCCAAGATGGCTTTGTTCAGCAAGCAGTTCAGATGGCTCGGGTTTTACGCGATCAATTATTTTTAAACGGTCAAAAGGCATTCTTGGATCCATTAAGCAATTCCTGGGGAACTGTTGCAGAGGGATGTGCCTTGACTGCTGGAATAATAGGAGGCCTTGGGGGCGCTAGATGCAGAACAGCAGCAGCTCATCCTATACACAATGGATTAACACAACTCGCATACACTAAAAAACCACTTCATGGAGAACTTGTTGGATTTGGCTTACTCGTACAATTATGTCTAGAAGAAAAAAATTCAAACAGTCATTTACCAAAACAAGCTAAATGTCAACTTTTAGAGTTCTTCTCACAACTAAATCTCCCTATTTCAATTGAGTCTATTTGTCTTAGGAATACCACCTCGAATGAACTATATAAAGCATGTAAATTCGCCTGTAATGGCGAATCTGATATACATAAATTACCTTTCCCAATAAATGAAAAAGACCTTTTAGGGGCTATTCAAAGTTTACAATCCGTGCCAACAAGCTCCAAAATAAAAATAAATAATACTTAAGAGAATTGAATCAAGACTTGAAGAAAAATATAGATACAACAAATGCTACGAAGGCATATATAAATGAAATACGAAATCAAATCATAGACAATCAAGCTATTAAACTTTTTGAAGATTTAAAATGGATACAACTAGAGAATATTTCATCAAATAAATCTGATTTATTTCCAACAGTCTTAACAGGTAAAGGAAAGAAAATTCTTCTTATTCATGGCTTTGATAGCTGCTTTCTTGAATATAGGCGTCTAATACCTATTCTAAAAAAGAAAAATAAATTAATCATTCCAGACCTATATGGATTTGGTTTTTGCCCTAGATCTAATGGTAACAAATATGGGTTTAAATATTTAATGAAACATTTGAATTCTATTTTAAATCATTTTTCAAATAATCAACCCATAGGAGTAATAGGTGCCTCAATGGGAGGAGCTTTAGCTCTAGAACTAGCAAGACAAAACCCAAAGAAAGTCAATAAAATACTACTTTTATCACCAGCCGGATTAGCAGGCAAAAACCCAAAAATCCCATGGCCATTTAATCATTTTGGGGCTTTTTTCCTTAGTCGTCCTTTTGTCCGAAGGGGATTGTGTAAACAGGCATTCGCTGATCCAACAAATAGTGTAGGTCCTGCAGAAGAACAAATCGCCTCAATACATTTAAAAGTTCCTGGTTGGCAATCATCACTTGCAGCTTTTGCGGCTGATGGTGGAGTATCTGGCTGCGGACTCCCAAAACCTACTCAACCTCTAAAAATTATTTTAGGTAAATATGACAGAATCATTCCTAAGAAAGAAAAGGAAGAAACCTACAGAAACTATCACTCCAATATAGAAATAGCATTAAATTCAGGACATCTTCCACACTTGGAAGAACCAAAATTAGTTGCTGATGCGTGGGGAA
>QCND01000076.1 GCA_003213355.1 Prochlorococcus sp. AG-424-E20
TCTCCAAAAAATGCTTTTAAAAAGGCCATTACTGTTCCTCTTAAATGACTAAAGTCAAGCTTTTCATCAATTGCTAAGACCTCAACTTGATGGAACACTGGCGAATGAGTTGCATCAACTGCATCTCTTCTATAAACACGACCAGGTGAGACAATTCTTACAGGTGGCTTTTTGCTTTCGAGGCAACGAATCTGAACAGGCGATGTATGAGTTCTCAAAAGGTATTCACCTCCCAGATAAAATGTATCTTGCATATCTCTTGCAGGATGATCAGGTGGAATATTTAATGCCTCGAAATTGTAGTAATCATTCTCTATCTCAGGACCTTCAGAAACTTGGTATCCAAGACCCAAAAAAAGATCAATTATATGCTCAGTAGTCGTTATTAAGGGGTGCCGATGTCCTTGAGGAATACCTGTTGGAGGCGCTGTAACATCTATAGTTTCTTTTATTAGTATCTGACTTAAAGCCTGAGTTTTTAAAATTTCAAGCTTTTCCTTGATTAATTCTTGTAATTGAGTTTTTAAAACGTTCGCTCTTTGACCAATTAAAGGTCTTTCCTCATTAGAAAGATTTTTCATCCCTCCCAATAGAAGTGAGAGTTTTCCTTTCTTTCCAAGGAAACTCAATCTTAATTTCTCTATTGATTCAGAATTCTCAGCAGAAGCAATTTCTTTTGCCGCCTCGCTTTCTAGAATCTCAAGCTCACCGATGAGCTGTTTTAGGGATAATGTTGAACTCAATGAATTGCCCTCTCGAGTACTAGTTTAATCGGCAACCTGTCCCAGTTCTAAAAACTAATAGTAAAAAAATGAAACCATTGAAAATTTTAATTAGTAATGATGATGGTGTTTTTGCAGAAGGGATAAGAACACTTGCCACAACTGCAGCGAGCAGAGGACATAAAGTTACTGTTGTTTGTCCAGATCAAGAAAGATCAGCCACTGGTCATGGATTAACTTTACATTCGCCAATACGCGCTGAAAAAGCAGACGAATTATTTGGGGAAGGCATCAAAGCTTGGGGATGTAGTGGAACACCCGCTGATTGCGTAAAACTCGCACTTAATGAACTTCTTGATCAAAAGCCAGACTTAATACTTTCTGGAATTAATCATGGGCCTAATCTTGGTACGGATATTTTTTGCTCAGGAACTGTTGCTGCTGCACTTGAGGGGACCTTAGATGGGATTCCATCTATTGCTGTAAGCGTTGCTAGTTTTCAATGGAAAAATTTTAATTTCGCTGGGAAACTTTCCTTAGATATTGCAGAGAAAGCAATTCAACAAAATTGGGCCAAGAAATTACTCCTAAATTTAAACATTCCCCCTTGCGAAGAAAAAGACATGAGGGATTTGGTTTGGACAAGACTTTCAATCAGACAATACGAGGAGCAATTCATTCGAAGAGTCGACCCAAGAGGTAATACTTATTTTTGGATGGCTGGGGAAGCAGTAAAAGATCTTCAATCGGCTGGAGAGGGGCCTAAGGAATGGCCAAGTGATGTTTCTCAAATAGCTTTATGCTCTCCCTCCTTAACACCAATTCAACCTGATCTTTTTTGGAGAGGCAATTTAGATGATTTGCCAAAATTAATATAAAAATTAGTTTTTCCTAAAAATCCTTTGCAATAACCATAAAGAAAAAATCAGCCCAATCAAATGGGCAAACAAAACTTGAGTATTACTCAATACAGAGAGCATTTCTAGAGAAGTAATTGGATAATTTTCCATTGCTCTCATACCTGTTCCAATGGAAATGCCAGGAGCTTGCATTGAAGCCTGCACGAACAAAGCTCCTGCTAAAGATTGATATCCGACCGAGGAAAAGACCAATCCGACTAAATCGACAATCAAGCCTCTCTTTAGTAAGCGACTTGTTTCACCTCTACTTGGTCGCGCCTCGCTGCCTAAAGCTCTACCAGTCTTTACAATCAACCAGCCTTGCCAAAGGCTAAATAGCAATAATATAAATGCCAATGTCGTGAGAGACAAACCTGGTCCTAAGCCCAATGCTCTCTCTGAGTTTCTAGCTAAACTACTTCCAACATTGTTGAACAACAAAACACCCACTACCACTACACCTAAAATTGTTTGAATCCAAAACCGAAGCCAACCAATTCTTCTCATCCCTAGAGAAAGCAATTGAAAGTCGCGTTGATCTGCCATCACGATGAATAAGGCGATAAACCAAACTTGCCATCTAAGCACAAAAATTGCACGTTTATCTTGATTCCTCTCTGTGCTCCTGAAAACGCAAAACTGCCTACTGCACTAGCCTTAGGTAGTTTTGACGGTCTCCACTTAGGTCATAAAAAAGTAATAAAAGCCATATTAAAAGAGCCAATTGGTGTTCCTACCGTTGTCAGTTTTTGGCCTCACCCACGTGAGGTTCTCTTTGGAGAATCAAGATTAAGATTGGACTTACCAAATGAAAAAACATTCCTACTTGAGCCTCTAGGAATAGAACAACTAGTTTTGGTTCCATTTAATAAAAATCTTGCTTCAAAAAGTGCTGAAACATTTGTAGAAGAAGTTCTAGTAAAAACCCTTCATGCTAAACACATAGCGGTTGGAGAGAATTTTAGATTTGGTCGCAATCGAGAAGGTGACACTTCTACTTTAAAAAAAATTGGTAACTCTCTAGGGATAAAAATTTCTATTGTTCCTATCGTTGAAGACAATCATGGTCGACTTAGTAGTAGCAGAGTACGAAAAGCGCTCATCGACGGTGACTTGAAGCATGCAAAATACCTATTGAAGCGTCCTTACACCTTTAGGGGGACGGTGGAGAAAGGAAGAGGTTTAGGGAAAAAAATTGGATGGCCAACTGCAAATTTAAAAATAGATGGGCGAAAATTCCTTCCATCATTGGGGGTTTATGCAGCTTGGGCTTCCATAGCGAACAAAAAAGAACGTTTTTAACGGTGATGAATATGGGCCCTCAGCCAACTATTGATCCAAACTCCTTATCAGCAGTAGAAGTTCATCTTCTAGACAAAGAAATCGATCTATTAGGACATGAATTAATTATCGAACCTGTGCAAAGAATTAGACTACAA
>QCND01000077.1 GCA_003213355.1 Prochlorococcus sp. AG-424-E20
AGTCTGCTCAATATCTTTTCCAAGATCATCTTTATATATATATGCTTTATTTTCTACAAGATCAATAATACCTTTCAAATCATTTTCAGCACCTATGGGTAACTGAATTGGAACTGCATTAGCCTTTAATCTATCTTTAATTTGACCATGAACCTTTAGGAAATCAGCTCCAGTTCTATCCATTTTATTGACAAACACCATTCTAGGCACTGAATACCTATCGGCTTGGCGCCAAACAGTTTCAGATTGAGGCTGTACGCCTCCAACAGCGCAGAAGACAGCAATAACCCCATCAAGAACTCTCATCGAGCGTTCAACTTCAATGGTGAAGTCAACGTGACCAGGAGTATCGATAATGTTGATACGGTGATCATCCCATGTGGTTGAAATCGCCGCGGCGGTAATGGTTATTCCTCTCTCTCTCTCTTGCGCCATCCAATCAGTTACGGCTGCTCCATCATGAACCTCTCCCATCTTGTGAACAACACCTGAATAGAAGAGAATTCTTTCAGTACAAGTTGTTTTACCAGCATCAATGTGTGCAGCAATACCGATATTTCTAACTCGTTCCAAAGGAAAGGCGCGTGCCACAGAAAATACTCCGACTAAAGGGAATTAAAATGAGCATGGACTCTACAACTAAGCATGCAAAAAAAGAAATATTTTGAGGATTTAAATAGAAAAATTTGATCTAAATCAATAACGATAGTGAGCAAAAGCTTTATTCGCTTCGGCCATTTTATGGGTCTCTTCCCTCTTTCTCACTGCATTTCCAGCTTCATTAGCTGCGTCCATAAGCTCTCCAGCAAGTTTTTGAGCCATGCTTCTACCATTTCTCGATCTTGAGAAATTTACTAACCATCTAAGTGCCATTGCAATCCCTCTTTCTTGACGAACTTCCATTGGGACCTGATACGTGGCTCCACCGACTCTTCTCGCTCTCACTTCAACAAGAGGTGTGACATTTTTCACTGCCGTTTCAAATAATTCAATCGGGTCTGAACCAGTACGTTCGTTGATCAAACCAAAGGCATCAGAAAGTATTTTTTGAGCTGTTGATTTCTTCCCATGTTTCATCAATCTATGGACCATCATGCTTGCCAAACGATTATTGAATTGGGGATCAGGGAGAACAGGTCTTTTTTCTGCTGCGTTTCTTCTTGACATGAAATTAAATTTGTATAAGGGGGAAAATTCGGTGACTCAAAATAAATTTTTATTCTTTGGGAGATTTAGCCCCATACTTTGATCTTGACTGTCTACGGTCTTTAACCCCAGCGGTATCAAGAGTTCCTCTGACTATGTGATATCTAACTCCAGGAAGATCTTTAACCCTTCCACCTCTAAGCAAAACTACAGAGTGTTCTTGAAGGTTGTGACCAATACCACCAATATATGCAGTAACTTCAAAGCCTGAAGTTAATCTGACACGAGCTACTTTTCTTAAAGCTGAGTTAGGTTTTTTTGGAGTTGAGGTGTAAACCCTTGTACAGACTCCTCTTCTTTCAGGGCACCCTCGCAAAGCAGGAGACTTTGTCTTTGTTTTTAGAGTCTTTCGCTCTGTTCTTATCAACTGTTGAATGGTTGGCATTAATTTAATATTTGGTCTAGGTTCGACCAGATTCAACAATTCTCCACGTTACTTGGTCAACTACCCAAATTCATATTTTTATTCAACTAATATTTTATTTATATTTAGATTTAAGCATATCTACAAATATTTCAAGAAAAGTATTGAATAAAAAACTTGATGGTCGACAAAAATGTTTAAGATGTAACTCTTAGAACTATCAAATCAATCTGATTCATCTATTCCAAAGCTTGCCAATAGCACTTTTGTAAGAAAAGAAAAAATAGTAAGTTAAAAAACATGCATCAAAGACTCTCAAGATCAAATTGGCCTTACTGCGATAGCACCTATCCAGGGGCCTTCTCTGGGGAAAAAGATTCTTGTGGAGTTGGCTTTATAGCTAGCGTTGAAGGCAAGCAAAATCATTGGGTCTTGTCTCAGGCATTACGTGGCCTCAGCTGTATGGAGCATAGAGGTGGATGTGGTGGAGATGGCGACTCAGGCGATGGTGCTGGGATTTTATGTGAAATTCCATGGTCTTATTTCAGACAAGTTTGGGACAGCGCTAAACAATGCGAACCCCAATCATCCGGCATAGGTATGATTTTTATGCCTAAAGACTCAAAAAACAGAGACAAAGCTATAAAGATATGTGAGCAGGAAGCCGAGTCTGTAGGATTAACATCCAAAGGATGGAGAAATGTTCCTGTTAATGAAGAAGTTCTAGGAAAACTTGCAAGAGAGAATGAACCCTTTATTACACAATGGATAGTTAATATTAAGGATAAAGATGTTAATCTTGAGGCCTTACTTTTTAGACTAAAACAAAGGATTTCAAATCGAGCTAATATAGAGTTAAAAGAAGATAAATTAGGGCTATATATATGCTCTTTAAGTAGTAAAACAATTGTATATAAAGGAATGGTCAGATCAGAAATATTATCTCCTTATTATGCAGACCTGAAGGACAAAAGATTCGAAGTTTCATATGCGGTTTACCATAGAAGGTTTAGTACAAATACTTTACCAAAATGGCCATTGGCTCAACCAATGAGACTTTTAGGTCATAACGGAGAAATAAATACATTACTAGGTAATATAAATTGGGCTAAAGCAACAGAAACAGATATAAGTTCAGTCTGGGAAGACAATGCCAATGATCTAAAACCAATAGTCAATAATTTATTTAGCGATTCAGCTAATCTTGATTTAAACCTTGAGCTATTAGTTCAAAGTGGAAGACCAATAACTGATAGTTTATTAACACTTATACCTGAGGCTTTTAGAGACCAGCCAGAATTAATAAATAAACCTGAAATAACTGCTTTTTATGAATATGCAGCAGGGACCCAAGAGCCTTGGGATGGTCCAGCCTTAATAGTTTTTACTGATGGAAAGAACATAGGCGCAACACTTGACAGAA
>QCND01000078.1 GCA_003213355.1 Prochlorococcus sp. AG-424-E20
TTTTGTTAGAAACCGCTCTTATATTTTGATCAATTAATCTCGATTCTTCTTCTCCCCATATGTTCTGGCAATTCCAGATGTGAGTTACCTCCCAAATATTTCTTTTGTGATCTTTAGTTGAGCTGTTTGTTTTGCCGATTAAAATACAGCAGCCTTCCTGTGGTTCAGCCGCCTTTAAAAATCGAGAGAGAACAGAATTCGTTTGGTTATGGAATTCAATATATTTTGGAATTTTCATGAAAAAAAATGATTTGATTCGGCATCCTCTCTATTTTGGTTCGGACTTATCTCTATTCAGCCTATGGCATTTATTACATTAATTCGATACGCTCAGTCCATATTTGCTTAGTAGCTTGTGTTCATGTCTGATGTAAATCCTGATTCTAAAGATGAATCAAAGGCAGGGAAAACAGAAGGTGTTAATTTTTCAGAGCGTTACAGTGATGTAATGGGAAAAGTTAATGAATCTTTGAGCAAAATTGATTGGACTCAAATGGGTAAGTATGGCAAGGCAGCAGGGATTATTGCCGTTGTTGTTTTAGCTCAAGTTTTAATCAAGGTTGTTATTGATACAGTCAATTTTTTCCCAATTCTCCCTGGTTTGCTAGAACTTCTTGGAATTGTTGTTTTAGGCCAATGGAGTTGGCAGAACTTAACAACAAGTGAAAAAAGAACTGCTGTATTTGACAAAGTTCAAAATCTTAAGAAAGAGTACTTAGGATAAATTAATAACAGAGAGAACAAAAGATCTGAGGTTTCGTTACATACGAGATCTCAGATCTTTTAGTATTTTCAGTGAATTTTCTTTGTAGGATCCACCAAATATATTTGCGTGATTAAGCAAATGATAAAGATTATAAATATCAGTTCTATCTTTTGAAAATTTATCTAGTGGCCAAATCTCTTCGTATCCTTTATAAAATTCTCTATTAAAACCACCAAATAATTTAGTCATTGAGATATCTACTTCTCTGTCAGCCCAATAACAGGCAGGGTCATAAAGACTTCCTAAGCCATTTTTAGTACTTCCACAATTGCCGGACCAAAGATCTCCATGAACTATTGAGATCTTTGGCTGATGATCATTTAGATATGAGCTTAAATATATTAAAACATCCTCAAAATCATCAACTCTAACCCCCCATTCTTTTGCTTGTAAAAGTTGTGGCCTAAGACGATAATTTACAAAGAATTCTCCCCAGTTACTGTTCCACCCTCTTGCTTGGGCGCTAGCCCCTATAAAACCTTCTTCTTCCCATCCGAATTTTTTTTTGCTCCATTCACTCGAAGATTTATGCAGTAGGGCTAAGCCTTTCCCCAGTAGATTTTGTTGGCATTGTTTGAGATCTATCCATTCTAAAAAAAGTATAGATATATTTTGATAACTTATGAGATCAAGTGTTTTAGGAACGCAAATATACGATTCATTAGCAAATTTTTTTTTAGAACTGAAAGACACTCACGTTCAAACTTAAACATATTAATATTGTCAATGTAATTTGATTTAGCAAACACCCTCTTGCCGTTTTGGAAATGAATGGACCAAGCTTTATGGATACAACCTCCGCCTACAGGAATTATTTTTTCTATTAGTGAGTTGTTGCTTACTTTATTTGAACTTGAAAGAGCCTTTTGGATTAATTCCTCCATTCAATGTATTCTCGCCTGATAATTTTTTATGTCTGAAGAATCTATCATTGTTGTTGGGGGAGGGATAGCTGGCTTAACAGGTGCTGCTCTTCTCTCTAAAGAGGGTTATCAGGTAACTTTGGTTGAAGCACATAGTCAATTAGGTGGTTGTGCAGGAACTTTTAAAAGAGGTTCTTATACCTTTGATGTTGGGGCTACCCAAGTTGCAGGCCTTGAGAGGGGAGGCATTCATCATCGTTTATTTAATTATTTAGATATTCCGTTACCTGATGCAAAAATTTTAGATCCTGGATGTTCAGTTGCTCTCGGTGATGGAAGTAGGCCAATCAATCTTTGGAATGATCCATTGAGATGGCAGAAAGAAAGACAAGAACAGTTTCCTGGAACTGAAATCTTCTGGTCATTATGTTCTAAAATTCACGAAAGTAACTGGGAATTTGTGGAAAGAGATCCCATACTTCCGGTAAGAAATTTTTGGGATTTAAGTCAATTAATTAGAGCCATACGTCCTTCAAATCTTTTAACTGGTTTTTTGAGTAAGTTGACTATTGCAGACTTGCTTAGAATAACCGGCTGTCATAAACATAGACGTCTACGAAGTTTTTTAGACCTTCAATTAAAACTTTACTCTCAAGAGCCAGCAAGTAGAACTGCAGCTTTGTACGGTGCAACTGTTCTTCAAATGGCCCAATCTCCTAGAGGTCTATGGCATCTTCATGGATCAATGCAAATTCTCAGCGATTTGTTGAAAGATAGTTTTTTGAGAGATGGTGGAAGCCTTTTGATTGGGCATAGAGTGACGAAAATAGTAAGTAATAAAAAATCAAATATTTTTGATGTCAATGTGATTGATAGAAGAAAGAATTTGATACAGATGAAAGCATCAGACATTGTTTTTAGCTTGCCTCCTCAATCTCTTTTAGATTTAATTCCTATTAATGGAGGTTTATCTACAACATACCGTGAAAGTATAAAAAAATTACCCAAACCTAGTGGTGCCATTGTATTTTACGGAGCTCTCCGTCGCGCAGATTTACCCGTTGATTGTCCAGGTCACATTCAAGTATTTGATGAGCATTTTGGTTCTTTATTTATTTCGATCAGTATGGAAAATGATCAACGTGCACCAGTTGGGATGGCCACCTTAATAGCAAGTGTATTTGTAGATATTGATGAATGGTCTAATCTAGATAGTCAAGCATATACCAGAAAAAAAAATGTTGTAGCGAAACAGATTAGAGCTATTTTAGATCAAAAGTTTGATTTGCTAGAGACGAGTTGGGATCATCAAGAACTTTCTACCCCAAGAAGCTTTGAAAGGTGGA
>QCND01000079.1 GCA_003213355.1 Prochlorococcus sp. AG-424-E20
ATGTACCCACGTTGGATTACATATTGAGAATGGTTTTTATATTCATAGTTCTGGGGTAAATGATGGGCATAATGGAATAGAGATTGATGGTTTATTTCAACCGAACCTTGGGAAAATTTCTTCTTTTTACAGATCTAAATTTAGATCTGCTGGAAGAGTGATCTCTTGTTATCAGAGTGAAAAACTCTAAAGAAGATTAATTGACCTTTATGAGGTGTTTTGAATGAATTCTAATGTTGCACTATCAATAGTTGTTCCTATCTATAACGAAGAAGAAAGTCTTCCTTTTTTGGTGAATCAGTTATTAGAAGTTTTGCAGCCTATGGAGGAAACTTTTGAACTAGTTTTAGTTAATGATGGCTCCTCAGATAACAGTGCAGAGGTAATTAGAAAACTAAGCTTTGATATACCAGAACTAGTAGGAGTTCTCCTGCGTAAAAACTATGGACAGACCGCAGCGATGGCAGCTGGGTTTGATATTTCTTCCGGAGAGATAGTTGTCACACTTGATGGTGACTTGCAAAATGATCCTGCAGATATTCCGTTATTAGTTAATAAGATTAGGGGTGGATTTGATCTTGTAAGTGGTTGGAGATATCGAAGGCAAGATGCTGCGATAAGTAGAAAGCTGCCATCAAAAATTGCTAACCGATTGATTGGGAAGGTTACTGGTGTGCGACTTAATGATTATGGATGTTCTTTAAAAGCGTATAGGAAAGAAGTACTGACAGATATGAGATTATATGGAGAATTGCATAGATTTTTGCCTGTTCTTGCAAATATTGAAGGAGCCAGAATTACAGAAGTTAAAGTAAATCATAGAGCCCGTCAATTTGGATCTAGCAAGTATGGAATAGATAGAACTTTTAGAGTCTTGATGGACTTGTTGACTGTTTGGTTTATGAATAGATTTTTAACTAGACCTATGTATGTATTTGGTTTTGGTGGAATTCTTTCAATTATTGGGAGCTTTATAACAAGCTTTTACCTCTTAACAATAAAACTTTTAGGAGAAGATATAGGTAATAGACCTTTACTTATTTTCGCTTTACTTCTTGCAGTGACTGGAGTTCAACTTTTTGGGTTTGGATTGCTCGGAGAGCTTCAGATCCGCACTTATCATGAAAGTCAAAATAGACCAATTTATCGGATTAGAGATACATTTCGAGGAGGTCGAGAAACTTGAGGCTTTTTACGAAAAGCAATAGTTTTTCCTTTGTAAGATGAAATTCCAGTAGCAGAAGCAATCACAATCCTACTGTCATAATCCTTCAATCCTCTTCTTAAAAAAGGTAATGCTTTCTTGTTGTTCCATTGACTAGCAATTTGAATAGCTAATAGACGATCATTAGGGGTGCTAGAGATTAATTTATTTAATTGTTTTTTTATTTCTATTGAATTAAGTGAAGTTGGCCGTGATAAAGGCTTGTAGTTTTTATTATCGTTTTTTGTTGATTTTTGATTTTGTAAACTCTTATCGATTATCAATGCTGACGATGTTAACTGAGCCTTTGAAAAGGAATCCTTTTGTGCTTTGAAAAAAGCTGATCCCTTTAGTTGTTTTTTTGAGCTCCAAAGGATCAGAGCAATAATTAGAGCTATACCACCAGCAAAAACTTGATTCATGATGAGAAAATCTGTTTAGTAATGCATCTTTAAAAAAGATATACGGATTGAACTTTTATGTCATCAAGTTTTGTATTTGGTTTGATTAGATCATAATTCTATAAAATAAAATTGGATTTCTTGAAATAAGTAATGACTAGTGAACTAGCTTCAAGTTTGCTTCCCGCTATTCTGATTCCTTTAGTTGGAATAATGGGTCCAGCCGTCTTCATTGTTTTGATTGGTAGGTACATAACCGCTACTGAGTAATTTTAAAAATCTAAATTTCTACCAATTCTTTTTGTCCATGACTAAATCTCAAGAAACACTTATGCAAAGGTGGGCTGTGAAAACAGTCTCAGACCCAACTGTTGGGAATCTTAAAACTCCAGTTAATAGTGGTTGGTTTACAAAGATGGTTATCAATAATCTTCCGGTTTATAGAGAGGGCCTATCGCCAAATTTCAGAGGTCTAGAAACAGGCGCAATTTTTGGTTATTTACTTTTTGGTCCTTATTCTATGACTGGGCCTCTAAGGAATACTGATTTTGCCTTAACTGCAGGTTTGCTTGGCGGTGTGGGAGCTATTCAAATATTGACTGCTCTTTTTATTCTTTACAACGCTGCAGGTAAGGCTCCTAACGTACAACCTCCTGATGCAACAGTAGCTAATCCGCCTTCCGATTTATTTACTAGAGCAGGATGGAGTGATTTTACAAATGGTTTTTGGTTAGGGGGAACAGGAGGTGTTGTTTTTGCTTGGTTGCTCATTGGTACTTTGCATCTAGATACCGTTCTTCCATTGATCAAGGAATATCATTTACTTGGAGCTTAAAAGCTTTTCTATAAGAACTTAATTAAAAAGCCCCTTATATAGAAGGGGCTTTTTAATGCACCAAATTATTTACTTCAATTGAATGATATCTTTTCTCAAGCTTCCATAAGGTTGACCTTCTGTTTTTGTGAATTCTTCTATGCTTCATTCTCCATATTGGATTGATATGTGTCTGCTTATATATATCAATCGATAATCTAAGAAATATTAGTTCCCATAAAAAAACACTGCCATTAAGACAGTGTTTTTTTATGGGAAGCTATTGATAAAGAGTTATCCGAACTTACCTGAGGTAGAGGCTATAACAAACGCTCCGAAGGTTACAAAGTTTCCAACTGTGAAATGGGTTAAACCAACTAAACGTGCTTGGACAATGGATAATGCAACAGGCTTATCTCTCCAACCAACTAAATTAGCTATTGGAGTTCTTTGATGAGCCCAAACAAGAGTT
>QCND01000080.1 GCA_003213355.1 Prochlorococcus sp. AG-424-E20
CCCAAGCCTAATGCCTTTCGCTTGGCATCTTCAAAACTTGTTGAATGTCCAATTAGACCAAACATTTGGCACCAAGCAAGATCAAAATTGAAACTAAATATTTATCCAAGTTTGAAGGTTAGACCACCACGGTCACAAAAAAAAGAATTCCTCAAGAACTTTAAGTTCTTGAGGAATAGCGAAAGAGGCAAAAGATGTAAGTTAAAAATCCTTAGATCACTGCTGCAAGAGCCATTCTAGCAATTTCTCTATTATCAAGACCTATTTCAAGAAGGGAATCTTGATAAGCAATCATAAATTCCTCCATTAGCTCTTCCTTATCCATATGAAGGACTTCCGCGTCGTTTGAAACTTCATCGAGCATAGATTTTATAAGAGGCAAGTTTTCCTTATTAGCCCTCATAAGATCTTTCTTTACTGTATCGAGATTGGCCTTCAGCCATTCTTGACCATAGTTCAAATGCAAGTATTCATCTTGGACAACACCCTCTGTGATTCTTTTAGCGAATGGATCAGCTACACGTATATAAACGTGATATGCGGATATTGCAAAAGATTCAATCAAGATGCATTGAATTAGAAGACAGGTAGTTGTATCTCCTACTTTGAAAGCCTCTAAAAAATTATTATGGAGTTTTGAGAAAAAGGTTTTTGCAAAAGGCATATCAGGCTTTACAGCAAGATTTCTTCCACAAGCGCAAAAACCATTCATATGCTTTTTCTCCATCTTCCCTAGCTTCACAAGCTCATCTGCATGTTCAGGAATCAACTTAGCAAGATCAAGAAAATTGGAATAAGCTTCTTGCTCCCCTTCAATTACAACTGCATTGATTCTGCTATAGGCATCTTTATAAGATTCTGAGGAGAAATCTGGAAGAGAGTCAGCACTTCTTAGCTCTTCTTTTTCTACGGTTAAGTTGCTGGATGCAAATGCTTGCATAGATCTTTTGAAATTTGTCAATCTGAGTGATCTTACAGAATTTAATCCAAAACGGTAGTTCAGTTACCACATCTTAACTGCTAGAAACAGGCCTTTCTGACATAGTTGGCGGCCAATCACTCTCCAAAAGGCTTGTAAATAGGGACTTCCAATGGTCTACTAGTGCATTTTCTAAAGCGTCACCCAATTCAGAATTTGAAGAACTTGCATCACCAATAACTCCAGATGAGCTCAAATCTTCTGTCAACCATGCGCACGGTGATGCTCCTTCAAGGCTCCACCCTTTTGGGGTGGTAACTATTTGTTTATCTACATCCTCTGTTTCTAGGTAAGAATCATTTCGTACCAAATCTCCAGCCATGTGCAACATAAGACTTGTTTCCGCTAATGCCGCATGAAGTCCCTCCTCAACCTCTTTTTCAGGTAAAAGTTGATCTAATCCTGGGACACCACTCCAAAGGAAACAAGGTAATACTGCTAGAGAAGGACATTGAATTCTCAACTGCCTTGAAACCGCTTGGAGTAGACCAATTTGCCCACCATGAGCGTTAAAAAAAACTAATCTATTGAATCCCATAGAGGCTATTTGCTGGCCAACATCAGTAACCATTGAAATCAAAACATCAGCTGATAGCGACAAAGTTCCTGGGAAAGCCTGGTGTTCAGGAGAAAAACCAATCGATTGAGATGGCATCATCCATATAGGCATATTTCCTGGCAACCTATCAAGAGTCTTGAGTAAAATATTCTCAGCAAAAAAAGTATCAGTAATCAAAGGTAAATGTGGGCCATGTTGTTCACATGCACCAAAGGGCCAAACTAATGTAGATCCATTCTCTGAAGCGGCTTTAGAGGCCTCAGGCCATGTCAAATGCTCAAATCGGCGAGTTTGAAAAATGATAGAAATCTCCTAATAATTAAAAAACAACTTACCCTTGACTGTAAGAATGTTTCACTTATTACCAAGGGTATTATGGCCGGGTCAGATCCTCAGCCTAAAAAAGCAACTCCCCCAAGGCCGGCAATAAATGCACCTCGCAAGCCATTGCAGGTTATGCATATCAGTCGCAAGCCTGAAGAAGAAGAAATAATCAATGAAAGATTTTCTGAGAAAGAATCTTCCGAGCAACCTAAAGATAAAAGATTTGATGAAAAGGTTCTAGCTCAAAAAGAAATTTCTAAATTAAAGAAAGCACCTGAACAGAAAAAATCAACCGATAAGGATTATAGCGATAATATCCAGTCTGCGACAATGGAAGATCTTCTGAAATCTGAAAATAATACTAACCATAAAAATGATATTGAAGCTTTCGATGATCAAAATATTTTTGAACAAAAAAGTAGAACAGTTGATGAATTTGATTTTGATGAGGACGAATTCTTAGCAGCCTTAGAAGAGAATCAACCCATCGGGACTACTGGAGAAATTGCAAAAGGTTCAGTTATTGCAGTTGAAAGTGATGGTATTTACGTAGATATAGGAGGTAAAGCTCCTGGATTCATGCCGAAAAATGAATGTGGCCTAGGTGTAATTACAAATTTAAAAGAACGTTTCCCAAAAGGGTTACAAGTCGAGGTTCTTGTTACTAGAGAACAAAATGCAGATGGGATGGTAACAATCAGTTGTAGGGCGTTAGAGCTAAGAAAAAGCTGGGACAAAGTTCAAAATCTTGCAAAAGAAGGAAAAGTTATTCGAGTAAAAATAAATGGTTTTAACCGTGGGGGTGTTACTTGCGACTTCGAAGGGTTAAGAGGTTTTATTCCTAGATCTCAACTTGAAGATGGAGAGAATCATCAATCTCTTGTATCAAAGACAATTAATACTGC
>QCND01000081.1 GCA_003213355.1 Prochlorococcus sp. AG-424-E20
CAACAATGCGTGTCTTGATAGCTAAAGATAACAAGGCAAGATTTAGAGCAGATGGTGTAAAAAATATCTTTGTTGAAGGTATCTCTACTAATCATAGAAGAATTAAATCTTTAAATTTAGTTTATAACAATAATAAGGTTAAATATTCAATTGATAATAACCTAAAAACATGGTTTGACTTACCAAATAATTTCAGTTTAATTATTAGAAATGATGATAAAAGAGGTATCTGGTTTAAGAATAGAAGATATGCGGGAGAATTAAAAGTTTCATTGAATGATAAGAAATTAAATATAATAAATTATTTAAAATTAGAGAAGTATTTAAAAAGTGTAGTTGGTAGTGAAATGCCTAAAGAATTTCCCCTTGCAGCACTTCAAGCTCAAGCAATAGCAGCCAGGACTTATGCTTTAAGACTTTTAAATAAAAATAAATCATTTGATCTTCATTCAACACAAGCTAGTCAGGTTTACTTAGGACTTGAGTCTGAAACAGCAAAAATCAATAGAGCCGTTAAAAGTACAAATACACTTGCTCTATTTCATAAAGATAAGCTGATAAATGCAGTTTTTCATAGTAGTTCTGGTGGTAGGACTGAGAATAGTGGAGATGTTTGGAAGTATCAATTGCCTTATTTGAAAAGTGTTGTTGACTTCGATCAAAATGGCACAAAGTATAGATGGAAAAATAAATTTACCTCAGGAGAATTAGATCAGATTTTCCCTGACTTGGGTGGGTTAAAAAGTATACAAGTTATCAACAAAAGTGATACCGATAGAGTCTTGAAAATTAGACTCTATGGAACTAATGGAAACAAGAATATCTCCGGTAAAAACTTAAGAGAGAAATTGCAATTGCTTAGTACTAAATTTGAGCTTGAGTTAAGATTTAAACAAATAAATCTAGATAATAAATTCAATTCTGATATGAAAATAGTTGAAGACTCTGCACCTCAACCTCTTCCGCCAATTCCAACGGATTATTATTTATTAGTTCAAGGTTATGGCGCTGGTCACGGCGTTGGAATGAGCCAATGGGGGGCTAAAGGAATGGCTGAAAACGGATCAGATTTTCGTAATATTCTAAAACATTATTATACAGGTGTACAAATAAAAGCCTATTAAAATATATTTAGTAGCTATAGGTTCTTTTTATAAGATGTGCCTTTTACGAGTCTAACCAATTGCATTAAAAACAACCTTAGGCTTAATTCCAAAACTTTCATCTAAGCCAGCTATCCCAAGGATTTTATTTTCTTTATTCAATACTAATATATTGTTACTATGAATAATACTATTTTCAATCTCATTGTTTTTAGATACCTTTAAACGTTTGTCATTATTCTGAAAACAGATCTTTCTGCCTGAACGCCAGCTAATAATTTCTTCTTCAGAAATTAATTCAAAAGAAGAAAGATGTTTAAAAAAGATATTAGGATTAAGAACCTTAGGTTTATCTTCCTCTGAATAGAAATCTAATTTCTCAGGAAGTTTTACTGAATGATTTTCGTTGAAATTATATGCTTTTGTACGGCGTAAACTTTTTAAATAACCACCGCATCCGATTTTATCTCCAATATCTCTAGCCAAGGATCTAATGTATGTTCCTGTTGAGCAGTCGACGTCAACTAATAATTCACCTTTATTTTGAGACCAGCTTACTAAATTTAATATATTTATGGTAACTTTTTTAGGATTTAAATCAAATTTTTCTCCTTTTCTTGCTTTCTTATAAGCTCTCTCGCCTTTAATGTGAACACTAGAAAAAATAGGAGGCTTTTGTGATATTTCACCTCTAAAATTTTCTAGAAGAGAATTTAGATCATTTTTGGTAATTAAGGGCCAAACTTTTGATTTTATAATTTCCCCTTGCATGTCATCAGTATTTGTAGTTGCACCTAACTGGATGATTCCTCTATAAGTTTTAGAGCCTTGTAAATAAGAGATTAATCTTGTCGCATCACCTATTGCTATTGGAAGTACCCCAGTAACTGAGGGGTCCAGAGTTCCAGTATGTCCAATTTTTTTGATACCAAATACTTTTCTAAGTCTATTGACACAATCATGAGAAGTAAGCCCAGAAGGCTTATCAATGACAACAAATCCAAAGGGCTTTTCCAAAATTGATATTGCAGGTTGAGGCTCACATGAAAATATTGTTCAAGTAACCCTGAACATTTAAAGTTATAACTCAGTGTGTTCAGTCAGCCAAATAATATGAACGATTTAGATCTAAGTATTTCCTGTTTCCTTAAGGATGGCTTTAATTTGAAAAAACATCTTATTGATTTTCTAAATATTAGTAATGATCAATTAGATCAAAGGTTACTTAACGGTGTTAATGATTTAGCAGCTCTTCACCCAGGAGCATTTACTGAAAGCAATGCAGGCGATTTTTACGAGGAAAAAGTAGGAGATGCTCATTTAATAGATCTAGCGTCTTGGCATCTAAATAGTTCTAATTACATAGCTGACACTCTTCGCTTACAACAAAAATTTGCTTCTGGAAAGGTTTTAGATTTTGGTGGTGGTATTGGAACACATGCTCTAGCCGCCTCGTTTTTGCCAGAGGTTGAACATGTTTGGTTTGTTGATCTTAACCCTCAAAACCGGAGCTTTGTAGAGCATAGGTCTAAGGAATTGGGTATCGAAGATAAGATTTCAATTTTTAGAGACTTAGAAAGCACATCTGATATTGTTTTTGA
>QCND01000082.1 GCA_003213355.1 Prochlorococcus sp. AG-424-E20
AATCACTGAGTACGGCAAGCAAAACATCTTTGGCCGTGAAACACAGCCACAGCTTGTAGAGGACTACACCAGCTATCCAGAAGAAGCAGAAAAGACAAATGGCCGTTGGGCAATGATCGGAATGGTCAGCCTTTTGGTTTCATACTTCACAACAGGACAAATCATTCCTGGAATTTTCTAAACCAATAACTACTAATTAATTGCTAAAACAATGCAACCATCTAACAAAACAATTTTAGAAAGAAGCATCGGCAGACCAGCCATGATGGCATTCGTTCTATTAACAGGTATTTACCTAATAACCGGTCAACTTATCCCAGGTGTCGTTTAATGACTACTCAAAACAACAACAATAGAAACATTGATCCTGAGAAGGTAACTGCTGAAAGACTTAATGGCTACGCCGCTTTGTTTGGATGCATTGCTCTCGTCGGAGCTTATGCAACAACAGGTCAGATCATTCCAGGTTTTGTGTAATGAAAAAAGAAACTAACTACTGGAAAACAGCCGAGCAAATGAACGGTCGTCTAGCGATGATGGGCTTCTTTGCCGCTGTGATTAACTACGGAATAACAGGCTGGATCATCCCAGGAATTGTATAGTCCTACCTTTCAAATTAAACAAAAAAAGGCCTCTTCTCTGTCATTACAGAAGAGGCCTTTTGGTTTGCATCAGAATATGATGAGCAACTAGAAATTGAGATATACCGTTTCGACAGTTGCTTTCTTTAGTATACGTATCAGTAATTGTTGATTATGTTCGAAAGTTGAATGATTTATGTGGCTTGGGTGTGAATAGTAAGAGAATTATTTGAAAAAGTAGGTTTCTGATTTTTATTGTAAGAGTCTTACATCAGTCGTGAGGTGGAGTTTGATAATTCAATAATTGCTTAATTTGCCAGAAGCATGGAGTTCAGATAATTCTGTGTAGCCACCGATAAATTCTTCATCTATGAAAATTTGAGGAAAGCTTGAATAATTACTTCTTTTATTAAGTGAATTAAAATCATCATCATTTTTGATCACTTTTATTTTATGTGGTATTTGTAATGTTCTCAGCATCCGAACAGCTCTCGAGGACCATGGACAATTTGGAAGTATAAATATTTCAACTGTTTGCTGATTAGTATTGACTTCTTTTTTACTTATAGTCTCATCAAGAAATCCTATTAATAAGTCAGCGCCTTTAAGTATTGTTGTTCCCTCCTCTAGGTGACCGGCCCATACCTTGCATTCTCCATCTGAAAGACTTATATGAAGATGACATTTGTTTGGAGATATTGTTCCATTTAAACCTATTATTTCTAGATGATCTTTAACTGTAGTAGCTTGTCTTTTCCCTGGACATTGAAATTTAGCTACAGATAAATTACCTACTACACTCAAAACATATCCTGATTTATTTTCTTTTATCGCCAGACCTTGAAGACTATTAAGAAGATCACTTCCAGATTCAAGTTGTAATGTCTTTGGATAAATCAAATTTCTAGAATAATCTCAAAAATATTATCCTCTTATTGAGAAGTTTTTGAGTTTATGGAGTTTTTTGTAAAAATATGATTGAAGCGATGAGAGTTTTATTAAACTTTCCGTCTGATCTATAGATCTAGTTCAACTTCTGTTCGAAGGTTGTTTATGGCTTAAAGAGTTAACTTTTTATTCACATTTTTGTAGTCTTCTCCTACTCCTAACAAGCAAAAAGAAGGGTTAGGCCAGAGTTTTAGCAAGGAGGGTTAACTTAAAACTGTTTGTGGCATTTTTTTGAAGGGACAAAATTGAACATTCGACTCCTTCGAGTTCTTAAAAAAAGTGCAGACCTAAAGAACTTTTAATGAATTTGCGAGAGAGGATAAGATTTCGACAACAGTCTCCCCGATCTAATTTGATTATGCTTCTTAGTACGTCATCAAGCTTGAACTAATTTAAAAGGTAAAGAAATTAAGAAGGGAATTTCTCAATAATCGGATTACTCAGATGTGTTATGTCTATTTGGTATGGGAAGACCGAAGCGTCAAAAATGCTTCAAATGTTTTGTTCAATGTTGAATTAATTCGCGATTAGCAAATCGAATAAACAATAATTATTGATGAGACACCTAAAGCCTCAGCACAAAAAGTAGCCACCTATCAAGAAATCAAGCTTAAAATTTTCTGATAAAGAAAATAGGAATTTAAATAAAAGAAAACCTCTTCAAGAAGTTGATACTGAATAGATGTTGCTCTATTTATGAATGGGTAAAATGCCTCCATTTATAACAGATCGAACACTAGTTATTAGTGATTCTGAATTGCCTAAGCCTAAAAGTAGATATACACCTATAATGCATTTTGAAATTAAATTCCCTTAGTTTCAAATTATTATTTAACTTACAAGAGATACTATAAATATTTTGATATTTTTTATATTTAAAAAAGTTTCAAATATTTTATTCTTCTTATACATTCTAGTAAAAGTATACTTAAATTCTATAAATTAAGTCCTACTTAAGGTATGACTTTTTCTCCTGCTCCTGCTGGCGATATAGCCCCCGCCGCACCTGTCTCTGCGGCACCTGCCGGCGATCCCGCTCCCGTTATCAATCCTGCCACCGCTGTCGCATCTAAGGCA
>QCND01000083.1 GCA_003213355.1 Prochlorococcus sp. AG-424-E20
TTTAAGATGCAAAAATCGAATAAAAATATCTTAAAGTTTTCTGGGTATTCTTTCCATGGCAGACTTTTCAACTCTTCAAGCTCCGTTTCGCTAAGTTTCTTCATATTTGCGTATACGTAAAACCCGTCGTCTAGGTCTTTAGGAATATCTTCATTAGACGAGCTTGTTGATTCATTTGAATCTGTGAAAAATGCTTCCTTAGATGAATCGAAAAATTCAATTTTTTGATGATCAGTTTTACATCCTATAGCTATTTCACCGAAAATTCTTATTTGATCTTGTTTACTTGTTTCTTCTCTCGACATATTGATGGTTTGATTTGAGATAAAAGTTTTAGACCCCAAACTTACTATTTTTGATCAGGTGTAGTGGAAATGCAATGGGCATTAAGGCTGATTGCGTTGAGGTGCGAATAGAGCAAAGATACGTTTGTTGAGCTCAGAGGCACCATTGATGGTCGACACTCCACCTGAGTATTTAAGAGAAGCGAACTGAATTCTGGTTCCTGCTCCAACATTCTCAATGAATAAGTAGGCTATTCGTCTGATGCGACAAGGATCAATGATTTAGGTGCGTCAATTCAGTCGAACCTCCTCTGCATCGTTTAGGTGCCCTAACGGAGTAAAAAAGCCTTTCTACTAGACACTTGGCCCCAGGCCACCAATATCCAGAAGCTTCCAAATAATCGGTAAAGAAAAAGGGCCCCCTCGGGCCCTTTTTTAATGTCTAATTAGAACAGGTTTATTGTTTCTACGGTTTCCCTACCTAAGACGTACGGTCCTACAGAGCTATTGATGAAAATGAAAATCTAGGATAAATGTACGTCAGACAATCAATGGAATTGGTCATCTATTGATTGGCTTCTGGGGAGGAGCACTGACGTTTTTTATTCAAAGAGACAACCTTCTAAAGCTCAGTATAAAAAGAAGGTTGTCCTGAGAAGTTCAAAAAATATAAGGACAAACCACTGCCAGCCGTGTAGGAATAATTACTTATCATCTATTACTCATAGGTATCGTTATTTTCTTTGTGGTATTGATTAGAAATTTTAATATTGACCAACTTATTATTGCCATAATTTTTTTTATTGAATATGCCGAAAGGCAATTACTCCTATCGGTTTTTACGGTCTCTGAGACTGATTGGGAGTGGTTAAATTTGCATCTGATTTATTTTTAAGATGTCTAAAGAAACTTACCTAGAAATTAAAAGAATCAGTGGAGAAGAACTAAAAGAGTTGTTATCTAATTTAGATAATGTTTTTGATTTAGGTGCTGGTACCTTGTTGGGTGATAGTTATTTGGCTTCAACAGACCATTAAGTTACTACTTATTGCTTTTGTGTAGTTGAATTTGTCATTTGATTTTTTTCCTCTAGATTTGAAAAAAAATAAGTTCTCAATGAATCATTTTTTGGCAACCTATATAGACTTTGTTCAAAGTGTTGGCTTTATATTTTTAACGACCATGGCAGTTTTAATCACAAGGAAGCTATTTTTAGATAATAAAAAAGATAATTACATTGAATCAGTGACTATTAAAGTTGACGAATGAATTTTTTGCTAGAACTTAAAAAAATAGGAAAATGCCAAAAGCTTTTGAGGAATTTAAATTCTCTGATGATCAAAAAACAGGAGCAGTGTCAGTATTTTGGGAGAACGTTCATCTAGCAGCTAAGGCCTTAAAGGAAGATACTAATTGCCCTAATGAAATCATTGCTAGTGGTTTAAGAGCCGTTGCGGCTGAATGGGATTGATTCTTGGATAGCTAAATAATGAGGAGTCTTTAACACCTAATTTTGTTTGGACTCATCATTTGATTCGGAATTCTTTTTTTTGCTCTCCTCTTCTTCCTGAAATTGCTTCATGGCTTTACTGCCTATCGCATCTTCGATTAATTCAAAAAACCAAGTTTTAATAGGGTTAGCCATTCTTAACGAATTAGATAGCTTGTTATTAACCAGATAGCAACGCTAAACATAGCGACTCTTCCGTGAATAACTTCTGATCTGCTTAGACGAGCAAAGATAGTCATTAATTACCGAGCTGGTATCCCTTTTATATCAGTAGTGATCTGGATATGCATGGGTAATTGTTGGGATCTTTCTTTTGTTTTAGGTTTTAAACCTTTTCTTAATGCTTTTAAATTCTTTTGCTAAGAGCCTCTTACACTTTCCACTTTGTCTTTAAATAATTGCTTCTTATCTGTACGTGTATTTACCTTTAATGTTGTATAAATACGTGGAGCACCCTTGCTATGAACTGCCTCATGGCATTTCTTTACGCATTCAAAAACTTGATTCCACTCCCCTTCAATTGCAGTTCCATTTGGACCCAGTTCATACTCAAGCTTATGTTCCTGAATAATTGATAAGCACGCCTTTATGTATGGAGATAATGAGACACCTACCCCTATTGGTACTAAGCAAAGATCTATGCTTACCCACATATCAACTTAAGATTGAAAGAATTTTTAAATTCTAGCTACTAATTTTTATACTTAAAGTCTTCCTAAATAATTGCTTTAAAAAAAATTACTGTAGGCC
>QCND01000084.1 GCA_003213355.1 Prochlorococcus sp. AG-424-E20
TGATAATATTTTTGCACCTAATGATCTGTTTGGAGAATCTTTCTCGCCTAGATCTATTAATTGAAGTGAAGAAGCTTCATTAAGTTGGTCAAGTGCAAGTGTATTAATAATTCCCTGAGAAAGCATTTTCTTTGAAGCAGTTCTTAGCTCTTCTTCCCATTCTTCCCATTCATTATCTGTTACATTAACTATCCAATCTTTCTCTGAATTTGTCATGTTAAATTCATTAAAATCTATTCCGAAATTGTTATTCTTTTGGGTGCGAAGTATATTGATTTTCTTGAAAATAGTCTTTTCTAAATCATTTGATTTATTCTTGTCTATTGATTGAACAAAACTGTCTTTTAAACTTTGTTTCTTATCTTTTAAATCCGCTGTGTCTATTACCTTTGCATCCCTAGGGGCTATTACATTGACTTGAGCAATATCTCCTGGTTTGAGATCCGGGACAGCAAGTAACTTATAACTTGAAAATATTGCTACTAATAGACAGACCATTAGTAGACCTAACTTGTCAGTGGCTGACCAGCGAAGTATTGGACGTCTGGGAGATTGACTCCCTAACCATATCCTCCAAATTTTTTGTGGACTGGGTAATTTAGACAAGGAGTTTCTCACCTACCCTGACGCTAGGTTTAACGCGTTGATTAATTGAAATTGTATTCATTTTTCTTATGCCAAAAATTTTAGATGGAAAAAAACTTGCTCAGGAGATTGAACTCATACTTCAACAGGCTATCGAATCTGGCCTGGAAGTTGCGAAACGTCCTCCTGGACTAGCTGTCCTTAGGGTTGGTAATGATCCAGCAAGCGGAGTTTATGTCAATTTCAAGGAAAAAGCATGCGATCGAATAGGTGTTAGAAGTTTTGCAAAGCATTTAAAAGAAGATATTTCTTTGGAGGAACTTACAGAAACCATTAAAAGCTTGAATCAAGAAAAGAATATTGATGGAATTTTATTGCAACTACCATTACCTTCGCACCTTGATGAGGACGCCTTGCTAAGTAGTATTGATCCTGATAAAGATGCCGATGGTCTACATCCTTTGAACTTAGGAAGATTAATAAAGGGTGAAAAAGGCCCAAGATCATGTACACCTGCTGGTGTTATGTCTCTGCTTGAGCGCAATCAAATCAAAATCGAAGGGAAAAGAGCAGTAGTAGTTGGACGCAGTATTCTTGTTGGTAAGCCAATGGCATTAATGCTTGAAGCTGCAAATGCCACTGTAACGATTGCTCATTCAAGAACTAAGGATTTACCTTCTTTGACAAGGGAGGCAGATGTACTCGTTGTAGCAGCTGGTAAGCCCTATTTGATTGGGAAAAATGATGTAAGTGAGAATTGCGTGGTTATTGATGTAGGCATTCATAGACTTCCCCCTGATCAAGAAAATATGAAAGAGCTCAAAAAGACTAAACTTTGTGGAGATGTAAAGATATTTGAAATTGAAGATAAAGTAGCTGCTTATTCTCCTGTCCCTGGCGGTGTAGGGCCTATGACAGTAACAATGCTTCTAGCAAATACCGTTGATAGGTGGCAGAAACATTGTGGATTACCTTTAACTATTAGTCATTTACTTCCCTGAATCACAATGTCCTGAGAGAATTGGTAAGAATCGATTTTTTGCATGCAGGAAGCAATCGCTTCTTTTGACTTCGCTGAGTATCTAGAGAAAGCTAGAACTCGCGTTGAAGATGCGCTGGATGCGTCTCTGGGCCCTGAAAAGCCAGAAAAATTAAGGGAATCTATGCGCTATTCCCTTTTGGCGGGGGGGAAGAGATTGAGACCAATACTTTGTCTTGCTGCCTGTGAACTTGCTGGAGGCGAAGTTGAAAAAGCATTGCCAACAGCAGTTGCTCTGGAAATGATTCATACAATGTCTCTTATCCATGACGATCTACCTTCAATGGATAATGATGATCTTCGTCGAGGGCGTCCAACTAATCACAAGGTTTATGGAGATGCCGTTGCCATACTTGCTGGAGATGCTCTATTGACCAGAGCTTTTGAGATGGTTTCAATTCGAACAGACGGTATACCGTCAGAGAGATTATTGAAAATAATTGGTGAGCTTTCTTTAGTGGCAGGGGCTCCTGGATTAGTGGGAGGACAAGTAGTTGATCTCGATTGTGAAGGGAAAGAAGTTGATTTAGAAACCTTGGAGTACATTCACCTTCATAAAACAGGAGCTTTGCTTAAAGCATGTGTCACTTGCGGAGCATTGATTGGCGGAGCTGATGAGAATCTCCTAGAAGCACTAGGTGTATATGCGAGAGGGATTGGCTTGGCATTCCAAATAATTGATGACATCCTTGATGTAACAGCAAGTAGTGAAGTATTAGGAAAAACGGCAGGAAAGGATTTAATTGCTGATAAAACTACTTATCCCAAATTACTTGGTCTAGATGAATCAAGAAGGAGAGCAGATCT
>QCND01000085.1 GCA_003213355.1 Prochlorococcus sp. AG-424-E20
TTAATTTGCGATTTAGAAACAGTGGCTTTAAGTATAAATTTCGGTGCAAAACCTCTTGATAGTAATAAACCAATAGATTCATTTAATTCTTTAACACTATATGTAGTTAGAGATTGTTTAGTGTTTTTAAGATCAGTCAATCCATTAAAAATAAAAAAACAAAAAATTAGTTTTTTAACCGATTCCCATCTGAGTTAAAATCCCTTGCCCTGTTAAAAGTTCTGTTATTAAACCTATTAAAATACCCATCATTGCTAAACGGCCATTCCATATTTCAGCAAAATTGACAAATCCATAACGAGGTTCGAAGTTATCTTTCATTTGTTAGTCGGAATCAATTCAATAATACTAAAGAAATGCTCAGTATGAGAAAACATATATGTTGACTCTTGAAATTCATTTGTTTTTAAAGTTTTCAATATCTACCTAACATGTCTTGCGCCATCTACTGGATGATAGTCCTCTCCGGTAAGTTCCTCGTAAATAATTGCTGGCAATCCAGTTTCGAACATAGTTTGAAGAGCTTCTTTTAGATAAGGATTCCATCCACCAGTACTAACTTTTCCATGTCGTACAGTCCAATCCCATGTCCCTTGTAAATCTCTAGGCATTCTTCCTTCTCTGTCTCTTCTAGCAACCAAATCAAGGGACTCTACTAACCCAACTTGAATAGGATCTTTTCCATAAGCTGGTGTAAGGCTTAATTCGAGCCTTACTGGTTCTTCCTTTAATAATCTGAGACGAAACCTTGGAGGTAACTTCATGTTTTTCAAAACTGCAGCGACTATTCGCGTTCTTTGTTCCAAAATTAAAACCTCTTAGATAACTATGTAATGTCAAAACCAAAAAATCTAATGAAAATTATTCAGAAGGCTTTTCATATGATTGTGGATGATCAGTGTCCTTAGAAAAACGAACTGTGAGCAAATCTTCATCAGTAATGGATCCGTCTTTGTCTAGAATCTCAGGATGAACAGTAACCAAACCTGTTCGATCATCTTCTTTTTTCTTTGAAAATGAATTGTGAGCCTTAAATGATGCTTGACCTGAGAAAAAACCATTTAGCATTATTCTTGCAGCCAAAATCAACAAAACAAAAACTGAAAGGCCATAAACAAAAGGTAAAAATTTACTCAACATTTGCAAAATGATAACTCAAAAAACTTAACGCATTAATTTAGATTAAGTTTTGAAGTCGTCTTGTTTCATCTTCAGTCACAGAATAAATCAGAATATTATTCTATAGGAAAGAAGTTCAAAGAATAGTTATTTAGTAAAAATCTACGGTAATTAAATTTATGGGCATTTCAATTTCCAAATTAGCTATGATTAGTTTTGACGATAAGAACTAATCCCTTTCAGAAGATCATGCATGGATTAGATGTAAAGAGACTATTAATAGGATCCCTACAATTACGCGAAAAAAAATATTTTAAGCTTTTTGTTTTAGTTATTCTTATTTTTTTTAACTTCCGATATGAAACTCCTCTTCATTCAAGTGAAGCTTCGCTGTTATCCCCACAAAATCAAAATAAGCAATCTTTCGTATCAAAAGCATTAAATATAAGTGGAGATGCAGTGGTCACAATTGAAACACAGCGTCAGGTTTTATCTTCAAGTGAAGGTATATTTCCTCCTGGGATCTTAAATGATCGATATTTTGAACGATTCTTTGGTCTAAGAGGCCTGCAAGTTCCACAATCTCGAATTGAAAAAGGGCAAGGTAGTGGAGTGATTTTTTCTAAAGCAGGTCTAGTCTTGACTAATGCTCATGTAATAGAAAAGAGTGACCAACTAATAGTAGGTTTATCAGATGGAAGAAGAGTGCTTGGAAATGTTGTTGGAGAAGATTCTTTAACAGATCTTGCAGTTATTAAACTCAAAGCAAAAGGTCCTTGGCCCACTGCAAAATTAGGAAACTCCGATAATTTAAAAGTTGGTGATTGGGCAATTGCAGTAGGAAATCCTTTTGGACTTGAAAATACAGTTACTCTTGGAATAATTAGTAATCTCAATAGAGATGTTGCTCAATTAGGTATATCGGACAAAAGAATCGATCTCATTCAAACTGATGCAGCTATTAATCCAGGTAATTCTGGAGGACCATTATTAAATTCTGTCGGAGAAGTGATTGGCATTAATACTCTTGTTCGCTCAGGGCCAGGAGCAGGATTAGGTTTCGCAATACCAATAAATAGAGCTAGGAAAATCGCCAAAGATTTAATCACCAGTGGTAGAGCCAAACATCCCATGATCGGAGTCACACTTTCAAGCAATATCAAACAAAAAAGTAATTTTCTTTCCCAAACAGAAGATGGAGCGAT
>QCND01000086.1 GCA_003213355.1 Prochlorococcus sp. AG-424-E20
TATCGATATTTTATAAATCAGGGATACAAGGATTGCAAGGTTTTTTCTAATTATGGAGTCATATTGAGAAGTCTGGGTAAATTACAAGACGCAGAGTTATACACTCGCAAAGCAATTGAAATCAATCTTGATTTCGCAGAAGCTCATTCAAATCTTGGAAATATCTTAAAAGACCTTGGCAAATTACAAGAAGCAGAATTTGCACACCGCAAAGCAATTGAAATCAATCCGAATCTCGCAGAAGCACATTCCAATTTGGGAAACATATTCAGTGATCTTGGCAAACTAAAAGAAGCAGAATTGTCATATCGAAAAGCAATTGCCCTCAAACCTGATTTCGCAGATTCGCATTTCAATCTGGGAAATGTATTAAAAGACCTTGGCAAATTACAAGAAGCAGAATTTGCATACCGAAAAGCAATTGAAATTGATCCTAGATCAGATGATGCAAAATATAATCTATCTTTGTGTCTTCTAAAATCTAAAAATTTCAAAGAGGGGTTTATTAAATATGAATCAAGATGGAAGATACTTAATCAGTTTGAAAAATTGATCACAACCAAACCAGAATGGGCACCAACAAATAGGGGGCGCGTTTTGCTTTGGGCAGAGCAAGGCATTGGAGAGGAGATTCTATTTGCATCTTTGATACCTGAATTAGTTAAAGTAGTTGATCAACTAATAATTAAAATAGATGAAAGGTTAATTTCATTATTCAAAAGGTCATTTAACAAAGGAATTATTTACATAAACAAAAATACCATATTAGAAAAAGAAGCTTATGATTTCCAAATTTCAATGGGCTCACTTATTAAATACTTTAGAACTGATAAAGAAAGTTTTAAAAAAGGGAAAAAACCATATCTTAAAGTAGATAAAAGAATAACTAATATTTTTAGAGATAAAATACTAAAAGATTCAAAATATAAAAAAATTGTTGGGATCTCATGGAGATCTCAATCTAAGAGGTATAAATACAAATCGATATCTCTAGAAGAATTTATTTTAGGAATTTATTCACCAAATATATGTTTTTTAAATCTTCAATATGGTGAGACATTAGAAGAGATAAATAATATAAAAAGTAAATATAATATTGATATATATGATTTACAAGAAGTGGATAAGTTTAATGATTTAGATGATCTGGCTTCTTTAGTAAATGCTTGTAATATGGTCGTCTCAATTGAAAATATAACATTTGCATTAGCAGGTGCTATTGGCATAGATAGTAAAATCTTACTTAATCGCGATTGTATTTGGTTTAATGGTGATAATGATTTAAAAAGTTATTGGTTCGAAAATCAAACTTTTTATAGACAAACATCAACTGAAGACTGGGGAAAAGAGTTAAGTCAAATAAAGAAGGAAATAGACAACTTTAATTAAGCAATAAGCTCATAAACCTTTGATATATTTTTAATTGAATTTTCGATGCAATATTGTTCATAAGATCTAAACTCAGTCCATGCAGTTACGAAGATGAAATCCAAGCCATTAGAAATTGAAACCCTATGATCTAACTCAGTATCGCCTAAGAAAAGAGCAGGAAGTTTGATACTTCCTCTTCCTAATTCTCTTTTTAAAATTTCATTTTTTGTATTTGGGCTACCAAAAATACCGCCGTTAAATAAATGGATTATTTCCTTTTTTGCAAAAATAGAACGTAATTGATCCTGATCTCCACCAGAAACTATTGACCAAGACGAATCTTTAGTCTTAGTCCGCAAAGAATGGAGACCATAAGTTATTTCTGAATCTAATAATCCCTTTTCGGTTTCCTCTGAATATATCTTAAGCATCTTTTTTAGATATAACTCCTTATTTTTTTTAGAGTTAATGGAAACGATGTTTTCAAGAAAATAATCAAATTTTGCATATCTAGAAACACCTCCATTTCTCAAGTGATAATTCTCTAAAGACCTTGAAGCCTCATAACCAAAAGGAGAAGATGCTACTCGAAAAGCTCTGGTTTTAATCTTATTGGAGTTAAGAATTACTCCATCGCAATCAAAAACAATTGACTTGTATTCTTGAATTTTCAACATTTATTTCTTAACCTTAACTCTCTTTCTACTTTCTTAATATCTTCCACCACATCTACCGATAAACTATCATTCTGAGCTTTAAACATTTT
>QCND01000087.1 GCA_003213355.1 Prochlorococcus sp. AG-424-E20
CTTCACACAAACAGTCATGAGGCTAAATGCAAAACCGCTTCCTATTAAAAATCTGATCCCTTTAAAATTTTTTTCTATATTTAATTTATTGCTAAGTAGTTTTTCTCTCAATTCCTAAATCTCTTAACTAAATATTTAAATATCAATTAAAATTATCATATGGCTTCTGCTCGACTACATCCTAAGACAATTGAGTCTGTAAAAGAGCGCGTAGATATTGTTGATGTTGTTGGTGAACACGTCGTTTTAAAGAAAAAAGGTAAAGAATATGTTGGAATATGTCCTTTTCATGATGATAGTAAACCTTCAATGTCAGTAATTCCTGGCAAGCAATTTTATTATTGTTTTTCATGTGGAGCTGGTGGAAATGCAATTAAATTCTTAATGGAGTTTCAGAGACAAAGTTTTAGTGATGTTGTTCTTGAGCTGGCTAAGAAATATCAAGTACCAATTGATACGATTGAAGGACCACAACAAGAAAGACTCAAGCAACAGCTTTCACGTAGAGATACCCTTTATCGTGTTTTAAAAACCGCTACTGGTTGGTTTAGAAATCAATTGAATTCTCCATGTGGAGAAAATGCACTTAATTACCTTAGGAATAAGCGTAATTTAAGTGATGGAACTTTAATCAATTTTGAACTTGGTTTTGCTCCAGATAATTGGGATTCACTACTTAAATATTTTGTAGACATAGAAAAAGTCAGTGTTGAAATCCTTGAATCGGCGGGATTGATTGTTCCTCGAAAGGGTGGTAATGGTTTCTATGACAGATTTCGCAATCGAATAATTGTTCCTATTCACGACAGGCAAAAAAGAGTTATTGGTTTCGGCGGACGAAGTCTTGATGGTTCAGAACCTAAGTATTTAAATTCACCTGAGACTGAAATCTTTGAAAAGGGAAAAAATCTTTTTGGTTTTGATAAATCCACACTTTCCATTAGGAAAAAAGATTATGCAGTTGTTGTAGAGGGATATTTTGATGTGATGGCACTTCATGATTCGGGTATTACAAATGTTGTCGCTTCTTTAGGAACAGCATTAAGTCGCAATCAAATAACGCTTCTTTCTCGTGCAACCGATAGTAAAAAGATCCTCTTAAATTTTGACTCAGATAATGCTGGAATTCGTGCGGCTAATAGAGCCATTAGTGAAGTAGAAAACCTTGCTATTCAAGGTCAACTAGATTTACGAGTCCTTCAATTACCTTCTGGTAAAGATCCAGATGAATTTCTTAAGGATAATTCTCCATCCGAATATGAAGCATTAGCGGCAAAATCACCTCTTTGGATGGATTGGCAAATTGATCAATCATTGATGGATTTAGATTTAAGTAAATCTGATCAATTTCAGGAAGCCGTTAGCAGCTTAGTAAGTCTCCTTGGAAAGCTTCCTCAAACTGCAATAAGAACTCATTATCTACAGAAGGTTGCTCAGCGTCTTAGTGGAGGTCAAGGTAGATTCGCTCTACAACTAGAGGAGGATTTACGTAATCAAATAAGTGGTCAAAGATGGCACGGTCGCTCGAAAAAAATAGATAAGCCTCAAGAAATTAGTCTCAGAGAAAGAAGTGAGGCAGATATACTTTTTACTTATATTCACTGTCCTAATTACAGATCTTTTATTCGTTATGAACTTCGCTTAAGGGATCTTGATGATTTTGCGATTTATCATCATCGTGCAATATGGTCAACAATAAGTAACATTGAGGAAAGTATGTTTGGTCCTGAAATTGTTGAGAAGATTAATCGTTTTAATGATTCTAATAATATTTTAGCTGATGTTGATTTAATTAAAAAGTTGTTAGATAATTTCCTATCAAGTGATAATGAGCATCTTCCTAAACTTACTCCTTTACTAGATGTTAATGAACTTCGTTTGGCAACATTAAATGACCCCGAGTCGCTCATCCGTGGGGCTCTGGCTGCTCTTGAAAAGCAAAAATCCTTAAGACGTTGTAGACATTTAATTGATGCATGGAGTTCGCAGAGATTGCAAACTCTTGAGAACTGTATAGCCTCTCTTATTTGTCAGGAAAACTCTGAGCCTA
>QCND01000088.1 GCA_003213355.1 Prochlorococcus sp. AG-424-E20
TCATTTTTATCTCCAATTCTTTTCCCATAAGGAGGGTTACAAATTAAAAATCCTAATCCAGGAGGTAGTTGCAATTCTTGAAAAGGACAGTTAATTATTTCTATATAATCTTCTAAGCCCGCTTTTCTAACGTTCTCACTTGCAGAGTGAGCAATCATTTCATCAACTTCACATCCAATTATTTTAGATAACTTCTTATTTAAAGGTTTTATCTGCTTTGCCATTTTTAATTCTTTATCCCAAAAAGAGATATCAAAATCTGGCCAATTCTTAAACAGAAATTGTCTATCCATACCAGATGCAATTCCAAGCAACATGCTCACTGCTTCAATCAAAAATGTTCCAGAACCGCAGAATGGATCTACCAAATTCTTCGTTCCATCCCACTCAGTCATTCTCATTAAACCTGCAGCCAGTGTCTCCTTAATCGGAGCTATTCCAACAGCTGGTTTATACCCTCTTTTGTGAAGACTCGAGTTACTACCATCAACGCTCAAAACGGCTTGATAATTTGACAAATGCAAATGAAAACAAATATCTGGATTCTTCAAATCAATGCTTGAACGGACACCCCATCGTTCTCTTTGTAAATCAATAATTGCATTTTTCACTTGCAAAGCAGTGAAATGAGTATGTGATAATCCTTCTCCAAATCCAGTTACATCTACTCGAAAACTTTGTCTAGGCTGAAGCCAATTTTCCCAATCAATTAACCTTTGAACACCGTCATAAAGTTCATTAGGACCATGACAAGGGAATCTGACAATCTCTCTTAAAAATCTAAAGGACAAGCGAGCTCTTAAATGTATTCTGTATAAACAAGCCATATCAGCTTCAAATGATATATACCTCCTTGACGCTTTAACTGATTTAGCTCCAAGTTCGATCAACTCTTTTGCACCCTCTTTTTCAAGACCTTGTGAAATAGATGCAACAATTTTCATTACTTTTAAGTTATTAGAAAAGGAAAAGCAGTTCTTTAAACACTAATCGATTAATTCCCAAAGATCTGTCAGAATGTGTATGTCTATTTTCTAATGGACTAGGTGATTCACACCAGTATCTCGGACAGCGGTTCGATTCCGCTCAGCTCCATAAATGGGGCTGCAATGGCTTCGACGGGGTATCAGGCGAGTGACTGAAGCCTGCTCGGTCAGAGCAAAAACATAACTGCTAACAACATCGTTAGTTTCTCCCGTCAAACAGCCCCTGTTGCTGCTTGATCTTTTAGGAGATGGGGTCAGATCAGCCTTATTACCCAATTGATCCACGAGGCCTGAAAGAGCCTCACTCCCCTTCCAGCAGAAAGAGTCTCATAATCTCAAAAATCGTCAAAATATCGTTTAGGGACAATCCTAAGGACAATTATTTTTTGAAAAATATAGGGACAATTTTCGGGACAATTCCTGGAAATTCTCTTCAACAATAATTCTCAATCATCTCAAACCATAAAAAAGGACTGAGCTAATTAAACCCGTCTGATTCTGATAACAATCAACTACTACTATGTTTAATTTGCTGAATCAAAGAATCTAAATTTAAACTTTCTATCTAAAATAAGATTTAGTTTACGAAAACATAGTGAACAAGCGGTGGAGAGATATTGGCATCCAAAAAATAGACGATGGTGATTTATTAGGAGCAGAAAGATTACTATCGATTGCTTTAAAAAAAAATGATAAAGATTTCATAGCTTTGCATGCATTAGGTCATTTAAATTTAATTCAAGGTAAAATAAATGACGCTAGTTTTTTATTTATAAAGGCTTTAGAAGTTAATCCATTATATATTCGTTCTTTATATACATTAACGCACATAGGATATAAAAATTACGAAAATTATATCAAGAAAAAAATTGAATTATTTGAATCACATAAACAAAAATCTAATACAGATAAGATAGATTATTTATTTATCAAACATCACATTGCTCATAAAGAAAAGAAATTTAAAGAAAGCTCTATATTTCTAGCCAAAGCAAATGAGCTTAAAAGATTAATTGAAGAACCAAATAGCAAAAATTATATTAAGCAAGGC
>QCND01000089.1 GCA_003213355.1 Prochlorococcus sp. AG-424-E20
CTTGCCTCTAAGAAAAAGTCTGTTTCTGAGATAATGAAAAATCATTGGCTATTTTTTGGTCGCCATTACTATTCTCGACATGATTATGAATCTATTCCATCTGAAGTTGCAAATTCTCTTTATTCCAGATTGAGCAATATGCTTCCCAATTTGATAGATGAATCTTTTGCTGGAAGGACGGTTGAAAATGCTGATGATTTTAGCTACACAGATCCAGTTGATGGTTCAATTACGCTTAATCAGGGTTTAAGAATTTTATTAGATGATGGTAGTAGGGTGTTAGTGAGACTGTCTGGTACGGGCACTCAAGGAGCTACGCTGAGAGTCTACTTTGAAAGCTTTGTTCCAAGTGATGGTGATATCACTCAAGATCCTCAGTTAGCTTTGGATCCTTTAATTAAAAGTATTGATTCTCTAGCTGAGATTTCAAAACGAACAGGGATGTCCGCTCCGACAGTTATTACGTAGATTAAAAACCTTCAATTTGAAATCATCAAAACAACTGTATAAGTTTTTTTTTGCTTTTAGAGTATCAAAAATGTTTGTTTATTAGCTTTGGCCAAAGATCTGTTTGCTTTTAATGGTGAACAGCTAATACAGAATAATGCTCCTTTAGCTGATCGCTTACGGCCTCAAACACTGGATGAATTTGTTGGTCAAGATCACATTCTTGCTCAAGGACGTTTATTGAGACGTTCAATTGTTGCTGACAAAGTAGGCAATTTATTGCTTTATGGCCCTCCTGGAGTTGGTAAGACTACTTTGGCTAGGATTATTGCCTTAAATACCCTATCTCACTTTAGTGTCATAAATGCAGCATTGGCTGGCATCAAGGATTTGAGATCTGAGATAGAGTCGGCAATTGATCGATTAAATAAATTTGGTAAACGTACAATTTTATTTATTGATGAGGTTCATAGATTTAATACTGCTCAACAAGATGCCTTATTACCTTGGATTGAAAATGGAACTTTGACCCTGATTGGGGCCACAACGGAAAACCCATATTTTGAAGTAAATAAAGCTTTGGTAAGTAGATCTAGATTATTTCGTTTAAATAGTCTGAATTCAAAAGCATTACATCAATTGCTGCAACGAGCTTTGAATGATAAGGAGAGGGGATATGGCTTGAAATTAATCAATTTAGCTAGTGAAGCTAAGGATCATTTGGTTGATGTGTGTAATGGCGATGCACGTGTTCTACTTAATGCGCTTGAACTTGCTGTAGAGAGCACTATTGCAAATCAAGATAGTTCAATCAGTATTGATCTCAAGATTGCTGAGGATTCAATTCAAGAACGAGCGGTTTTATATGACAAAAAAGGTGATGCCCATTTTGATACTATTAGCGCTTTTATTAAGTCATTAAGAGGTTCTGATCCTGATGCGGCATTGTTTTGGCTTGCTCGAATGTTGGAGGCTGGAGAAAGTCCACGATTCATTTTTAGACGTATGCTCATCGCAGCAGGAGAAGATATTGGTCTTGCTGATCCCAATGCAATTGTCATAGTTGAGTCATGCGCCGCGGCTTTTGATCGAGTAGGTATGCCAGAGGGTATTTACCCACTGGCTCAGGCAACCTTGTACTTGGCTTCAACTGAGAAAAGCAATAGTGTGAAGGCTATTTTTAAGGCAGTTCAGAAAGTTAAAAATTCCCAAAAGCAAAATGTTCCATCTCACCTTAAAGATCCAAATCGAGATCAAGAATCCTTTGGAGATGGCATGGGTTACAGGTATCCACATTCATTTTCAAAAAACTGGGTTCCACAGCAATATTTGCCAGACACTTTGCAGAACGAGATTTTTTGGGAGCCAACTGAACATGGATGGGAAGGGCAAAGACGATCTCTTTTGAATGAGAGAAGATCTGAACAGTTAGCTTCATTAATTGAAGTTGAGCAACAAAATCCTTTAAGTATTACATCTGGCAAAGTTGATAATGATTTGGATAAATGGTTATCTCGCCAAGTTTTGCAGGAGGGGGAACGATTAAAAAATTTGATGACTAAATTA